>JAEYTY010000047.1 GCA_023433775.1 Pseudomonadota bacterium | reverse complement strand
CATCAGCCGGGCAAGGATGGGGTTGCAACGATCACCGCCCGGCGACAGTCGGGGGGCCTCGTTATCGTTATCGGAGGCCGGGCTCGGAGATGGGTTCGTGATGGCAACATCCCCCTAGGAAACTCCCCTCGCCAGAAATCCCGGCGCCCCGAGGCGGTTTTCGTCTCGTTTTTTAGTTTCTGAGGCGGAATCCGTCTCGGGGCTCCATCGACTAAAGCAAAACCGGGGACGGAAGCGCCGCCCGGCGCCAAGTCATGACCTTATGGAGACACCACAACCTGTTAACCCGTCGCGACATTATGACTGGACGGAGACGCCCGAACAGACGAGGTCTTGCCCTTGTAACGCCCCAATGAGGGTCTTACATTCCCCAAAACGCCGCCGCTATGCAGGCTGGCCTCTCCGGGACAGGACTCGATGAACGGAAACTTCCGCAACTTTGCCATCTGGCTGGTCATTCTTTTTATGCTGATGGGCCTGTTCCAGGTTTACCAGTCCTCGACCCGCTCCGTGTCTGTGGCTGACAAGAGCTACAGCCAGTTTGTCAGCGACGTCGACGGCGGCCGCATCAGCAGCGTGACCATCACCAATAATGTGGTCTCCGGTGTCCTCAATGACGGCAGCCGCTTTGAAACCATCATTCCCGATGGCGCCGACATCGTCAGCCGCATGGAAAGCCGTGGCGTCAATATCACCGCGCGTGAGCCGGAATCGAGCCCCTTCTGGTCGATCCTGCTCTCAAGCTGGCTGCCCTTCATCGTCATCATCGGCGTCTGGTTCTTCTTCATCCGGCAGATGCAGGGTGGCGGCCGCGGCGGCGCCATGGGCTTTGGCAAGTCGCGCGCCAAGCTCCTGACCGAAACCCAGGGCAAGGTGACGTTTGAAGACGTTGCCGGCGTGGACGAAGCCAAGCAGGATCTTGAGGAAATCGTCGAATTCCTGCGCGATCCCGGCAAATTCCAGCGCCTCGGCGGTCGCATTCCACGCGGCGTGCTGCTGGTCGGCCCTCCGGGCACCGGTAAGACACTGCTGGCCCGCTCGGTTGCTGGCGAAGCCAATGTGCCCTTCTTCACCATTTCGGGTTCCGACTTCGTTGAAATGTTCGTCGGCGTTGGCGCCTCTCGCGTCCGCGACATGTTCGAACAGGCCAAGAAGAATGCGCCCTGTATCATCTTCATCGACGAAATCGACGCCGTCGGCCGCCAGCGTGGCGCCGGTCTGGGCGGCGGCAACGACGAACGCGAACAGACCCTCAACCAGCTCCTCGTCGAGATGGACGGCTTTGAAGCCAATGAAGGCATCATCCTGATCGCCGCCACCAACCGTCCTGACGTTCTGGACCCGGCCCTGCTGCGTCCCGGCCGCTTTGACCGCCAGGTCGTTGTGCCCAACCCCGACGTGTCGGGCCGCGAAAAGGTTCTGAAAGTTCACGTCCGCAAGGTGCCGCTGGCGCCCGATGTGGACCTGAAGGTTCTGGCTCGCGGCACGCCCGGTTTCTCCGGCGCGGATCTCATGAACCTCGTCAACGAGGCCGCCCTCATGGCGGCGCGGCGCAACAAGCGCTTCGTCACCCATCAGGAATTCGAAGACGCCAAGGACAAGATCATGATGGGCGCCGAGCGTCGCACCATGGCCATGTCCGAGGACGAGAAGAAGCTGACCGCCTATCACGAAGCCGGCCACGCCATCATCGCGCTCAAGGTTGCCGGCATCGATCCGATCCATAAGGCGACGATCATTCCGCGCGGTCGCGCTCTGGGCATGGTGATGACCCTGCCTGAAAGCGACTCCTATTCGTTCAGCCGTGAAAAGGCCCTGGCCCGTCTCACCATGCTCTTCGGTGGCCGCGAAGCCGAGATCATCAAGTTCGGCCCGGAAAAGGTCACCTCTGGCGCTTCGGGCGATATCCAGATGGCGACCAGCCTGGCCCGCTCCATGGTCATGGAATGGGGCATGAGCGAAAAGCTCGGTCGCGTGCGCTACAAGTCGAACGACCAGGAAGTGTTCCTGGGCCATTCGGTCACGCAGTCCCAGCACATGTCGGACGACACGGCCCGGATCATCGACCAGGAAGTGCGCAAGCTGATCGAGGATGGCGAGGCTTCGGCCAAGGAAATCCTCACCACCTACCACGACCAGTGGGAAGCGATTGCCCAGGCCCTGCTTGAATACGAGACCCTGACCGGCGACGAACTGCGCGCCCTCATGGATGGCAAGCAGCCCGTGCGCCCCGACGACAATGGCACCGCGGCCCCCAAGGCCTCGGGCGTTCCCTCCGCCGGCAAGTCGGGCAAGAAGCGCCCCGATGCACCGCCGGAACCGGGTATGGAACCTCAGCCGGAAAGCTGATCAAACATCAGGGCCACCTTCGGGTGGCCCTTTCCTATCCCCGCCTGCCGGAGCCGCGCTAAAATCGACGCAGGCTGTTGCCCGCAGTATGGCACTGGCACCCCCATGTCGGGGTTTTCATCCCGCACGACAGGGGTTCAAAAGCCTCACGTGAATTGCGCGGCAATAGCGACAGGTGTATGCCACCATCCGGACTGGCCGCAGGCGGAGACACAACATGGTACGCAAATATTTCGGCACCGACGGCATTCGTGGCCTCGCCAATGGCGACAAGCTGACGCCGGATCTGGCTCTCAAGGTCGGCATGGCCGCCGGTACCAAATTCGTCCGCGGCGACCACCGCAACCGCGTCGTCATCGGCAAGGATACGCGCCGCTCCGGCTATATGATCGAGCAGGCGTTGACCGCCGGTTTCACCGCTGTTGGCATGGACGTCTATCTGCTCGGCCCCATGCCGACCCCGGCCGTCGCCATGCTGACCCGTTCCCTGCGCGCTGATCTCGGCGTCATGATTTCTGCCTCTCACAATGCCTATGAGGACAATGGCATCAAGCTGTTCCGTCCCGATGGCTACAAGCTCAGCGACGAGCTTGAGCTTGAGATCGAAAAGCTGATCGATGGCGACATGACGAAATATCTGGCGCGCGGACGCGACATTGGCCGCGCCCATCGCGACGAGGAAGCCCGCACCCGCTATATCGAATACGCAAAGCGCACCCTGCCGCGAAACACCGATCTCGCTGGCCTCCGCGTTGTGCTCGATTGCGCCAATGGCGCCGCCTACAAGGTCGCCCCCATTGCCCTCTGGGAACTGGGCGCTGAAGTCTTCACCATCGGCGCAGAGCCCGATGGTTTCAACATCAATCACAAGGTCGGCTCCACCGCCCCCGAGGCCGTGGCGGCCAAGGTCAAGGAAGTGCGCGCCGATATCGGCATTGCACTCGATGGTGATGCCGACCGGGTGATTGTCGTTGACGAAAAGGGCCATGTGGTCGATGGCGACCAGTTCATGGCGGTGATTGCCGAAAGCTGGATGGAGCGCCAGATGCTGGTCGGCGGCGGCATCGTCGCCACCGTCATGTCAAATCTTGGGCTCGAACGGCACCTCAACAATCTGGGCCTCACGCTGGAGCGGACCCAGGTCGGCGACCGCTATGTGCTCGAAGCCATGCGTGCCAAGGGCTTTAATGTTGGCGGCGAGCAATCGGGCCACATCATCCTGTCCGATTTCACCACGACGGGCGACGGCCTCGTCGCCGCCCTGCAATTGCTGGCCGTGCTCAAGGAAAAGCAGAAGCCGATTTCGGAAATCTGCGCCCGCTTCGAGAAAGTCCCGCAGCTTCTGCGCAGCGTCAAATTCAAGTCCGGCAAGCCGCTGGAGCATCAGCAGGTCATCCAGGCCATTGCCGATGGCCAGGCCATGCTGGGCAAGGGCGGGCGTCTTGTCGTGCGCGCTTCAGGCACCGAACCTGTCATCCGCGTCATGGGCGAAGCCGACGATGCGGCCCTCGTCGCCACTGTCGTGGGCCAGATCGAAACGGCCATCAAGCAGATTGCCTAGCCGCCACAGAACCTAACGATATCTTAACGAATACAAGAAGTTAGGGTTAAATCTTAGGGTTAAGTGAGATTTAAGAAACTCGTCCTAAACTGCCTTTAAATCGACACCTGTCGTGGCAAAAAAGGACCGAGAACATGCGCAAGCTCATCGCTGCGATCCTGGTGGCAGGAGCCACCTCCATCGCTGGCCAGGCAATCGCCGCCGATATGCCTTACTACCCGCCGATCATCGAAGTCCCGGACGTGGACTATGGCTATAGCGGTTCGCTCTACCTCCGCGGCAGCGCCGGCTGGAATGGTCTCTGGGCCAAGGAAGTGAACCACCCGACTGGCACGCCAACCACCGTGTTCGCCATTGATGGCTGGGGCTACGGCTACTCGATCGGCGCTGGTATCGGCTACGAAACGGGCGACGGTATGCGCTTCGACGTGACCGTTGATCGTATTGCCAATGAAGGTATGCAGGCGACTATCGCCGGCTCGACCAATCTGGCAAACGGCGTCCACAAGCTGTCGCTGCGCTCCACCGTCGCACTGGCCAACGCCTATTACGACTTCGGCTTCGGTGAAATGGGCTATGGCGCTGCAGGCGGTGCCTTCGGTTATGTCGGTATCGGTGCCGGTGTTGCCTTCAACGACGTGATCACCACGGGTCCGGGCCTCACCGATACGCGTGGCGGCAATACCAGCTT
>JAEYTY010000159.1 GCA_023433775.1 Pseudomonadota bacterium | reverse complement strand
TTCAAGGACTTCCCCGTTTCGCGCGAGGAAGCTGAGGACATGATCATGCAGGCCCGTATCAAGGCCGGCTGGATCAGCGCCGAGGATGTCGCTGGCGAAGGCCTTGAAGAAACCACGGAGGAGGAGGCGGTCTAAGGCCGCTTCCCCCGCAAGGCTCCCGCCTTGGCCCGGCCCGTTGACATGACCAGAACCTGCGCGCTGACCCGGCTTGAAAAGCCCGTGGATGAGCTCGTGCGTTTCGTCGTGGGGCCCGATGATGTGCTGGTGCCCGATGTTGAGGCCAAGGCCGAAGGACGGGGCGTCTGGATCAGCCTCAGCCATGAAGCCGTGGCCGAGGCCGTCAAGAAAAAGGCATTTGCGCGCAGTCTTAAAACTGCCGTGACTGTGCCCGATGATCTGGCCGATCTCACCCGGCTCCGGTTTGAGCAGCGTCTGCTCTCGGCGCTGGGCATGGCCCGCAAGGCCGGCCAATTTGTCTCCGGTGCCATGAAGGTTCGTGGCGCCATGGAGGCCAATGAGGCCATCGCCCTCCTGACCGCCAGCGACGCGGCTGGCGACGGGCGCAACAAGATGCTGGTGGCCCTGCGCGCCCTCAATCATGCGCGGCGCGAAAGCGGAATGAACATGTCCGCCGTGCCGCATTTTGAATCGCTCTCAAGTGCGCAAATGGGTTTGGCACTTGGACTTGAAAATGTGATACATGCTGCCCTCATGACGGGCGCAGCAGCCCAATCGGCGGTGCAAAAGGCCTCTCGACTGGCCCGATACAACGCCCAACCGATGGATGAAGACACCGACCGCTCTGCGGCGTCCGGTGTGCTTTTGTCCGCGGAACAGGACGAAAGACGATAGGAAGTATGGCTGATAACGACGACAAGCGTTCCGACGACGGCGCCAAGAAGACGCTGACCCTCAAGGGTGGCCCCGGCCTGGGGAACCGTCCCGGCATGTCGCGCGGACCGTCACGATCAACAGTGGTCGTGGAGAAGCGGACACGCGTCGTGCCCAAGCCTGCCGGCCAGCCCGGTCCAGGCGCCGGCGGCCGTTCGGGCCCGCCATCGGGTCAGGGCCGTCCGCAGGGTCGCCCCATGCAGCAGCAGAACCGCGCCCCGCTCGGCCTCAGCGCTGCCGAAGCCGAAGCCCGCCGCCAGGCGCTGGCCTCAGCCGGCGCCCGCCAGGCCGAAGATCGCGAGCGCTTCGCTGCCGAAGAGGCACGTCGCATCGAGGACGATAATCGCCGCCGTCAGGTGCGCGAGGAAGCCGCCCGTCAGGAAGAAGAGCGCCGCCAGGCCGATGAAGCCCGTCGCGCCGAAGAATCCGCAGCGCCTGAAGCCGCGCCACCGGCTGAGCCCGCCCGGCCGGCAGCGGAAGAATTCGTGCCCCAGAGCCAGCGCAATGCCGGCCCGTCAAGCGTGCGTGTTGTCGCCGGCCGTCCCGGCCAGCCTCCCCGTCCGCCGCGCGCCGAGCGTCCGTCCAATACCCGCCCGGAATCCGAGCGTGGTGCCGGCGCCGCCCTGCGTCCGGGCAGCGAACGCCGCCCTGCCGGTACGGCCACCCGCCCTGCCGGCGAACGCCGTCCGGCCGGCTCCGGCATGGCCCCGATCGGCAATGTGCCGCCCGCGCCGCCGAGTGAGGCCGATGGCCGCCGCACCCGTACTGGCGCGCCGCAGGTTCGTCCGACTTCGGAAGCCGAACTCGAAAATGCCCGCCGCGCATCGCGCGCCCAGCCTGAGCGCCCCGCGCGCCGGTCTGCCGGGGATTCCAATGCCCGCGGCCGCCTGACCGTCGCCAGCGCCACCACCGAGAGTGATCGTGATCGCGGTCCCTCGCTGGCCGCCATGCGCCGTCGCCGCGACAAGAAGATGGGCCGCAACCAGCAGGATGCGCCAAAGCTCATCCGCGAAGTGACCATTCCCGAAGTCATCACGGTTGCCGAACTGGCCAACCGCATGGCCGAACGCTCCGTCACCGTCATCAAGATGCTGATGCAGCAGGGCCAGATGGCCACCATCAATGATGTGATCGACGCTGATACGGCCGAACTCATTGCCAGCGAGCTGGGCCACACGGTCAAGCGCGTCAGCGATGCCGACGTTGAAGAAGGCCTCTATGACATCGCTTCGGACGACAAGGCCGAGGATCTGACCGATCGTGCACCGGTCGTGACCATTATGGGTCACGTCGACCACGGCAAGACCTCGCTGCTCGACGCCATCCGCGAAGCCAATGTGGTTTCGGGCGAAGCCGGCGGCATCACCCAGCATATCGGCGCCTATCAGGTCGAAAAGAACGGCAGCAAGATCACCTTCCTCGATACCCCGGGCCACGAGGCGTTTACCGCCATGCGTGCCCGTGGTGCCCAGGCCACCGATATTGCTGTTCTGGTCGTGGCTGCCGATGACGGCGTCATGCCCCAGACCATCGAATCCATCAAGCACGCCAAGGCGGCTGGTGTTCCGATCATCGTGGCCATCAACAAGATGGACAAGCCCGAAGCCAACCCGACCCGCGTTCGCACCGAGCTCTTGCAGCACGAAGTGTTCGTGGAATCCATGGGCGGCGAAGTGCTCGATGTGGAAGTTTCGGCCAAGACCCAGGCCGGTCTCGACAAGCTGCTCGAAACCATTCTGCTGCAGGCCGAAGTGCTCGAGCTCAAGGTGGCCCGCGATGGCCGCGCCGAGGGTCTCGTCATCGAAGCCAAGCTCGATCGCGGCCGTGGTGCCGTGGCGACGGTTCTGGTGCAGCGCGGCACGCTCCGCGTCGGCGACATTCTCGTTGCCGGCACCGAATTTGCCCGTGTCCGCGCCCTGATCAACGACAAGGGCGAGCAGGTCAAGGAAGCAGGGCCTTCCATTCCGGTGGAAGTGCTGGGCTTTACCGGCGTGCCGAGCGCGGGCGACCGCTTCTCGGTGGTCGAAACCGAAGCCCGTGCCCGCGAAGTGACCGAATATCGCCAGCGCGCCATCCGCGAAAAGACCGCTGGTGGCGGCGCGACCAGCCTTGAGCAGATGATGAACCAGCTCAAGGTCGCTGGCATTGCCAAGTTCCCGCTGATCATCAAGGGCGACGTGCAGGGTTCGGTCGAAGCGATTGCGGCGTCCCTCAACAAGCTCTCGACCGATGAGGTTTCGGCCCAGATCCTGTTCTCGGGCGTGGGCGGCATCACCGAATCCGATGTCACCCTGGCTTCGGCTTCGAACGCCATCGTCATCGGCTTCAATGTCCGCGCCAACAAGCAGGCCTCGGACCTGGCCACCCGCGACGGCATCGAAATCCGCTACTACAACATCATCTACGACCTCGTGGATGACGTGAAGAACGCCATGAGCGGCCTCCTGAAGCCCGAACGCCGCGAAACCTTTATCGGTTACGCCAAAATCCTCGAAGTCTTCCAGATCACCAAGGTCGGCAAGGTCGCCGGCTGCCAGGTCACCGAAGGCATCGTGGAACGCGGCGCCGGCGTGCGCCTGCTGCGCGACGACGTGGTCATCCACGAAGGCAAGCTCAAGACGCTCAAGCGCTTCAAGGACGAAGTCAAGGAAGTGGCCATGGGCCAGGAATGCGGCATGGCCTTCGAAAACTACGAAGACATCCGCGCCAACGACGTCATCGAATGCTTCCGCGTCGAAACGGTCCAGCGTTCGCTGTAATCATCTGGCATTTTCAGATCAAAAGGGCGTGGCGTAAGCTGCGCCCTTTTTGTTTTGGCGCTGTGATAGAGGCGACTCGCAACGGAAGTTCCCGGCCAATAAAAAAGGCCCGCTCGGAGGAGTGAGCGGGCCTTTGTATGCCGGAAGCGGGTGACTACGGTATGATCCGATCGCCCCGGCAATTCCTGAATTCCTGAGCCGGGCTGCTACCCGGCATCGTGTTTAGACCACCGGGACCAGACCGGGTGTTGCCACCGGGCCCTGGCCAGCGGGCGCATTGATCACCGTGACGCGGGCGCCCACCGGGACGCGCGCATAGAGATCAATGATGTCCTGGTTCATCAGGCGAATACAGCCCGACGAAACATTGGTGCCGATTGTATAGGGCTCTGTGGTACCGTGGATACGGAACAGAGTGTCGCGGCCATCCTTGTAGAGATAGAGCGCGCGGGGGCCGAGCGGGTTTTCGGGGCCCGCGGGCATACCGCCGGCATAGGGGCCATAGCGTTCCGGCTCGCGCTTGATCATGGACTGTGTCGGCGTCCAGCGCGGCCATTCGGCCTTGCGGCCGATCGTGGCATTGCCGCGGAAGACCAGCGCCTCGTCCTTGCCGACGCCAATGCCGTAGCGCAGGGCCCGGCCGCCTTCCATGACGAGATAGAGGTAGTGGGCCGGGGTATCGACAACCAGCGTGCCGGGGCGCTCGCTGGTGAAATAGGACACTTCCTGGCGCCACCATTTGGGATCGACACGGCGCAGATCCATGGCGGCGACGGGATGGGGTTCGCCGATGACCGTGCCATACATGCGCAGATAATAGGGATCGATCTCGGGCTCGCGTGGCACCGACTGGCGATTGGTGGCGCAGGCGGACAGCGCAGTGGCCGAAAGGCCGATCATGAACAGGCGGCGGGAAATCAACGCGGAACCTCGGAAAGGGGAAAGACGGAAAGAGCGCAAAGCGCCTCTGCTTTGCATTAACGCTTCTGAGCCTTAACGTGGCACGAATAGGGCAGTTCCTCGCCACAATGTGATGGGGAAGGGCAGTGTTGCTTTTTCGCTTCACTTGCCCATCTGGCAGACCTTCTGCATGGCGGCGATCACATGGGGCGCAGCACCCGCTGCCTCGTGATCGACCCCCTTCAGCGTCTCTGTCTCGGCAATGGGCAAAAGCTTTTTGTAGCGATCAGGATGATCGGGCGAGACCACGTCATCCGCATCGCCCTGCAAGACAAGGAGCCGGGGCAGGTGTTTGAGTGTCCCTGCGTCGCCCTCGGTCAATGCAAAATCCTCAAACGCCCAGCCCGGCGCGCCCCAGAACGGGCTGTTGAGCAGCACCACGCCCATGAGTCCCTGGCCTATTCCATGCCGCGCCAGGGTCTGGAGCAGGATCGACCCGCCGAGTGAATGGCCAACAAGGATATGTGGCCCTTCGAACCCGGCAAGAACCTGCTGCATAGCGGCAATCCAGCGCTCTGCCGAGGGATTGTCCGGCTCCGGCATGAGCGGAGCCACGAGAGTCATGCCCGGCGGCAATGCCTGCTTCAGCCCTGCCAGTAGGGCCGAACTGCCCTCGCCCGGTCCCTGAGGTCCGGCACTGTGCAGAAAAATCACCTGTGTCACGGCTGTGCTCCTTGCTCTTACCCTTGCACTGAAGCGACGGGCCAGCATGGAGAGTTTCGACTACGTGCCAAAATAAAAAGGCCCGGATCGCTCCGGGCCTTTAAAAATTCCAGTCGGACGCCGCTTATTCGGCAGCGTCTTCCTTGGCTTCCTTGACGATTTCCTTGCCGGTTTCCTGGTCGACAACCTTCATCGACAGGCGAACCTTGCCGCGCTCGTCAAAGCCGAGCAGCTTGACCCAGACCTTGTCGCCTTCCTTGACCACGTCGGTGGTCTTGGCAACGCGAGCTTCGGCCAACTGGGAGATGTGCACGAGGCCATCCTTGGCGCCGAAGAAGTTCACAAACGCGCCGAAATCGGCGGTCTTGACCACGGTGCCCTGATAGATGGCGCCGACTTCGGCTTCATCGGTGATGGACTTGATCCACTTGATGGCCGCATCGATCTGGCTGCCGTCCGAAGACGAAATCTTGATCGTGCCGTCATCATCGATATTGATCTTGGCGCCGGTCTTTTCGACGATCTCGCGGATCACCTTGCCGCCGGTGCCGATCACTTCACGGATCTTCTCGGTCGGGATCTTCATGGTTTCGATGCGGGGCGCGAACTCGCCCACTTCGCCGCGCGAAGCGGCCAGAGCCTTGGCCATTTCACCCAGGATGTGGATGCGGCCGCCCCTGGCCTGGTCGAGGGCGATCTTCATGATCTCCTCGGTGATGCCGGCGATTTTGATGTCCATCTGGAGCGAGGTAACACCCTCTTCCGTACCGGCCACCTTGAAGTCCATGTCGCCGAGGTGATCTTCGTCGCCCAGAATGTCGCTGAGAACAGCAAACTTCTCGCCTTCCAGGATCAGGCCCATGGCAATGCCGGCCACCGGACGCTTCATCGGCACGCCGGCATCCATCAGGGCCAGCGAGGTGCCGCAGACGGTCGCCATCGAGGACGAGCCATTGGACTCGGTGATCTCGGACACGACGCGGATCGTGTAGGGGAATTCTTCGATGGTCGGGCGGATCGGGTTGATGGCGCGCCATGCAAGCTTGCCATGACCGATTTCGCGACGGCCGGGCGAACCCATGCGGCCAGCTTCACCCACCGAATAGGGAGGGAAGTTGTAGTGCAGCAGGAAGTTTTCCTTGCGGGTGCCTTCGAGCGAGTCGATGTACTGCTCGTCTTCGCCGGTGCCGAGCGTGGCAACGACCAGCGCCTGGGTTTCGCCGCGGGTGAACACGGCCGAACCATGGGTGCGCGGCAGGATGCCGACTTCCGAGACGATCGGGCGGACGGTGACGAGGTCACGGCCATCGATACGCAGGCCCGTGTCGAGCACGTTCCAGCGGACAACCTTGGCCTGCAGCGACTTGAACACGGCGCCAATGACTTCATTGGTATAGGTGCCGTCTTCAACCTTGGCGGCGAAGTGCTCCTTGACCTTGGCCTTGGCCGCGTCAACGGCGGCGTAGCGGGCTTCCTTGGCGGTGTTCTTGTAGGCAGCGCGCAGTTCGGTTTCGATGAAGGAAAGCATTTCGCCTTCCAGCGCCGAATTGTCATCGGGTTCGTAGTCGCGCGCATCCTTGGCGGCGAGTTCTGCGAGCTGGATGATGGCGTCGATCACCTTGCGGCTTTCGGCATGGCCGAACATCACGGCGCCCAGCATCACTTCTTCGGACAGCTCCTGGGCTTCCGATTCAACCATCAGCACGGCGTCGGCAGTGCCGGCCATGACGAGGTCGAGCTTTGAGTCAGCGCGGCGGTCGACGGGCAGGTTGAGGACATATTCGCCATTGACGTAACCAACGCGAGCCGCGCCGATCGGGCCCATGAAGGGCACGCCGGAAATGGTGAGGGCAGCCGAGGCCGCGACCATGGCCAGCACGTCCGGATTGTTTTCCATGTCATGCTGGAGAACGGTGACGATGACCTGGGTTTCGTTCTTGTAGCCATCGGGGAACAGCGGGCGGATCGGGCGGTCGATGAGGCGCGAAACCAGGGTTTCGTTCTCGGTCGGGCGGCCTTCGCGCTTGAAGTAGCCACCGGGGATCTTGCCCGCGGCGAAGTACTTTTCCTGATAGTTGACGGTGAGGGGGAAGAAGTCGATGCCCGGCTTGGGCGACTTGGCGCTGACCACAGTGGCCAGAACAACGGTTTCGCCCAGCGAGGCGAGCACGGCGCCATCGGCCTGGCGGGCCATCTTGCCGGTTTCCAGCGTCAGCGGCTGGCCACCCCAGTTGAGCTCAACCTTGTGGTGATCAAATTGGATCGTCATGAGTTTTCGTCTTTCCGTTCTGCCGGATCAGCGGGAACGCGGGGGTAGACAGCCCCGTGAACTGATCCAGTGTGCCTGCACCGGCTGACCCACCCCATGTGGGCGCCCGCTCAAAAACGAGGCACTGTTTCATCTGGCAAGCGACGAAACATGGGCAAGACAATAAGCAGCTCCTCAAGGAGGACTGCCGCAAACGCACAAGATCGGTTCGGTCTTGCAAGGTGCGGCAAGGGGAGCGGCCAATAATCCTGCCATGCTCCGGCATTCGCCGGTCTACGCGGCGCTGTTCCATCACGGACAATAGCGCCACCAGTCATGATGATGGCATCCTGCCATCAAAAACCGGCGCGGGAGCTGGGCTCTCGCGCCGGAAAGTTGTTTGCCTTAGCGGCGCAGACCCAGCTTTTCGATCAGGGTCTTGTAGCGCGCATCGTCCACCTTCTTGAGGTAGTCGAGCAGGCTGCGGCGGGTCGACACCAGCTTGAGCAGGCCACGACGGGAATGGTTATCCTTGTTGTGGCCCTTGAAGTGCTCGGTCAGGTTGGCGATACGCTCGGAGAGAATGGCAACCTGCACTTCCGGCGAACCGGTATCATTGGCAGTGGTTGCATATTCCTTGATGAGGGCGCTCTTGCGCTCAGCAGTAATCGACATCGGGCTTATCCTTTCGAAATGAGGATGGTGGATGCCCTAGCCGGGATGTCGTCCAGGTAGGGCCGATAAGGCGACGGCAGGGCAAAGCCCGGCACGCCGGCTGGCGCTGCTATAGTCCAATCTGCGCGGCAAATCCACACTTATTCCGAATCGGGTTGTTCATCCGGGCGCCGCGCCGAAAAGGCGGGATCAAGCGCAGTAAGGGGAATATCGAAGGACCAGGCGAGCCCTTCTGCCTCGTCGGTCCGGTTCACTTCGGCGTTGAGCACACCCGCAACCATGGCCCGCAGCACCGTGGTGCCAAAGCCCGCCCGGTCGGTTGGCGTCAGGGCCTGCGAAAGCTTTTCGCGCCAGTCGAGCCTGAGCGAGGACGCATCAACCTGCCAGGTCAGCGTCACAAGCCCCTTGCTATCGCCAAAGGCGCCATGGCGCAGGGCGTTGGTCGCCAGCTCGTGAAGAGCCATGCCCAGCAATTGCGCCGCCTGCGGATTGATGCGGATATCGGGGCCATCGACCACGAGGCGGTCCGGATCATTGGGCAGAAAGGGCGCCAATTGCAGATCGACCAGCGCCTTGAGCGATATGCCCGCGCGTCCATTGGCCAAGAGCAGATCGGTTGATCGCGCCAGCCCCATGATGCGCCGCTCCAGCGCCTCGACATAGTTTGAAATATCCTCGGCCCCGCGCGCGGTCTGCTTGGCCATGGCGGCAATCACCGCCATCTGGTTTTTCGAGCGATGCGCGAGTTCGCGCATGAGGAAATGATTGTCGCGCTCGGCCGCCTGCAGCTCATTGGAGGCATCGGCCAGCGCTTGGGAAATTTCGGCAATCTCGGCCACGGGATAGGGATGGGCGACCACCAGATCGCCCCGGCCCAGCCGTCTTGCATCGCGGCGGAGGCCGCTGACCGAAACGCCGATACGCTGGGCAAGCAGCACTGCAATGCCGGCGGCGATGAGGGCAATGGCAAAGCCGGTGGCGGCCAGCTGGATGATGGAATCGCCCAGGGGCTTTTGGACACTGGCTTCGGGCGCCCAGGCGATCACGCGCCAGCCGGTTAGGGCCGAGCGCCATTCCGCGGTCAGGACCGTGTCTCCGTTTAGGCGTTCGCGCAACCAGTCTTGTCCCGAGCCTTCGGGATCGACCCGGATCTGCACGATAGTTCCGATGTCGAGACCGGCCCCGCTGGTCGCGGCAATGACCGCGTTTTTGCGATCCACCAGGGCAGCATTCCAGCCATCCGGCAATTGCTGCGATTGCAGCACGGGCACAAGATTTCTGGCGTCCTGCGTCAGCGCCAGCAGCGCGAGCGGAGCGCCATCGGGCATGGGCTGCCAGACATTGAACACATGGGTTTGAGCCACCTTGCCAAAAAACAGGCCGGAAATTGTCGGCACGCCGCGCTCCAGGGCGCGGTTCATGGTGATGAGGTCCGAGGTCTGGGCCAGGGGTGAGCCGTAGGGCACCCTGGTATTGAGCAATTGGTTGCCCGCTTGATCCACGCCGATCAAATACCCCCCGGTACCGGAAAGGGCGATCCGTGCGCGTTGGTGAAACTCGTCAAGGCGACCATCGGCAAGCAGTTCGGACGTCGACAATACGCGTAGTGTCGTGGCCATGCCCGTCACCTCGCGTTCGACCGATTGCCCCATGGCCTGCACGGTGGCGTTGATCAGGGCGTGGACGACATCTTCCTGCGCATCATTGGTGCGATGCAGCAGGACCAGCGCCGTCACGAGGGCCGGGATGAGAATGACGAGGATGAGCGCAAAGAGATACAAAGCCACCGGCATCGACCGGCGCGGGGCGATGGCGGACGGATGAGGCTCCGGCCCGGATCTATCGGCGGTCTGCTCCGCCATGCCGGATGCTCCCAACTGATGCACGTCAACAACTTGTCTGCGCTTGCTGGGGCTACAACACCCCAGTCTCTTCGAAGTTGCAGCATTTTAAGCTTGTTTCGCAGGGCATGGAATCATGGTTCACGCTCTGGTAAAGAGCCCTTCATGACCCAGACAACGCCCCCGACGACGGTCGAGACCGCGCCCAAAAAGCTGTTCATCAAAACCTATGGTTGCCAGATGAACGTCTATGACAGTGATCGCATGGCTGATGCGCTGGCGCCGCGTGGCTATGAACCGACGCTGGATATCGCCGAGGCCGACCTCGTCCTGCTCAATACCTGCCATATCCGCGAAAAGGCTTCCGAGAAAGTCTTCTCGGAATTGGGGCGCCTCAAAGAGTTGCAGGGCGAACGCCGTGCCATGGGCGGCGATCTGATGATCGGCGTCGCCGGCTGTGTGGCACAGGCCGAGGGCGAGGAAATCGCCCGCCGCGCGCCCGTGGTCGATATGGTCTTCGGCCCGCAGGCCTATCACCGCCTGCCCGATATGCTGGCCCGCGCCGAAGAGCAGCGTCATCTGCACCCGAGCCTCAAGCGCGCGGTGGTCGATACTGACTTCCCGGAGGAAGACAAATTCACCCACCTGCCGGCGGCTCGCAAGGAAGTGACCATCAAGCGCGGGCTGACGGCCTTTCTGACCGTCCAGGAAGGTTGCGACAAGTTCTGTTCATTCTGTGTCGTGCCCTACACGCGCGGCGCTGAAGTCAGCCGCCCGGTGGCGCAGGTTTTGGCCGAGGCGCGGGGCCTCGTCGAAGCCGGCGTCAAGGAAATCACCCTGCTTGGCCAGAATGTGAACGCTTATCACGGCGTCGATGACGCGGGCCGCTCTGTCGGGCTTGGTGAGCTCGCTTATCTCCTGGCCGAAATCTCCGGCCTTGAGCGGTTGCGCTATACCACCAGCCATCCCCGCGACATGGACGACGCGTTGATCGCCGCCCATCGCGACCTGCCGCTGCTCATGCCCTATCTGCACCTGCCGGTGCAGTCCGGTTCGGACCGAATTTTGAAGGCCATGAACCGCAAGCACACGGCAGCCGAATATATGACGCTGATCGAGCGCATTAAGGCTGCCCGTCCCGATATGGCGCTCTCGGGCGATTTCATCGTCGGCTTCCCCGGCGAGACGGACCAGGATTTCGAGGATACGCTCAAGATCATCGCCGATGTCGGCTACGCCTCGGCCTATTCCTTCAAATATTCCACCCGTCCCGGCACGCCCGGCGCCAATCTCGACGGCCAGATCGCCGAAGAGGTGAAGACCGAGCGCCTCTATCGCCTGCAGGAACTGGTCAACCAGCAGACCACCGACTTCCACGCCTCCTGTGTCGGAAAGACCCTGCCGGTCCTCATCGAACGCCCCGGCCGTATGCCTGGCCAGGTCGGCGGCCGCTCACCCTATCTGCAGGCCGTGCATCTCGATGGCAGCACCGACCTCATCGGCGCGATCCACGATGTGGAGATTATCGGGACGAGTACGAATTCGCTGGTGGGTCGGCTGAAGCAGGCCGTGGCGGCTTAGAGGCGCGGCGGCGCAACCAGTATGATGTCTGGAAAATAGGTTCGATACCGAGAGATGTCCCGGGTGAGCAGGGGAATGCCTGCAACCGCAGCGTGCGCGCCGATGAAGAAGTCCGGCAAGACGCCGCTCTTGCTGCCGCCTGCCGAGCGATACCTGGCAAATGCTTTTCCGGCGAGAAACAGCGCCGCTTTGGGCAAGGAGATGAAGTCTATGCCCGCTTCATCAAGGTAGCGATCAAGCGCCGCCATATCTTCATAGCGGACACTCAGTTCCGCATAGATGACTTCGTTGATGACCAGTGGCCCCAGCAGCGATGCCGTTTCCAGGCTGGCCTGAGACCAGTCGGCCCAGGCGGAATTGTCCGAAACAAGATCGACGAGGACATTGGTGTCAACTAACGTCAATCGTCACCACGCGTCAGGGCCATGAGTTCGTCCGTACTCATGCCAGATTTTGCGCTACCCCTGAGCTTGGCAAATCGGCTCAAAGGCTTTTTCCCGTCAGCGCGATCCAGCACGATTTCGCCCTGCTCATTGCGGTGAAATTCGACCCGGGTGCCGGGTTTGATGCCGAGCAGGTCGCGGACCGGCTTGGGAATGGTGACCTGCCCCTTGCTGGTGACGGCCATGCTCATCGAAAGCTCCAAAAGTAAGGATTGCTTCTCGACAAGGTATTACTTCGGCTCCGGGCCTTCAAGCCTTGCGCTTCCTGTCCACCGTCACAAAATATCTACAGACATTGCCACCAAATCATCCTAGCCTCGTTATGTTCACGCGGTGCAGCCCGCGCCGCCCCTCTTCGGGAGCCACACCAGTTTGAGCAGGCACTTGCCACCGACCGCAGATAACGCACTCGCATCGCAACTCGAACTCGCCTTTGAAGATAATCGCCTGGCGGCCCAGCTTTACGGCGATTTTGACCAGAACCTCGCCCTTATCGAACAGCGCCTCGCCGTGTCGGCCACGCCGCGCGGCAATCATGTGCTGCTCAAGGGCGCCGCCTCAAAAGTCGATCAGGCCCGCCGAGTCCTCGAATCGCTCTATGCCAATCTCGAGGAAGGCCGCACCATCGATATTTCCGATGTCGATGGCGTCATCCGCATGATCGAGACCGAGGACAGCCAGCTCACGCTCCCCACGCTTGAGCGCAAGGGCAAGGTCCGCATGGCCCAGATCGCCACGCGCAAATCGACCATTGTCGCCCGCACGCCGGCGCAGGACGCCTATATGCGCGCCATGGAGCGCAGCGAACTTGTGTTTGGTGTGGGTCCGGCTGGTACCGGCAAGACCTATCTGGCCGTCGCTCATGCCGCGAGCCTCCTCGAACGCGGCGATATCAACCGCATTATCCTTTCCCGCCCCGCCGTTGAAGCGGGCGAACGCCTCGGCTTCCTGCCCGGCGACATGAAGGAAAAGGTCGATCCCTATCTGCGCCCGCTCTATGACGCGCTTTACGACATGATGAAGCCCGAAAATGTCGAACGCTGCATCACCTCGGGCATTATCGAAGTAGCCCCGCTCGCCTTCATGCGCGGGCGGACCCTCGCCAATGCCGTCGTCATCCTCGACGAGGCGCAGAACACCACCTCCATGCAGATGAAGATGTTTTTGACCCGTCTGGGCGAGAACTCCAAGATGATCGTCACGGGCGATCCGACCCAGGTCGATCTGCCGCGCGGCGAAAAATCGGGTCTGGTGGAAGCGGTCAGCCTGCTTGATGGCGTCGAGGGCGTCCATGTTTCGCGCTTCAACGACAAGGATGTGGTTCGCCACGCGCTTGTCGGGCGCATTGTCAGGGCCTATGAGGCAGATACTGCGCGGCGCCTCGCCGAAAAGGAAGGCGACAAGGAAGGTCTGGCGCGCACTTTGGGCACCTTGCCCCGGAGCTGAGCCCAAAGCCATGCCTGCATCGCCGCCCCTCGAAATTGCCATCATCCGCAATGCGGACGGCTGGCCCGAGCATTTTGACGCTTTGGCGGAAAAGGCCGTGCTGGCTGCGCTGGCCGGCGCCAAGGCCCGCCTTAAAGGCGCCGCCGAGATTTCCGTGCTGCTTACGGACGACGAGGAGCAACATGAACTCAACGCCCAGTGGCGTGGTAAGGACAGCGCCACCAATGTCCTGAGCTTCCCCCAGATCGAGCCCTTCGGCCCGGTTGTCGGGCTATTGGGCGACATTACCCTCGCCCGCGAAACGCTTGAGCGCGAAGCGGCGGACCTCGGCAAATCTCTCGATGATCACTTTACCCATCTCGTGGTGCATGGATTTCTGCACATTTTGGGATATGATCACCTTGAAGAGGCCGAAGCCCTTCAAATGGAAGGCCTCGAAACCCAGATACTGCTCGGGCTCGGCATTGAAGACCCCTATGCCGATTGAACTCCCGGACGTTTCGGGCATTGTGATGATCGTGGACAATAAAGCCGCTCTTGCGGCGAGAGATTATGAACGACACTGAGAATAAGGGCCTGCGCTTGGCCGAAAACAGCGAACCTCCTTCTAGTCCCGCCTCCGCGCCGGCGCGGGGGCCAAGTCTGTGGAACCGCATCAAGGCCATGATGGCCTTGCGGACGGTGTCCCTGCGCGATGATCTGCAGGTCGCTCTTGACGAACCTGCCAGCGCCGAAACGGCTGATTTTTCTGCCAGCGAGCGCATCATCCTGCAAAATGTGCTCAAGCTCGCCCAAGTCTCGGTCGACGACGTCATGGTCGAGCGCTCCGATATTCAGGCGGTGGAATCCGACATCAATCTCGGCACGCTCCTGGCGCGGTTCCGCGAGGTGGGCCATTCACGCCTGCCGGTCTGCGAGGACGGGCTCGACAATATTCTGGGCTTCATCCACATCAAGGACGCGCTGGCCCGCATCACCGAACCGGTGAAAGACCCGGCCAAGGACGTCCCCGTAAAACTGCTCTCGCCTGTGCTGCGCCAGAAAATCGGCAAGCTCGGCATCATGCGCACGGCCATGTATGTGCCAACCTTCATGCCGGCGGCCGATCTGCTGCAATCCATGCGCGCCAGCCGCACCCATATGGCCATTGTGGTCGATGAATATGGCGGCACCGATGGCCTTGTCACCATCGAGGATCTGCTCGAGGCCGTGGTGGGCGAGATCGAGGACGAGCACGACGTTGACGAGCAAGTCCTGATCCGTCAGGTCGGCGAAGATCTTTACATCGCCAATGCCCGCGCCGAGCTTGATGATGTCAAAGCCGTCATCGGCCCCGATTTCGCGCCCGGCGAACTGGCCGATGATGTCGATACCATTGGCGGTCTGGTCTTCGATCTGGCCGGCCATGTGCCGCGCCGTGGTGAAAAGATCACCAAGCTGGCCGGTTTCGAGTTCGAAATCATGGCTGCCGATAGCCGCCGCGTCAAACGCCTGCGCATCCGCCGCAAGGCGCCCGGCGAAATGGTCGAGCTGCTCGCGATCACCGATCAGAGCGAAACGTCGGAAAAGCAGGCGGCCGAATAGGCCACCGAAACGGACGGAAAAAGGGCAGGGCCGATGGTCCTGCCCTTTTTTTAGCCCGCCAACGGCGCGGGGCGCTCGACGGGGGTCTTGATGGCCACCACGCGCTCGTCGCGCGACGCGGTTTCAAAAGCTTCCATCACCTCCAGCACATGCAGCGCCAGATCGCCATTGGCGCGGTGCGGGCGACCTTCGAGAATGCCCTGCGCCATGTCGGCGACACCGAGCGAGCGGTAATTGCCATCGGCATAGGGCGCCGTGACCTCGACCTTGGTCCATTCCTCGTCGCGGCCGCGCTTTTTCAGCTCCACATCGCCGCCGAAGAAATTGGGATCGGGTACGATCAGGCTGGCATCGGTGCCATAGAGTTCGAGCGGCACATGCTTGTGCGCGGCAACGTCAAAGCTCATGCCGATCTGCACAATGGCGCCATTGGCAAAGCCGAGCGAGCCGGTGACATGGGTATCGATCTTGACCGGCATGATCTGGCCGCGCTTGGGCTCCGACGTCACCGGGCGCTCCAGCCGCAGGCGGGACGACATGGCCAAAACCTTGGCCACAGGACCCAGCAGGTTGACCAGGTCAGTGATGTAGTAGGGCCCCATATCGAGCATCGGCCCGCCGCCAATGTCGTAATAGAAGGCCGGATCGGGGTGCCAGCTTTCGTGGCCCGGGCACTGCATGAAGGCTGTGCCGCCGATCAACTGCCCCAGCGCGCCGCTATCGACCACGGCCCGCGCCTGCTGATGCGACCCGCCAAGGAAGGTATCGGGCGCCGACCCGATGCGCAGCCCGGCCGCATTGGCGGCGTCGAGCAGCTTGCGACCTTCGGCAAAATTGATGCCCAGCGGCTTTTCCGAATAGACATGCTTGCCGGCGGCAAGGCACTTGAGCCCGACGTCCACATGGGCGCGCGGAATGGTGAGGTTGATGATCAGCGCGATCTCGGGATCGGCCAACATCGCATCAATGCTCATCGCCTTCAGCCCGAATTCATCGGCGCGGGCCTGAGCGGCCTCCGGACGCATATCGGCGAGTCCACGGACATCCAGAACCGGAAAGCCCGGCATTCCGTCACGGCCCAGAATGGCCTTGAGATAGGCTGAAGAAATATTGCCTGTGCCGATAAAGCCGACACCAACGCGTTTGCCGCTCATAAAAATTCCTCCCGGTCTGGCCTCCTGATTAAAGCCAGTGCGCCAGAGTCGGAAGGGGGTTGCGGCGAAATTGATGTACGTCCGCCAATTTGCCATTGGCGGACGAATGAGCTTAGCCGGCGAGCGTCGCGAGGAAGGCCGGATCGGGCTCGATGGGCGTGATGACGTCGATCAGCATTCCATTGGGGTCGGTCGCCAGGAAATGGCGCTGCCCAAACACTTCGTCGCGCAGGTTCTGCACGATATCGACGCCGGCCTTGCTGAGCCGCTGCTCTTCTGCCGCAGCGTCTTCGACATAAAAGCTCAGCACCGCGCCCTTTGTCAGCATCTGATATGCAGCGGGAATAGACTCGTGATCATAGGCGATAAAGGCGACCTCGAAAGGATGCTCGCCAGCGGCGCGCAGCTGGATATACCAGTCGCTCGAAAAGATGCGTGTGAAGCCGAAATGGGTTTCATAGAACTGCGCAATGGTTTCGACATCGCGCACCTGAATGAGGGGATAAAAGCTCTGCGTCTGCATGGGTCTCGTCCTTGCCTGTGTGGTTCAATTTAGATACAGTCTGCATGTATGTAGTGAATTAACATACAGGCAGTATGTATGCAAGTTGAAAAACGTACGCAGGAAGATCGTCGTTCGGCCACGCGCCAGTCGCTGCTCGACGCAGCCCGGACATTGTTCGCTGAAAAGGGCTATGCGGCCACGGCCACGCCAGACATTGTCGCGGCTGCTGGTGTGACGCGTGGTGCGCTCTATCATCATTTTGCCGACAAACAGGCCCTGTTCGCTGCGGTGGTCGAGGCCGAGCACGCCGCCATTGCCAACAGCGTTGAAACTGCGACCGATGGCGAAGCCGCGCCGCCCGATATGATGGATGCGCTGGTCGCGGGCGGCGAAGCCTTCCTCGCTGCCATGCAGGAGTCGGGCCGCCGCCAGATCATGCTGGTCGATGCGCCCGCCGTGCTGGGCCGCGAGGCGGTCGATGAAATCGACGCGCGCTATGGCCTGCGCACCCTGATCGAAGGCGTCGCCTGCGCCGTCGATATCAAAGCTATTCCCGCCCTGCCGGTTCTGCCCATGGCCCATCTTCTTGAAGCTATTTTCGACCGCGCCGCCCTGGCGCCGCCCGATCAGCTCGATGATTATCGCCTGGCCATGAACGCACTGATCCGGGGTCTGGGGCGCTAGCAAAGCGCTACAGGCAACCAAACCACACACTCCTGACTTCTGCTTTTGCAAATCATTCGCAATTATCTTGCGAATGATTGTCACTTGCACTATCTGTTGTGCTGTTGAAGTCCGGAGTCCGCCCCTATGCGCCGCCTGTTCGTGCTGTTCCTCGCTCTCACGCCCATTCTGTTCGCCATGCAAGCGCAGGCGCAGGAGCGGCTCAAGGCCGTCACCAGTTTCACCATTCTGGCCGATATGGCGCGCAATGTGGCCGGCGACGCGGCAGATGTGGTGTCCATCACCAAGCCCGGCGCCGAGATCCACAATTACCAGCCCACGCCCGGCGATCTTGTGGCTGCGCAGGACGCCGATCTGATCCTCTGGAACGGGCTCAATCTCGAACAATGGTTTGCCCAGTTTCTCGACAACCTCCCCAATGTCCCAAGTGTTGTGCTGACCGAGGGCATTGAGCCCATCGGCATCGGCGAGGGGCCTTATGAGGGCAAGCCCAATCCCCATGCCTGGATGTCGCCGACCGACGCGCTGGTCTATGTCGAAACCATCCGCGCCGCCTTCGCCGCCGCTGATCCGGCCAATGCCGAAACCTTCAATGCCAACGCCGCCGCCTATGCCGCCGAAATTACGGCGACCGTCGCCCCCATCCGCGAGGCGCTGGCCGCCATCCCCGAGGAGCGCCGCTGGCTCCTGACCTCGGAAGGGGCCTTTTCCTATCTCGCCCGCGATTTCGGCCTCAAGGAACTCTATCTCTGGCCCATCAATGCCGACCAGCAGGGCACGCCCAGACAGGTGCGGCTGGTCATCGACGCCGTGCGCGAAAACAATATTCCCGCCATCTTCTCTGAATCCACCATCTCGCCCCGCCCTGCCGAACAGGTCGCGCGCGAAACCGGCATCAAATATGGCGGCGTGCTCTATGTGGATTCGCTGACCGACGAGAATGGCCCGGTGCCCACCTATCTCGATCTGCTGCGCGTCACGACCCAAACCATCATTGCGGGCCTCACCCTATGACCCCGCAAGACGGCATTATCGTCAACGACATTACGGTCGCCTATCGCAATGGCACCACGGCCCTGCGCCACGCCAGTTTCTCTTCCCCGCGCGGCTCGATCACCGCCCTAGTCGGCGTCAATGGCGCCGGCAAATCCACCATCTTTAAGGCCATTATGGGCTTTGTGACCGTCACCGCCGGCTCGATCACCATTCTGGGCGAAAGCGGCCGCGCCGCCCAGCGGCAGAACCGAGTCGCCTATGTGCCCCAGTCCGAAGAGGTGGACTGGAATTTCCCCGTTCTGGTCGAAGACGTGGTGATGATGGGCCGCTTCGGCCACATGAATTTCCTGCGCATTCCCCGCTCCGTGGACCGCGAAAAGGTCGCCGCGGCCCTGGCCCGCGTCAACATGACAGACTTTGCCAAGCGCCAGATCGGCGAACTCTCCGGCGGCCAGAAGAAGCGCGTCTTCCTCGCCCGCGCCCTGGCGCAGGAAGGTGATGTTATCCTCCTCGACGAACCCTTCACCGGCGTCGATGTGAAAACCGAGGACGCGATTATCACTCTGCTCCGCGCGCTGCGCGACGAGGGCAAGGTGATCCTCGTTTCCACCCACAATCTCGGCTCCGTTCCCGAATTCTGCGACCGCACCGTGCTGGTCAAGGGCACCGTCCTCGCCTATGGCCCCACCGCCGAAGTCTTTACCCGCGAAAAGCTCGAAGAGGCCTTTGGCGGCGTGCTGCGCCATTTCGTGCTGTCAGGCCCGGGCCTCCATGATGACGATGATCCGCGCCACGTTTCGGTTTTGACCGACGATGAGCGCCCGCTGGTCTTCTATGGCGAAAAAGACCGCATGACCCATCAGCAGTCGAGCCACGAAAAGGCAGACAAAGCCGACGCGGGCAAGCCCGAATGATCGACCTTCTCCTCGAACCCTTTGGCTATAATTACATGGTCAATGCCATGTGGGTCTCGGCGTTGGTCGGCGGCGTCTGCGCCTTCCTCTCGGCCTATCTCATGCTCAAGGGCTGGTCGCTGATCGGCGATGCGCTCTCCCATTCCATCGTCCCCGGCGTTGCCGGCGCCTATATGCTCGGCCTGCCCTTTTCCGTCGGCGCCTTCCTCTCGGGCGGGCTGGCGGCGGCGGCCATGCTGTTTCTCTCGCAGCGCACCAAGCTGCGCGAAGACGCCGTCATCGGACTGATCTTCACCAGCTTCTTCGGCCTCGGGCTTTTCATGGTGTCGCTCTCGCCCGTTTCGGTCGATATCCAGTCCATCGTGCTCGGCAATATCCTCGCCATTACGCCCGAGGATACGCTCCAGCTCGTCATCATTTCCGTGGTGACGCTGACGGTCATGCTGGTCATCTGGAAGGACCTCATGGTCACCTTCTTTGATGAAAACCATGCCCGCTCCATCGGCCTCCGGCCCACGCGCCTCAAGGTGATCTTCTTCGCGCTCCTCAGCGCCGCGACAGTCGCCGCCATGCAAACCGTTGGCGCCTTCCTCGTCATCGCCATGGTCGTCACCCCCGGCGCCACGGCCTATCTGCTGACCGACCGCTTCCCGCGCCTCGTCGTGCTGGCCATCGTCATCGGCGTGCTCTCAAGCTTTTTCGGCGCCTATTTCAGCTATTTTCTCGATGGCGCGACGGGCGGCATCATCGTTGTGCTGCAAACCCTGGTCTTCCTCGCCGCCTTCGTCTTTGCGCCCAAACACGGAATGCTCGCTGCCCGCCGCCGCATTGCTGCCGAGGCCAGCAAATGAGCGACCTTCTGGCCAATCTCATCCTGCCCTTCCAGTTTCCCTTCATGGTGCAGGCCATGCTGGTGGCCGTGCTCGTCGCCGTGCCCACCGCGCTTCTCTCCTGCTTTCTCGTCCTCAAGGGCTGGTCGCTGATGGGCGACGCCATTTCCCATGCCGTGCTGCCCGGCGTGGTGCTGGCCTATATCATCGGCCTGCCGCTCGGCATCGGCGCCTTCATCGCCGGCATGGTCTGCGCCCTCTCGGTCGGGTTTTTAAAGGAAAACAGCCGGGTTAAAGAGGATACGGTCATGGGTGTGGTCTTTGCCGGCCTCTTCGGCCTCGGCATCGTGCTCTATGCCGCCGTCGAAACCGATGTGCATCTCGACCACATCCTGTTCGGCAATATTCTTGGCACCTCGCAGACCGACCTCATCCAGGCCGGGATCATCGCACTGGTGGTCATCGCCCTCATCGCTGCCAAATGGCGCGATCTGATGCTCTTCATTTTCGATCCGCAACAGGCGGGCGCCATCGGCCTGCCGGTGCGCCTGCTGCACTATGGCCTGCTGGCGCTGATTTCGCTGACCATTGTCGGCGCGCTGACGGCGGTCGGCATCGTGCTGGTCATTGCCCTGCTCGTCGCGCCCGGCGCCATCGCCTTCCTCCTCACCCGCCGCTTCGGGGTAATGCTCTGGGTTGCGGTAGCAATCTCGGTAAGCTGCAGCCTCATGGGCGTCTATCTCAGCTTCTTCCTCGATAGCGCCCCCGCGCCCACCATTGTGCTGCTGATGACCGCCTGTTTCCTCGCCACCTTTGTCGCCACGCAAAGGCGGAGCGTGGCCGAGGTTTAGGCCGACTTATCCCCCATCGCTCCATCGGCCCCACACTGCGCCCCAGTTAAAGCTGGAGCCCGCCATGGACCATACCGCCCGCCTCGACCTGCCCTTCATCGTTTCCGGACAGGCGCTGAAACACATCACCCACAATGAAGCTCTCCAGCGCCTCGATGCCCTGGTGCAGCCCATTGTGCAATCAATGAGCCTCACTACCCCGCCCACTTCGCCCCTGCCGGGCGAAGCCTGGATCGTGCCCGCTGGCGCCAGTGGTGCCTGGTCGGGCCATGCTGGCGAAATCGCCGCCTGGCATTCCGGCGCTTGGGCTTTCTTCGATCCGGCAGAGGGCTGGCAGGTCTTTGATCGCGCCAGCGGCACGCTCAACATCCATGATGGCGCCAATTGGGTCGCCGTCGCCGCCACCGGCGCGGGCCTGCCCCATCTGGGCGTCAATACCAGCGCCGACAACACCAATCGCCTCGCCGTCTCCGCCCCGGCAACGCTGCTCACCCATGAGGGCGCTGGCCATCAGCTCAAGCTCAACAAGGCGGCTTCGGGCGATACGGCCAGCCTGCTCTTCCAGTCCAACTGGTCCGGTCACGCCGAAATGGGGCTGATGGGCGACAATTCCTGGCGCATAAAAGTCTCGCCCGATGGCGCCGCCTGGACCGATGCGATCACAGTCGACGCGACCAGCGCAGATGTGACCCTGGCCGGCGCGCTGCGCCCCGCTGCCGACAATGCCGAAAGCCTGGGCGCCAGCGGCGCGCGCTGGTCTGCCGTCTGGTCCGCCACCGGCACCATCCAGACGTCTGACGCGCGCCTCAAGACCGATATCGAGCCCTGCGATCTCGGTCTCGATTTCATCCTCGGCCTCATTCCGGTGCGCTATCGCTGGCGCGAGGGCGGCGTGGAAAACGGCGTTCCGCGTCCGGGCCGCCGCGTCCATTATGGACTGCTGGCGCAGGATGTCGCCGAACAGGCGGCGCGCTTTGGCGTCACGGATTTTGGCGGTCATGTCCTCGCCGATCCTTCCGACCCAAACAGCCAGCAGGCTCTGCGCTACGACCAACTCATCGCCCCGCTGATCAGCGCCATGCAACAACTTGTTCTGCGTCTCGAAAGAATGGACGAGGAGCTCGGTCAGCTGCTCGATCAGCAATAGGCGCATAAAATGAAACCGGGGGCCTTGGCCCCCGGTTTAGCAATTCAGTTCGCTGCGGCGCGGCGCCGATATTCCGAGGCGATATAGATCACCACAGCGGCAAAGATTACGCCGATCCCCGCCTGCACCCAGTCGAATGTGGCGAGCGTCGTATTGATGAAGCCAATGGCATCGAACCCCGCGGCCATATCCTCCAGCGTCTCGTAATTGTCGATGTCCTCGAAAGACAGCGCCGAGAAATTGGAGCGGTAATTGAGATAGGACCAGACCTGGGTATCGAAGGGATGTCGCCCACCCAGCGTCACCCATTCCAGCGCCGAAATCACCGTGGGCAGCAGCAGCGTCAGGGGCAGGGCCCAGCGGCCCATGGCCGTGGCAAGGCTGCCCACCAGCGCCATATAGGGCAGGTACCATAGAAGGCTGAGGATCAGCACTACGGCAAAGGCCAGCGTCATCTGCCCGAACACCACGGCTATGCCACCCAGCAGCGACATGCTGGCAATGCCGGCAATCATGGTGGTGACATAGGCGACGCCAAACAGCAGCACGATGCTGAATAGCGCGATGAGAAAAACCGAAAGGGGCAGGATCGTCACCGCCGCCGTCAGCTTGGAAACGAGGACTCGCAGGTCTGAAACCGGCATGGATTTCCAGAACAGCATCGCATTGTTGCGCTTGTCGGCGGCAAAGCCATCGGCGCAATAAAAGAACAGCACGAAGCCCAGATAGACGATCCAGGCAAAGGCAAAGCCGGCAAAGCCGATTTCGAAAATGCGGATGGGCAAGATGGTGACCAGCACGCCAGACCAGCGGGTATCCATGCGGTCGACCCCGAACGCCAGCAGCGTCAGCACGAACAATATGCCCACCAGCACCAGTGGCGCGACGAAAAACGCCCCGCGATGTTCAATGAATTCGCGGCGCAGCAGCGCAAGAAAAGCCTTCATCGGGCGCTCTCCGGATTGGCGGTGGGCCGCTGCATCAGGGCCACGAACAGATCAGACATGGTGGGGGTCGAAACCCGCCCCAATGGCTCCAGCACCTCGCGCGGCACGCCGTCAAAGATCATCACGGTCTGCCCGAAGCGGGTCTCTTCATAAACCGGCTTGTGCGCCCGGGCCGCGTCCTGCTGCTCGGGCGTATCCACCACCAGCTGGCTGAATTTTTCGCTGACCGTTTCCATCTGCATATGCAGGATCAGGTCGCCATCGCGGATGAACATGATGTCGGAGAGCATGAACTCGATCTCGTCCACCTGGTGGGTGGTGATGATCAGCGTCCGCTCTTCCGTCATGTAGTCTTCGAGCAGCCGCCGGTAAAACCGCTTGCGATAGGTAATGTCGAGGCCGAGCGTCGGCTCGTCCAGCACCAGCAGCTTGGCGTCGATGGCCATCACCACGGCAAGGTGCAATTGCGCCATCATGCCTTTCGAGAGCGTCTTGATCTTCATCTCGGGGCGGATATCGGTGCCCTCGAGGAAGCTGTGCGCCTTTGCCGGCGAAAAATTGGGATGGATATTGGTCAGCAGCGCAAACAGCTCCCGCACCCGCAGAAAGCGCGGCAGGCTGGCAACGTCTGAAATGAAGGCGACGTTTTCCATCAGCTTGGCGCGCTGCGCAAAGGGGTCTTCGCCCAAAACGCGGATCGTGCCCTCATAGCTGGTCAGGCCCAGCATGGCGTTGAGTGTCGTGGTCTTGCCGGCACCATTGTGGCCGATCAAGCCATAAATGCGCCCGGCGGGAATGTCGAAATCCAGCCCATGCAGGATTTCCTTGCGCCCGAAATTCTTGCGAAGGCCGCGGGCGGAGACAACAGGCTCGGCGGCGGCAGGGGACAGATCGGTCATGATTTTGTGGTCCCGGTTGAGGAAGGGGTGGAAGAAAGAAGGCTTTGCAGGTCGAGGTCCAGCGCCTTGATCTGCGCCGCGATGCGCGGCCAGTCTTCCTTGAGAAATTTGTCGCGCTCATGGGCCAGCAAGGCCGTCCGCGCTCCAGAGGTTACAAACATGCCGAGCCCCCTGCGTTTTTCGACAACGCCAATATCGACCAGCGCTTCAAACGCCTTGGTCACGGTGAGTGGATTGACCGAGAGTTCGGCCGCTATCTGGCGAACGGAGGGCAATGCCTCATCTTCGCCAACTGATCCGCGCAGGATCATCTCAATGAGCCGCTGGCGGATCTGCACGAAGATCGGCTGGCTGGCGTGAAAATCATCCATGTGTAATGCCTATATAGTGTGTTAGTACATTAGCACACTAATTCGGGCTGTCAACAGGGTTTGATGCTCGCGGCTTTGGCGTCAGAAATGGATTGAATTCCGGCTCTAACCGACCAGCACGGCGCCCCGGCAGCGCACGCCATAGACCCGCACATCGGCTTCGCCGATCCCAAGCCCCAGCGTCGACAGCACCCCGCTGATGGTCAGGTCCAGCGTCGGCGCCAGCGGCATCAGCAGGTTTTTCACCGCCTGCTTGATCACCGCCACCGGCGACAGTCCAATCCCCAGCACGGTCACCACCGGGTCGAGACTGCCCAGCAGCGAACCGGCCAGCGATGTTATCGGCGTCGCGACGCGCGCGGTCTTGATCGTTCCTGCGGCAATATTGGCCGAGGTAAAAGCCAGCGGAATGGGCGCCGTCTGGGCAATTTCCACCATGGCGGCCGCATCGACCTTGAGCAGCAGGACATCAATGAGCCGGGTCGGGGCCACCGCCGGCAGGGCGCCGAACTGGTTGAGACTATGGTCGCTCATCGTGCCAATCGCCAGCTTCACCGCCCCCGGCTTCACCGCAATGCTGGCGCTGCCCTGCGGCGCCGAGGCGCTGGGGCAGGTGGCGCTCACTACCTGCGCTTCGGCATAGGCCAGGTCGAGCCAGAGCGGCAGAGTGACACCCGCCCCGAGCAGCACAGCTCCCCCGAGCAGTTTAGTTTCCATCCGCAGCCGTGTCTGCGCCGTGCGCACAATCGTCCCGGTCGGCCCAATGGCAAACCAGCCTCCGCCCTGTGGCGGCTCGCCAATGGCGAGGTCCAGCTTGAGGCTGGCAAGGCCCGGCACGCCGGCGCCCAAATTGAGCGAAACCTGCCGATCCCCATCTCCCAGCGCCGCCGCTGCCGAAAGAATTTCCAGCGCCGAAAGCTCGGCGCCGATCGCCGCATCGCCCTGGCCCAGTCCCAGCGCGCCGAGACGTCCAAGCGAGAATAATTGCTGTAACGGCACGGTGCTGCCATGCCCGCCCAGCGCAATCGTCTGCATCGCCGCGCGTTCCGGCCCGCTCAGCAGCCGCACCAGCGCCGCCGCGATCTGGCCCGACCCAGCATTTCTGGCAAGGAGATCGTCATAGGTCCCCACAGACACGCCCAGCTCCATGGCCAGCGCATCGAGAAATCCCGCAGCGCTTACCCGTACTCCAGCCAGCGCGTTGTAATCCATCACCGAAAGCGCAATCGTCGTGCCCAGGAGCTTGGAGAGCAGCGCATTGGCCAGCCCGCCATTAAGGCTCGCCAGCCGCGACCCCACCGAAAACGACACTTCCGGGGTCACTGTCGCAAGTCCGCTCGCGCCGATCTCCGGCGCCCCGGTGAAATTATTGGCAAAGTAGAGCGTGCCGGGGCGCTGCAGGCTGACGCGAACCGCATTGGCGGGTGTCTGCCCGATGACGAAGCGCGCCCCCGGCCCAACAGAAGTGTCCCGCGTATAGCGCCCCACCTCGACCACCATGCCGTCCACGCTGCCCGGCGCAATCAGCCCCGCTTCAACCAGCACCGCTTGGGCAATGCTGCTGGCCTGCGCCGGGTTGGAGGCTGCCGATATCGCCGCCAGATCCACCCCGGCCTGCACCATGCGGCGCTCGTGGTAAAGCGAGGCCGCGTCCACCGCCAGCGCTGACACCACGGCCGAGATGGAAAAGCCGACCGCAAAGAGAATGGCCATATTGCCCGTCTCGTCGCGGCAAAACCGCCCTCCGGCGCGACGCCAGCTCATATCCCGCCCTGCCGGATCGTGGCGCCATAAACAATCTGCCGGCTCGGCAGAGGCAGGGGCGGATAAAGGTTCCAGATCGGCAGGTCGCTGGCGTCATAGCGCAGTTCCACCCGATACTGATTGGGATCGAGCACGCTGTCGCTGACATCGGCCACCAGCCTCTGTCCATCGATCAGCATATTTTGCCCGGCATTGCGGGCAATGAAATCGGCCACCAGCGCATTGCGCTCAGTCTCGTCGAGGCCGGAAATCGCCGTGCGGGCCGCGTCGGCGGCCAATTGCTGCAGGGAATGGGCGGCGCCGAAATAGATGCCATAGGCCAGCATTCCGGTCAGCAGCAGCAGATAGACCGGCGTCAGGATGGCAAATTCGATAGCGGCCGTCCCGCTATTGTCGCGGAGCCAGCCAGGGTTTGGCGGGTGCATCACCCTCTCCAGCGGCATAAACTCTGTCCGCTTGAGTGTGCGCCCTCATGCTGGGCGACTTGTGAACGCCGCCATCCGTATCCACCCCAGGCCCCTAGTGGATTTTACCGAGCGCGCTCTTTGCCGCATTTGGCTAAGGTGACTTTCCTAATCCACTTAAACCAGCTAGGGATGGCAAGCCTATCGAGACGACGCCATTGACCGCCCGCAATTATCTCTTTGCCAGCAATTCCGACGATGTCGCGCTGACCCGGCTGCTTGCCACAGCAGCGTCGGCAACCGGTTTCATGGATGGAGCCCCGGGCGGCCCGCTCCCCGGCTGGCATCAGCTCGGCCGCGACAATGGCCCCGTCATCGAAAATCTCTATGCCCGCCTGGCCGAAACCTATCCCCAGGCCGGCCAGCCCTTTTACGCCGTGCGCCTCTGGACCAATCTCCTCTGGCAGCCGGCCTATCTCATCGCCATCGCCGTTCACGTCCATGGCGCCGTGCCCGAGATCAGCGCCATCTCCCAGCAGGTCAAGGGCATCGACATTTCGGGCTATCGCCTGCCGCCCGGCCCGCAATATGAAGATGACCTCGAAAGCCTCATCGCCCGCGCCGGCCGCGATTTGCGCGCCTATGCCGACGCGGTCCTGGTCGAAATCAACACCCTGACCAAACTCAAGCGCCTGCCGGCCCTCCGCCTGCTGACGGACCGAATGCTGGGCATCATGATGCGGCTCAGTCAATATGTGCCCGGCATGACCATTGCCCGCCAGCGCCAGCTCTGCGCGCTCTGGCTTGAGGCCATGGGGCTGACCGGGCAGGGCGATCTCGAAACGCTTGATCTGCATGATGGGCGGCAAGTGCTCATCATCGCCCGCAAGGGCTGCTGCCTCGATTATCTGGCCATGCCCGATACCTATTGCACCTCCTGCCCCAAGCAGGACGACGATGTGCGCATTCCCCGCCAGCGCGACGCCGCTATCGCCGAGCTCGAAGCGCTTTAGACAGAGCGTTTCCAGCAAAAGTGGCATCGGTTTTGCGGTTCGGACCCGCAGGGCCGCGTCAGCGAAACGCGGCTAGGGAATCCGTTAGTCGAAGACTTCGTCGGGATAGACACCCCAGAGCTCTTCCTGCCGCACATAGCCCGAAAAGCTGCGGTTCTGTCCCGGCTGGCTGGCCGATACATTGCACCATTCCGCATTGCAGCCGCTGATCGTCACCTTGAACCCGGGACCCAGCCGCGCACGCACCGCGGCGTCCTCGGCGCGGCTGGTGCGGATATGCACTTCGCCATTGGCCACAAGCGGGGTGGCATAGCCCTGCCGCGTGCCCACCAGCAGGCTCTGGTGCACCCAGCCCTCGGCGCCGTCCATGTCGCGGATTTTGCGCCAGGTATCGAATTCCTGGATGATTTCCACCGGCACGCCCGGCACCAGAAAATTCCAGGCAATGTCATATTTCGTGCCCGGCCCCACGCGCACATTGATCGGCGCGGAACGGGTCGAGACGAAACGCGGCAGTTTCAGCCCGCTGGCGCCCGTTTCCTGCGCCAGGGCGGAAACAACAGAGCCGGGCGCCATCATGGTCAGCGCCAGCAGCAGCAGAAAAATGGCACGGACGCGGCCCGCATGATTGGGCTTGAACAACATGGCTTTGCACGGGGTTTGGATTTGGCTTATCACTAGCCCATGATCCTTAATGGTCGCTGAAGGGCGGGCAATTTGCGCGCCGGGCCGATCCTGAATTGGAACGCATGACAGCCAGTAAACCCAAGATTCTGGTGACAAGACGGCTGCCGGAGAACATCGAGGCCCGTATGGCCACCCTGTTCGAAACCGATGTCAACGACGCCGACACCACGCTCACCGCCGATGACATTCTGGCCGGGTTGACCGGCAAGGACGTTCTGGTCTCCACCATCACCGACCGTATCGATGCTGCCCTCATCGCCCGCCTCCCGGCGAGCGTCCGGCTCATCGCCCAGTTCGGCAATGGGGTGGACAATATCGATCTCGACGCCGCCTGGGCCGCCGGCATCACCGTCACCAATACGCCAAGCGTGCTCACCGATGATACGGCCGACATGGCCACCGCGCTCATGCTGGCGCTGCCGCGCCGGCTGGTCGAAGGCACGCAGATGCTGCTGGCCGATCGGGCCTGGGCCGGCTGGTCGCCCACTTCCATGCTGGGCCATCGCCTGCGCGGCAAGGCGCTCGGCATTGTCGGCATGGGCCGCATTGGCACCGCTGTCGCCCAGCGCGCCCGCGCCTTTGGCCTCGCCATCCACTATTACTCGCGCAATCGCCGCCCGCCCGGCGTCGAGGCGCCGCTCGAAGCCACCTATTGGCCCGATCTCGACGCCATGCTGGGCGCGGTGGACATTGTCTCGCTCCACACCCCGCTCACCCGCGACACCCATCACATTCTCTCCGCCGCCCGGCTCGCTGCCATGAAGCGCGGCGCCTATCTGGTAAATGTCAGCCGCCCCGAACTGCTCGATGAGCCGGCTTTGGTCGAAAACATTGAAACCGGCCATCTCGCCGGCGCGGCGCTCGATGTCTTCGACAATCGCGACGGCATCAATCCGCGCCTTCTGGCGCTGGCCGAATCCAGCCGCGTCATTCTCACCGCCCATATGGCTTCGGCCACTCTGGAAGCCCGCGTCGAAATGGGCGAGACGGTCATCGTCAACATTCGCGCCTTCATGGATGGCCACCAGCCGCCCCACCGCCTCTTGCCCGATCTAGCAGCCCCGCGCACCCAGCGCGCCTGAACCCGTTTGGGAGTGTTGCGGCAATTCCCCAGCCGCCACACCTTCGCGTGTGCCGGCCGCTCTGGGCCTTGCACTGGTGCCATCGCTCCCTTAATCGTCGGCCATTGGCAGCAATGGGGCTTGCCGCCGATAATTGGGATTTTCGGGTAAGGAGCGCCCCGTGCGACCAGCCAGATCATTGCTTTTAGGCCTGTGTGCCCTTGTGTTGCTTGCCTCCCCGGCCAGCGCGCAGGACAATGCCGGCCCGGCTCTGGTTCTTGAAGGCTCCGGCCTCGTGCTCGAAGCGCTCAATCATCGCCTGACTATTCCCCGCCCCAATTGGGTCGATGCGGCGGCGACCGATCTGACGCCGCTGGTCTCGACCAGCTTTGTCATCGACGATGCCGATGCGGTGCTCGAAATCTTCCCGCGCTTTGAAAGCCGCGGCTTCTGGACCACCATTTATGGGGCCTATATCACCCGCGCCAATGGCCGCCCGATCAGCGAATTTCGCGATCAGGCCGTGAGCCGCTATGCCCAGACCTGCCAGCCCGAAATGGTTGGCTTTGTCCAGCTCGGTCCCGATGAGGACGAAAAACTTGCCCCCTTCATTGCCGTCTGTGGCGCCTATGCACCGGCCAGCGGCAATCCGGCGCGCGGCGAAGTGATGGTCATGGCCTTCCGCCAGACCGATAGCGGCGTTGGCGTCGTTTATCAGCAATGGCGCGGCAAGGCTTTCGATCCCGCCGATCCCGCCAGCTGGCCGGTCGAAACCGCCATCGTCGAGGCCCGGGCCACCCAGTTTGGCGGGGAAGTGACCCTGGCCCTGGTGGATTGACGCCGGACCGCAGAGCGCCTAATCGGCTAGCCCATGAAAAAAGAGAACAAATCCGCTGGTCCCAGCCAGCGCATGTTGCGCGTGGGAGAACTCGTGCGCCATGCCCTGGCGGCATTGTTTGCCCGCGGTGAAATTGAGGACGAGGCCCTGCGCGGCGCGGTGGTCACCGTGCCCGAAGTGCGCATGACGCCCGATCTCAAGCTCGCCAACGCCTATGTCATGCCGCTGGGCGGCCAGCACGCCGAAGCCATTGTCGAAGCGCTCAATCGCAACCGCAAATTCATCCGCGGCCGCGTCGCGCCCCTGATCGATCTCAAATATGCGCCCGAAGTGCGTTTCTTCGTCGATGAAACCTTTGCCGAAGCCGGCCGGATCGACGCGCTGCTGCGCTCCGAAAAGGTCAAGCGCGACCTTGAAGATGGCGACGATGACGAGGACGAGGCGTGAACGCACCGCGCTCGCGCAAGCGCGCTGTTTCCGGCTGGGTCATCCTCAATAAGCCCTATGACATGACCTCCACCCAGGCGGTGGGCAAGGTGCGCTGGTTGTTTTCCGCCGCCAAGGCGGGCCATGCCGGCACGCTTGATCCTTTGGCCACCGGCATTCTGCCGATCGCCCTGGGCGAAGCCACCAAGGCCGTGCCGCAGGTGCAGGATGGCACCAAGATTTATCGCTTCGCCATTGGCTGGGGCCGCGCCACCAGCACCGACGACACCGAAGGCGAAACCATCGCCACTTCGGACGTCCGCCCCGAACAGGCGGCGCTCGAAGCCGTTCTGCCGCGCTTCACCGGCACGATTCTGCAGCGTCCCCCGGCCTTTTCCGCGCTCAAGATCGATGGCGAACGCGCCTATGATCTGGCCCGCGCCGGCGAAAATGTTGTGCTGGCCGAGCGCCCCATCGATGTCGATGCGCTGACCCTGGTGCAGCAC
>JAEYTY010000112.1 GCA_023433775.1 Pseudomonadota bacterium | reverse complement strand
GTCAAGGCCACGGCGGTCAAGGCTGCGGCAAAGCCGGCCACCGCCAAGGCACCAGACGCTGCAAAGCCTGCCGCCAAGAAGGCTGCACCGAAGAAACCTGCCGCTCCAAAGGGAGGCAACTGACATGGAAACGACGGCTGAACACACTGCCGATCTGGTGACTGCCGTGGCCCATGGCGCCATTGGCGGCGCCATCGACCCCTTTACCTTCCGCCTCGCCATTTTCGTGCTGGCGATCTTTGTCGGCTATTTTGTGGTGTGGAGCGTCACCCCGGCGCTGCATACGCCGCTGATGAGCGTGACCAACGCGATTTCCTCGGTGATCGTTGTCGGCGCCCTGCTTGCCGTGGGCGTCAATCTCGCGACGGACACCAGCTGGATCTCCAAGGCCTTCGGCTTCATCGCTCTGATCTTCGCGAGCGTGAATATCTTTGGCGGCTTCCTCGTTACCCAGCGAATGCTGGCCATGTACAAGAAGAAGGGCTGATCGAAATGATCGACGCAAATATCGCCGCTCTTCTCTATCTGGTTGCCGGTGTACTCTTCATCCTGGCGCTGCGCGGCCTTTCGAGCCCCAGCTCCTCGCGCCAGGGCAATATGTTCGGCATGGTCGGCATGGGCATCGCCATTGTCACGACGCTGGCCGTGGCCGCCCCGTCTGACATTGTCAGCTGGGCCCTGATCATCGGTGGTCTGGGCATTGGTGGCGGCATCGGCGCCTATATGGCCCGCACCGTCAAGATGACCGACATGCCCCAGCTGGTGGCCGCGTTCCACTCGCTGGTCGGCCTTGCCGCCGTCTTCGTGGCCGCAGCCGCGCTCTATGCTCCGGAAGCCTTCGGCATCGGTGCGCCGGGCGCCATCCACGCCCAGGCGCTGGTGGAAATGTCGATCGGCGTTGCCATCGGCGCCTTCACCTTTACCGGCTCGGTCATCGCCTTCGCCAAGCTCAACGGCAATATGAGCGGCAAGCCGATCATCCTGCCGGCGCGTCACGCCATCCACATCGCCTTCGGTGTAGCCATTATCGCGCTGGTCTGGTCCTTCACCATCTCGGCTGATCCATGGCTGTTCTGGGCCATCACCATCCTCGCCCTGATCCTGGGCGGGCTGATGATCATCCCCATCGGCGGCGCCGACATGCCGGTCGTCGTCTCGATGCTCAACTCCTATTCGGGCTGGGCAGCGGCAGGCATCGGCTTCACGCTGGGCAATACCGCGCTGATCATCACCGGCGCACTGGTTGGCTCCTCGGGCGCCATCCTCTCCTACATCATGTGCAAGGCGATGAACCGCAGCTTCATCTCTGTGATCCTGGGCGGCTTCGGCGGTGACACCGCTTCTGCCGCCCCCGGCGCGGAAGATGACCGCCCGGTCAAGCAGGGTGCAGCCGAAGATGCTGCCTTCCTGATGAAGAATGCCGGTAAGGTCATCATCGTCCCCGGCTATGGCATGGCCGTGGCCCAGGCCCAGCACGCCCTGCGTGAAATGGCCGACCTGCTCAAGAAGGAAGGCGTCACCGTCAAATACGCCATCCATCCCGTTGCCGGCCGTATGCCCGGCCACATGAACGTGCTGCTGGCCGAAGCCAATGTGCCCTATGACGAAGTGTTCGAACTCGAAGACATCAACTCCGAATTCGCGCAGTCTGACGTGGCCTTTGTCATCGGCGCCAATGACGTGACCAACCCATCTGCCAAGACCGACAAGACCTCGCCCATCTATGGGATGCCGGTTCTCAACGTTGAAGACGCAGGCACGGTGCTGTTTATCAAGCGCGGCATGGCCGCTGGCTATGCCGGCGTCCAGAACGAGCTGTTCTATCGCGACAACACCATGATGCTGTTCGGCGACGCCAAGAAGATGACCGAGGACATCGTCAAGGCGCTTGGCCACTGACCGTCCCACAGGGCAAATCCCTCCGGTGGAGGGATTTGAGGTCAGGGGGCCATGAGAGCTATGCTCGAATGGCGGGGGAGACCGTCATGAAGCCAGGCATATCCACAGTGCTGAAAGCGCGGTCATGAGTACCGCGCTTCTTGCATTTGCGCTGGCCAGTTTGCTGATTGAGCTGACCCCTGGCCCCAACATGACGTATCTGGCCATCCTCGCCGCTGATCGGGGAAGGGCCGCCGGCCTCGCGGGCGTAGCAGGAGTCGCTGTTGGGCTGGCACTGCTGGGTCTGCTCGCCATGTTCGGCCTCGGCGCCCTTGTGCTCGAGACGCCCTGGCTCCATCAGGCATTGCGCTGGGCGGGGGTCGCCTATCTCGTTTATCTTGCCTGGGAGGCCTGGCGGGATGGGTCGAGACCGCTGAACGTCGCCCATTCAGATGACAGTGGCTGGCGATTTTTCCGGCGCGGTCTGATCACCAATCTGCTCAACCCGAAAGCCGCGCTTTTTTATGTCACCGTGATGCCGAGCTTTCTGCCTGGCACCGGCCAGTCAGAGGTGCTGCTGTTCACAGCAGTCTATGTCTGTGTGGCAACGCTGGTTCATGCCGGCGTGGTGCTGCTCGCAGGAAGTCTACAACCGCTTTTGACGTCCGGGAGCAGGCGCAGACAGATGGGATTTGTGTTTGCCGTGCTGCTTCTGCTTGTTGCCGGCTGGGTGGCTCTTTCCACCGCCGGTTGAACGGACGGTTCCATCTGCGCCGCCCTTCGCCTAATCTGCCGCGAATACGGGGGAGACGATGGCGAGAGCACCGCGAAAGACCAGGGCTGCAACGGCAAGCCCGCCTATTGCCCGGCAGGCCATCGTGGTTATTCACGGCCAGGGCGAACAGCGCCCCATGGGCACCATTCGCGACTTTGTCGATGTGCTCTGGCAGCACAATTCCGACCTCGATGTCCCCGGTGAAGACAATTCCAAGCCGCGCCCGATCTGGATTGTGCCCGACGACAAGAGCGGGCTCTACGAGCTGCAGCGCGTCACCACGCCCCCGCATAATGGCCGCAAGAACGATTTCTTCGAGCTCTATTACGCGGACCTCCTCAACGAGACGCCATTGCGCAATCTCTGGCGCTGGATCAAGCGCCTGCTCTGGATCGACCCGGCGGACGTGCCCGGCCATATGCGCCTACCCTGGACCGTCTTCTGGCTGATGAGCATTCTGGCCGCCGGAAGCGCTTTTGCCGCCCTGCTAACCCTGCCAAAACTGCTGACGCTCGACTGGTTCGACCATTTCTTTTCGCCCGACGCCCGGCGCGGCCAAGGCATTGCGCTGGCCGGATTGCTGCTGCTGCTGCTGCCCAAATTCTTCCGCTTCCTGTCCTTTCTCGAGCGCCTGCCGCCCTGGCTGCTGATCTTCGTCATCGCGGCGGGCGTGCTCGATATTTTCGGCTGGAACCCGCTGGTGCTCAATTTCATGGTGCTGGCCCTGCTCGCCTGGATGGCGGACAATTTCCTGCTGCCCTATTTCGGCGATGCGGCGAGCTATCTTTCGGCCCAGACCGAAACCGTGCAGAGCCGGCAGGGCGTGCGCAATCGCGGCCTTGCACTGCTCAAGGCCCTGCATGAGGACCCCGAATATGACCGGGTGATCGTCATCGCCCATTCGCTGGGCTCGGTGCTGGCCTATGATCTGCTGCACATTCTCTGGCGCGAAGTGGGCCCGACCAAGGACAATCCGCCCGACGCCGAAGCCGCGCTGGCCATCAAGACGCTTGATGATTTTGTCGCCGCCAATCCGGGCGACACCTGGGACGCCGACACGATCCACGCCTATCAGGCGCTGCAATGGGCCGCCTATGACAAGCTGCGCCAGCAAAAGGGCGACCCGGAAAACCACACAATGTCGGGCTGGAAGGTTTCAGACCTGATTACCCTGGGTTCGCCCCTCACCAGCGCCGAATTCCTCATCACCGAAAGCCGCGACGACTTCCGCCGCATGAAGCAGGAGCGCGTGCTGCCCACCGCCCCGGCGCAGAACTACGACGAGAACAATGGGGCGCTTTACAACGACGCCGAAAAGGGCAGCGTCGCGCACCATGGCGCGGTGTTTTCAGTCGTGCGCTGGACCAATATCTACGACCAGTTCATCTCGCCGCTTTTCCTGCTTGGCGACCCGATTTCGGGCCCCGTGGCTGGCAAGGAGCGTTTTGGCCCGGGCATCTGGGACGTCAATGTGGTGATCACCTGGGGCAGGCTCAACTGGCGGCTCTTCACCCACAATTTCTATTGGACCGACACCGCGCCCAAGGGCGAAAAGCCCGCCGCGCATATCATGTCGTTCCGCAAGGCGGTGGGGCTGGAGCGCCAGCCGCCCGAGGTGGAGGAAAGTGTCAGTCCTTCAGCAAAATCCGCGCCCCGGCGCCCTCGCTAGAAAGCCTGTCGCCGGGGTTGCGGATGGGGCAATTTTCGACCGAAAGACAGCCGCAGCCGATGCATTCGCTGAGCCCGTCGCGCAGCCGCGTGAGGCGGGCAATGCGCTGATCGAGCAGGTCGCGCCAGCCTTCCGAGAGCCTGGCCCAATCGTCCTTGTCAGGCGTGCGCCCCTCGGGGAGCGTATCTAGCGCGGCGGCAATTTCACCAAGGCTGAGCCCCAGCATCTGCGCCACCTGGATGACCGCCACGCGCCGCAACACGCTGCGCTCATACCGCCGCTGGTTGCCATTGGAGCGGACAGACCGGATCAGCCCCTTGCGCTCATAAAAATGCAGCGTCGACACCGCGACGCCGGCCCGCCGCGCCACGTCACCGACGCGCAGATATACCCACTTGACCTCAACCATGCTTGAGGTTCTATCAAGCGTGCAGACTGATCACAAGCACGGTCCCGGAGGGCCATATGGACGATATTTTTCGCCTGACTTTGTTTCTGCATTTCGGCGCGCTGGTGGTGGCAGCCGCCACCAATATTGCCATGCCATTGCTCGGGAGCCGCATGGGCTCGCTCGCCCCGGAAGCGCGGGGCATTATGGGCTCGATGGCCAGGCAGCTCAGCATCAATGCCAGGCTGGGGCTGGTCGTGCTGGTCATCACGGGCCTTGCCATGGTGGCCATGCGCTATGATGCCGGCCTGTGGTCCAACCCGTGGTTTGTGGCCAAGATGGTGTTTGTCGCCATCATCATCGCCGGTGTGGCCAGCCAGTTCATACCGGCCACGAAATCCATTCCGCCGCGCATCTTCGGCATGATCACGCGCTTTGCCCTTATCGGCACGATCTTTTCGGCGGTGATGTCTTTCAACTGACGCCGTCTCAATAATGCGGCGGGGGCCTGTCATTGGCCGGGTCGGCGATATGCGTGCCGGCCCGCACCTGCTCTTCCATCCGCGCCAGTTTCTGGGTCAGCGCTTCCACCACTTTCCACTGCGCGGTGAGGGCGGCATTGAGCTCCTCGATGGTCTGATCCTGAAAGGCGACGCGCATTTCCAGCGCCTCCAGCCTCTCACTCTGATCGCTGCTGTTCATGGCTTTCATCCCTGCTTTGCGCCCCGGATTTAGGCGCCTGGCGCCTGCATCACAAGCTGTGCGCTAACGCCAGCGTGTTGACCTAAACGGAACCCTACACGACACCGGGCCATTATCCTCTCCGATAATGTTCAACCCGGGAGCCGAAAATGGCGACCACGATAGCGACAGCACAGACGCCGTTCCACCCCGCCACGCAGCCTGTGGCAAGCCCGGTTGATCTTTCATCCGCGCTTGGCTTCGCTATCGCGACCCTGCTGCCGGTGGGTCTCTTCGGGTTGGTGAGCATTGGCGCTGAAGCGCTGGGCATTGTCCCCTATTTCTTCTCGCCCTTGGGCCTCATCGGCTGGCTGGGCGCTGCCCTGCATCTGGCGCTGCTGCCCCTGCTCGGCGCAAGCCTTTTCTTTGTCGCCCGTGAAAGGGAAACACGTCCGGCCATCTGGCTCGGTGCGCTGATCGCCGGGCTCATTCTTTTCCCCTTCACCATCGGCCCGCTCGATTCGCTGCAGCTGGGCATGGCCAGTACGGGCCTGCTGTTGCTGACCATGGCCACCATGGTCCGCGTCAGCGCCGTATCGCGCCCCGCCGCCTATCTGCTGACCCCTGCACTTCTGTGGCTCGGTATCAGCGCCACGCTCGGCCTCGCCCTCGCCGCCGCCTGGGCCCCGCCCTTTGCCCTGACGCAGGTGCATGACGCGCCGCCCGCAGCCTGAGCCACGGTTACCCCAAGGTAACCTCTTGCCGGGCAGGTCATGAAGGGCCATGTGGGACGGACCACAGCCGCCCGGAGATCCACCCATGGCCAAACTGCTCAAGATCGATCTGTTCACCGATGTTGTCTGCCCATGGTGCCTCGTGGGCTCGGCGCGGCTGGACAAGGCCGTGGCGGCCCTGCCGGATGACATTGAAGTCGTCATCGACAACCACCCCTTCTATCTCGACCCTACCGTTCCGCCCGAAGGCGTCGACGTGGGCGAAATGCTGCGCAGCAAATATGGCCGCGACCCCAAGGAAATGTGGGAGCGCGTTGAAAGCGAAGCCGCCAAAGCCGGCGTGACGCTGGACCTGTCCAAACAACCGCGCATGTTCAACACCGCCAAGGCGCACACCATTACGCGTCTCGCCAAGCCCATGGGCAACCAGCACGAATTGGCCAATGCCATCGCCAATGCCTATTTCCTCGATCATCGGCAGATCAATGACGACAATGTGCTGGCCGACATTGCCGTCGAATTCGGCTTTGATCGCGGTGATGCGCTGGATGCCATCAATGACGAGAACGAGCTCTCGATCACCGCACAACTGGCAAATGACGCGGCCGCGCAAGGCATTCGCGGCGTGCCGTTCTTCATTTTCGGCGAGAAATATGCGCTCTCCGGCGCCCAGCCCGACGAAGTCTTCCAGCAGGCACTGGCCAAGACGATTTCAGAACTCTGAAACCGCTCTAATGCTATAGGCTGGAGCAGTGATCCTGTCTGGAGGCTGTTCTCCGTGAAGCTCTTTCGCCGCGTTCTCCTTGCCGTCCTGCTGCTGGTCGTTCTCGTCTATGCGGGGGCGGTCGGCTACATGTATTTCAACCAGCGCGCGCTGCAATATTCCGCCAGCGGGCCGATCACCGCGCTGAGCGAAACCGCCCTCACCAATGCCGAGGAAATCGCGCTGCCTTCGGGCGATGGCGTCATCAATGGCTGGTATCAGGCGCCCCGCCCCGGAATGCCGCTGATCATCTATTACAAGGGCAATACCGGCAGCTTCAGCCGCGAGCACGAGCGCTTCGAGCAATTCGTTGCCGCCGGCTACGGCTTCCTGTCCTTCGACTATCGCGGCTTTCCCGCTTCGCCGGGCCAGATCACGCAGGACAATATTCTGGCAGACGCCATCACTGCCTATGATTGGGCGGCTGAAAAAGGCGCCCCCATGCTCATCTGGGGCCGCTCACTGGGTTCGGGGCCGGCCACTTATGTCGCCAGCCAGCGTGACGCCAAGGCCCTGCTGCTCGAAACACCATTCCTGTCCGCCGTGGGCGTCGCGGCAGAGCGCTATCCCATCCTGCCCACGCGCTGGGTGATGCTCGACCAGTTCCCCAATGACGAATGGATCGCCGACGTCACCGAGCCGGTGCTGGTGGCCCATGGCACGGCCGACACGACCATCGGCGTCTCCAATGGCGAACGTCTCCACGCGCTGGCCCCCAACAAGGACGAACTCTGGATCGTGCCCGATGCGGGCCATGGTGATCTCTGGGATGCGGGCATCTGGGGCGAGGCCCTTCCCTTCTTCGAAAGAGCCATGGCGCCCTGAGGCTGGCGCCGGCCAACAAGCGCGCAATAAAAAACGCCGCCCCGCGAGGGACGGCGTTTAAAAATACAGGCCAGACCGGGTCTAGCTTGGACGAGCTGCCGATGGCGCGGCCACGATGCCGCCTTCGCGCTGAGCGCGCTTGCGGGCCAGCTTGCGCGCACGGCGCACAGCTTCAGCCTTCTGGCGAGCCTTCTTCTCAGAGGGCTTCTCGTAATAGTTGCGCAGCTTCATTTCGCGGAAGACGCCTTCGCGCTGCAGCTTCTTCTTCAGTGCGCGCAGCGCCTGGTCAACATTGTTATCGC
>JAEYTY010000090.1 GCA_023433775.1 Pseudomonadota bacterium | reverse complement strand
CGTGTTGAAGGTGCGCTGGTTTTTGCGGCCGGGATTGTGCTGTTTGGTCTTGCCGGTGCCGATCTGCCCTGGTGGCTGGCGCTGATTGTGTTCTTTGCGCCTGATCTCAGTTTCCTCGGCTATGGGCTCGGCCCGCGCATCGGATCGTGGATTTACAATTTGGTGCATGTCTATGCGTTTGGCGTGGTCTTGATGGCGGCTGGCGGGGTGCTGGCCTCACCACTTCTGACCGCGCTGGGCGCGCTATGGCTGGCCCATTCGGGCTTTGACCGGATGTTCGGCTATGGGCTCAAGGCCGAGACGGCGTTTCAGGACACGCATTTGGGACGCATCGGGAAGAAGGGCTAAAACCCTACCGCGCGGCGCACGTCACTTGGTGTCCAACCCTGGGCTCGTAGATCCGCAAGGCTCTGCGAGCCCTTTGATTTGGAGAGCTTTTCGCCGTCATCGCCCAGCAGCAGGCGATGGAAATGGTAGAGCGGCGCGGGGAGGCCAAGCAGCATTTGCAGCAGCACATGAATATCGGTGGCGGCTTCGAGATCGCGGCCGCGCGTGACATGGGTGATGCCCTGGGCGGCGTCATCGACGACGACGCTGAGATGGTACGAGGTTGGGGTATCCTTGCGCTGCAGCACGACATCGCCCCAGCGCTCTGGGCGGGAATAGCGGACTTGCGGGCGATCAAGGATTGTCGGGCCGATGGTTGTGCAGGTGAGCGGGCCCGTGCGGGCGATGGCCGCTGCATTGTCGAGGCGGAACTGCACCGGGTCGCCGCGTTCGAGCCGCTCTATGCGTTCGGCATTGGAGAGGTGGCGGCAGGTGCCGGGATAGAGCGGGGCGCCGTCGGGATCAGTGCCGGTGGAATGGGTCGCGATATCGCTGCGCGAACAGAAGCAGGGATAGAGCAGGTCTTGATCGCGCAGGCGATTGGCGGCTGCGGCATAGATATCGAAACGCTCTGACTGTTGCATGACCGGCTCGGGCCAGGTGAGGCCGAGCCAGTGGAGGTCTTCGAAAATGCCTGCGGTAAATTCGGGTTTACAGCGAGTGCTGTCGATGTCTTCGATGCGTAAAAGAGCCGTGCCGCCGAGTTTTTCAGCTGCATTCCAGGTGACGAGGGCGGAGAGCGCGTGGCCGAGATGGAGCGGGCCATTAGGGCTGGGAGCGAAGCGGAGGATGGCTGGCATAGACTGGCCCAGTGGAACTACCCCCACCCCAGCTTCGCTATGACCCTGTGGTCTAGCTGCGCTACCCTCCCCTGAGAGGGGGAGGCGGGAAGGAGCCGAGAGTTTCAAGACGATGACTTCTATCATTTCTGCGAACAGCCCGACACCAATGATCGACACGCCGGAAGGCGTGGCCTGGCATCTTGAAACGCTGATCGGGTTGCAGCCGGCGCTGGCGCCGATGCTGGACGAGGTCGGTGTGGTCTTGCCGCGCGTTAATCCCAAGGGGTTTGCAGGAATGGCCAAAGTGATCTGCGGGCAGCAGATTTCCGTGGCGAGCGCGGCGGCGATCTGGGGACGGTTTTCGGTTTTGCCGGGGGCGCTGGAGCCGGAAACCTATCTGCAGCTCGACCCTGAAGCGATCCGGGCGGCGGGGTTTTCGCGCGGCAAATATGAGACGCTGCGCGGCATGGCGGAAGCCATTGGCTCGGGGGCGCTTGATCTTGACCATGTCGATACGCTTCCCGCCGAGGAGGCGGTTGCGCAGCTGGTGGCGCTCAAGGGGATTGGGCCATGGACGGCGGAGGTCTATCTGCTGTTTTGCGCGGCGCATCCCGATATTTTTCCGGCGGGCGATCTGGCGCTGCTGAAGGCGGCGCATCATGGGCTCGGCCTTGACGCCCGCCCGACGATCAAGGAGATGATCGTCATGGCGCGGGACTGGTCGCCACACCGCTCGGCGGCGGCGCTGTTGTTCTGGCGCTATTTTGCCGCGCTCAAGCAAAGGGAATCGAGCCTTCTATGACCAAACTTTCCGGCCCAATGCTTGCGCCTGCCAATGGCGGTGCGCCCGATGCAGCCGTGGTTCTGCTGCATGGCTATGGCAGCGACGGCGATGATCTGATCGGGCTGGCGCCGCATTGGCAGCATCTGTTGCCGGGCGCGCTGTTTGTGTCTCCTCATGCGCCCGAGCCGACCAGCATGGCTGGCTTTCAATGGTTTGCCATCGACTTTGCCGGGGACCGGCTGGCCAGCCGCCAGACCGGAGTGATCAAGGCGCGGCCCGTGCTGACGGGATTTCTGGAGGATCTGTGGAGCCAGACCGGCATTGCGCCGGAGCGCACGATCCTCGCCGGTTTCAGCCAGGGCGCGATGATGGCGCTGCATGTGGGCCTCTCGCTGCCGGCTGAACAGACGCTGATGGGGGTGATCGGCTTTTCCGGCGCCTTCCTGCCGCCTGAGGGCTTTGGGAGTGATGAACTGGCCAAGCCGCCGGTCTGCCTCGTGCATGGCGATATGGACGAGGTGGTGATGCCCAATCATAGCGCCGAGGCGCGAGAGGCACTGATCGCAGCGGATGTACCGGTTGTGCATCATGTGAGCCGCGGCGTGGGCCACGGCATTTCGCCGGATGGACTGGCGTTTGCCAGTGCGTTTATCGAACGGATCGCCGACAACAGGCCGAACTGAGCGGGTCGCCCGGCCGCGTTGCAAGCGCGCGGAGGCTTTTGCCGAAATCGCATATCTCCCGCTTCACAGCCCTGACACAAAGGGCTTAGTATAAGGGAGCTATGGACTTACTCGATTCCCGTTTCGGGAGACTCAAGTGACCATCCACGTGTCGCCTGAGGCCTGTCCCGCCCTGGTACTGAACGCCGATTTTCGGCCTCTCAGTTATTACCCTCTTTCGCTCTGGTCCTGGCAGGACGCCATCAAGGCTGTGTGCCTCGATCGCGTGAATATCGTGTCGCATTATGACACCGTGATCCACTCGCCCAGCTTTGAAATGCGGCTGCCAAGCGTCGTATCGCTCAAGGATTATGTGCGGCCAGCGCGGCACCCGGCCTTTACCCGCTTCAACGTGTTTTTGCGCGATCGCTTCCAGTGCCAATATTGCGGCTCGACGCATGACCTGACCTTCGACCACGTCATTCCGCGTTCGAAGGGCGGGTTGACCACATGGGAAAATGTGGTAGCCGCCTGCGCACCCTGCAATCTGCGCAAGGCCAATCGGATGCCGAGCGAAATCCGCATGTTTCCGCACCAGGCGCCCTATGCGCCAACAGTGCATGACCTGCACAATAATGGCCGGGCTTTTCCGCCCAACCATTTGCACCAGAGCTGGCTCGATTATCTCTACTGGGACATCGAGCTGGAACCCTGAGCTTTATTCGTTATTGGGCGAGAAAGCCGCCATCGACCGGCAATGTGTGGCCGGTAATCATCCGTGCGGCATCTGACGCGAGGAAGATCGCGGCATTGGCGATGTCTCCGGGCGTGGCGAAATCGGCCAGCGGCGTCATCGCCATGATCTTTGCGACCAGATCGGGCTGTTCGAGGAGCGGCGCGATGAAGGGTGTTCTCACATAGGTGGGCGCGACGGCATTAACGCGAATGCCATTGCCCGCCCACTCAATGGCCAGTGCCCGGGTCATGTTGACCACCGCGCCCTTGGTCGTCTGATAGGAAATATTGGGGTAAAGGCCGCCGCCGGACAGGCCCATGATCGAAGCGATATTGATGATGCTGCCGCTGCGGCCGGCGGCAATCATCTGGCGGGCGGCGGCGCGGGCGCAGAGGAAAGTGCCGGTCATGTTGATCGCGGCGACACGGTCCCAATCATCCATCGGGTGATCAATGGCGGCATGACGCCGGGCGATACCGGCGCTGTTGATGAGCACGGACACATCGGCATGTTGGGCGAAGAGGGCGTCGATGGCCTTCTGGTCGGAAATGTCCACTTTTGCGGTAGTGACACCGGGCAGAGCTTCAGCGGCCTTGATCAGGGCGGCTTCGTCGTGATCGGCAATGACGACCCGGGCGCCGCGCTGGGTGAAGCCATGGGCACAGGCAAGGCCGATGCCGCTGGCGCCACCGGTTATGATGGCAAGGCGGCCGGTGAGATCATGATCGGTGGCGGGCGAATTGCTGGCGGATGGCGTGGTCATTTGCCCAAGGCGCTCCAATCGGCTGGCGGCATGTCGAAATGGGCCAGGAGGACTTCGATCATGTGTTGCCACATGCGGTTGCGGGTGCCCTCGGTGGCGCTGCCGATATGTGGGAGCAGGATGGTGCGGTTGCTCTCGACAAGGGCCTGGGCGATTTCGGGTTCGAACTCGAAGACGTCGAGCCCTGCTCCATAGAGAGCCCCGGACGCTATCGCCCGTGCCAGTGCCGCTTCATCGACGATGGAGCCGCGGGCAATGTTGACGAGAATGCCGTCGGGGCCGAGGGCCTTGATGACGGCTTCGTTGACCAGATGGTGGGTTTCCGCAGTGGCGGGGCAGCTGACGACGAGGACATCGCTCCAGATGGCGAGCGCTTCGGTATCGGGGAAGTAGCGGCACTGCTCGCCATGCTGCTTTGAGCGGCCGGTATAGGCCACTTCAGCGCCGAGCATTTCGAGCCGCCGGGCGATGGCCTTGCCGATATGGCCGAGGCCAATAATGCCGATTTTCATTGTGCTGATGGTTTTGCCCAATGGGTACATATTGACATAGGTCCACTCGCCGCGGCGGATGAAGGCGTCGGCCTCGACAAGCTTTCGCGTGGTGCCCAGCACCAGCCAGAGGGCGAGATCGGCGACGTCATCGGCCAGCACGGTGGATGTATTGGAGATGGGGATGGAGCGGGCGGCAACTGCCTTTGTGTCGATGCCATCGAGCCCGGCGGACTGCACGGAAATGATCTCCAGATTGGGCAGGGCGGCGAGCATCGCGACATCGACCTTGCCCTTGCCGCTGCCGGCAATGGCGCGGATTTCACTGCCGTGTCGAGAGAGAAAATCCTGCCGCGCTGTCTTGTCTTCGGGCACGCGCAGGAGCTGGAAATGATTTTTGAGAAAGTGTTCCGCTGGCGCGGGAAGCTCACTCGTCTGCAAGACGGTGATGGCGCTCGAATTGGTCATGTAAAAATGTAGTCCTTGTCAAATGCGGGCCAGGCGGCTGCGATCTGTGCCGATCACCGCCAATACCGGCCGGAAAGAATCAAAATGGACGCGCATGGCTGCGCCGGCGGCCGGCGGGTCGCGATCCAGCACGGCCTGCAGGATTGCCTCGTGGCGCTTGAGCGTCTTGCGGGCATCGCGAAGATCGGTCTGCACACCCAGCAGGCGCTGGGTATAGCGGATGACACCGCTGAGGCCCTTGATCGTGTGTTGCATGATGGCGTTTTCGGAGGCGTGGGCCAGGGCCATGTGGAAAGCGAAGTCGCCCTCCAGCCATGGATCAAGGGAATCGATGTTGCGCTCCATGACGCGATAGGCGTCTTCCAGCGGCCGCTGTGTTTCACGGGTGGCCCGCGCTGCGGCCAGCTCGGCCAGCTCGACTTCGACGGCGCGGCGTAGATCAATCGCGTCGCGCAGGCCATTGCTGTCCGAGCGGACGGCCAGGCGAAAAAAGCCTTCGAGCACCGATGAATCGAGTGCCTTGACCCGCGCCACGCGCCCCTGGCGGATTTCGACAATGCCGAACAGGGCGAGCTGCTTGAGCGCTTCGCGCACCACGGGCTTGCTGACCCCGAAACGGACGGTCAGCTCTGCTTCGGAGGGCAGAGGATCGTTCAATTTCAGTTCTCCGACAGCGATCATCTCGATCAGCTTGTCGCTAATGCCTTCAGACAAAGGTGCGCGTTCAGAAGCCATATTATCCCCCGGTTTGCGCAACATATTAAATAGGTTTCCCGAGCGCAACTGCCGTTTGACCCTCGTTCTCTCGTCAAATCGGTCCTTTTCGGCCCGTGCGGTTTACAACATATAAGATAAGTGATAGGTGGGGTCCAGATCAGCTTGATCATTTTGGCCTCACTGCAGGCTTGCAGTGGTTCCGGAGAGCGACGTGATTTTACTTAAATTCATTCAACATCATATGTTTAATGATGCAACAGCCCTTTGGGATGTGCCTAGGTTGGCGCATGTGGGCGCGCAGGCCCCGGCTGCAAACTCTTCTGATAAGTTGAATGGTAGAGGCCGGAACGCGGCTGTGGCACGGCGTGGGGCGGCTCTGTGAACTATCAGTTCCGCTTTGATCTGGTGCTGGGCAGCCTGCCGGAATTGTTCGTCGGCGCGTGGCTGACGGTACAGCTTTCGATGATCGCCATGGCCATCGGCATTCTCGTGGCGATAGCGAGTGCCGTCGCCCGGATGGCGGGGCCGGCGCCGGTGAAATGGCTGATCAGCGCCTATGTCGAGGTGATCCGCAACACGCCGTTCCTCGTGCAGATTTTCATCGTCTATTTTGGCCTGCCGAGCCTGGGTGTGCGGTTCGACCCGAATATGTCGGCGCTGGTGGCGCTGGTGCTTAATGTGGCGGCCTATGTCACCGAAATCCTGCGGGCGGGGATCGAGTCCATTCCCAAGGGCCAGACCGAGGCCGGGCTGGCGCTCGGGCTCAGCCGGTTGCAGGTGTTTACCAGCGTTGTGCTCAAGCCCGCGCTCAAATCGGTCTATCCCGCGCTTACCAGCCAATATGTGCTGCTGATGCTGCAATCGAGCGTGATTTCGGCCATTTCGGCAGAAGAGCTGACCGCGATTGCCAATGATGTCGCGTCCCGGACCTTTGCCAGCTTTGAAGTCTACATCATCGTGACGGGCATCTATTTCGTCATGGGGATCGGCTTTTCGGCGCTGTTCAGCCTGCTCTTCCGTCGTCTCTTCGCCTATCCGGATAAGTAGGGTCAGCCATGATACGCGCATTCGGAATCAATGAATTTCTGACCATCGTCTATGCCACGCAGTGGACGCTGCTGCTCTCGCTCATCGCCCTTATCGGCGGGGCGATCGGCGGCATGGCCATCGCCCTCTTGCGTGTCGGCACATTCCGCGCCGGGCGCATGTTCGCATCGGCCTTTATTGTTACCTTCCAGGGCACGCCGCTGCTGATGCAGCTGTTTCTGGTGTTTTTCGGCGCCAGCGTGCTTGGCTTCAATATCAATCCCTGGATTGCCGCGGCGGTCGGGTTGACGCTGCACGCCAGCGCCTATCTTGGCGATATCTGGCGCGGCTGCATTGCCGCAGTGCCGCGCGGGCAGGTCGAGGCATCCAAGGCGCTCGGGCTCACCTATGTGCAGACTATGGCCGAGGTGGTGCTGCCGCAGGCCGTCAGGATCGCCATTCCGCCAACGGTCGGGTTTCTGGTCCAGCTGATCAAGATGACCTCGGTGACGGCGATCATCGGCTTCATCGAGCTGACCCGCACCGGACAGATCATCAACAATGTGACGTTCAAGCCCTTCCTGGTCTTCAGCATCGTGGCCGGCATCTACTTCATCCTGTGCTGGCCCCTGTCTTACCTCAGCGCGCGACTGGAAAAGCGTCTGGCCACTGCAACCCGATAATCCGCCGCAGAACGGCGGATCAAAATCTAACAGAGGAGGAATACATGTTGGACAATCTCAAGAAGCTTACACGCATGGCCGGGGTGGCCGTTGCCGGTCTGGCCATGATGACCGGCGCGGCCATGGCGCAGAACCAGATCACGCTGGAGGACATTCAGGCCGCCGGGAGCGTCAAGGTTGGCGTATTGGTCGACTTTCCACCATTCGGCATCATGAACGAGCAGAACCAGCCCGATGGCCTTGATATCGACGTGGCCAAGGCCATTGCCGACAAGATGGGCGTCAATCTGGAACTGGTGCCGGTGACCGGTCCCAACCGCATTCCCTATCTTCAGACCGGCCAGATCGACATGGTCATCGCCTCGCTGGCCATTACGCCGGAGCGCTCGGAACAGGTGCTGTTTTCCGATCCCTATTCGGCGATCCAGGGCGTGATGTATGCCCGCAAGGATGTTGATGTCGCCGACTATGGTGACCTCGGCGGCTACCGGATCGGCGTGGCCCGCGCCAGCCCGCAGGATACGATTGTGACGCGCGAGGCCCCGGCCGAGACGCAGATCCAGCGTTTTGACGAAGTTTCGGCTGTTTATCAGGCCGTGCTGGCCGGACAGGTGGATGGCGCTGTGGTCAGCTCGCTCGTGGCGCTCGAACTCGACAAGCAGATGTCTGAAACGCACGAAACCAAGTTCGTGCTCTATCAGCAGATCCAGGGTGTCGCCCTGCGCCTGGGCAGTGAAGAACTCGCGGCGACGATCAATGGCTATATCGCCGAAATGATCGAGAGCGGTGAACTCAACACAATCAACCGCAAGTGGCTCAATGCCGATCTGCCGGAACTGACCAGCGACATCTGATCGGAACAACAAGAAGGATGGCGCCTGCCCCTGGCGCCATCCCATTGCCACGAGGAAACAAGATGAGTGTAACCAGCACACCGGCAGCGCCAGACGAGACGAGCGGCGCATTGATCAGCATGACCGGCGTCAACAAGTGGTTCGGCTCCTTCCAGGCACTGACCGACGTGGACCTGGTCGTCAAACGTGGCGAGCGGATCGTGGTCTGCGGACCATCAGGCTCGGGCAAGTCCACCCTTATCCGCTGCATCAACCAGCTCGAGGGGCACCAGAGCGGCGACATAGTCTTTAACGGCGCGGCTGTATCGGAGCGCAACCGCAAGATCCAGGATGTGCGTCGCGACATCGGCATGGTGTTCCAGCAGTTCAACCTGTTTCCGCATCTGACGGTGCTCGAAAATTGTATGCTGGCGCCGGTCAAGACCAAGCGGCAGAGCCGGGAACAGGCGCGCGAGACAGCGCTGCGACTGCTTCAGCGTGTTCGCATCGGCGACCAGGCCGACAAATATCCGGCGCAGCTCTCGGGTGGCCAGCAGCAGCGCGTCGCCATTGCCCGCGCCCTGTGCATGAGCCCACAGGTGATGCTGTTCGATGAGCCGACCTCCGCCCTTGACCCCGAAATGGTCAAGGAGGTGCTCGACACCATGATCGACCTGGCGCGCGACGGCATGACCATGATCTGCGTGACCCATGAAATGGGCTTTGCCCGGGCCGTGGCCGACCGCGTCATCTTCATGGACGAGGGGAAGATCGTGGAAAGCGCCGATCCCGAAACCTTCTTCACCGCGCCAAAGCACCCCCGCACCCGCGAATTCCTCGCCCAGATATTGAGTCACTGACCATCATGTCCCGCAAAATCGATACTGCTGCCGACCTGTTGCTTTCGGCGCGACGCAGCGGCCAGGCCCTGCAATCACTGCCGCTGGAACTGATGCCGGATACGCCAGATGAGGCCTATGCGATCCAGGACCTGGTGACCGCCGCAAGTGGCGCGATCGGCGGGTGGAAAACCGCGCCCTCCAAGGATGGCGTCAAATTCAACTGGGCGCCCATTCCGGCAGGGGGCGTGTTCATGAACAATGCCAATGTGCCGCTGGCCGCCTTCCCACGCTGCGAGCTGGAGCTGGAAGTCTGTTTCCTCGTGGCGGAGAGCCTGCCACCACGTGATCGTCCCTATGGGCGGGACGACGTGATCGCCGCCCTTGGCGAATTGCGGGTCTGTCTCGAGCTGTTTTCATCGCGATATGCCGATAGGCGGGCGCGCGCGCCGCTGGAGGTGCTGGCCGATGGCCAGAACGCGGCCGGCGTGGTGGTCGGCACCGGATTGGCAGACTGGGCAGGTTTCGACCTCGGCACCACCAGCCTGACGCTCGACTATCTGGGCGAAACGCATCGGCAGGCGGGTGGGCGATTGCTGGATGACCTGCTCGATGCCTGTACCGATCTCGCCAATGGCAGTGCCCGGCTGGGCGGCCTTGAGGCCGGACAGGTGATCATTACCGGCGCACGCATCGGGCCGATTGCGGCCAGCGCCGCGGGACAGGTCCAAGGAAAAATCGAACCCATCGGCACAGTCAGCGCCAGCCTTATCTGAATTTCAGCCCGGCGCGCATGGCCGGGCATGTAGGGAGAAAAAAGTGACCCATACCCCTGATATTACCCGCCCATCCCCAGAGCTGGTGGCGGCGCTCGCCAAGGTCGGCAGCGCGACGGCCAGCAGCGAGCTCTACAAGCTGGGCATTCGCGACCCCTATATCAAAGGCCCGACGCCCCATACGCGCGGCAGAGCAATTGCCGGTCCCGCGCTTACCCTGCAATTCATGCCCAAGCGCGAAGACCTTTACGGTGACGACGAATATAGCGACCGGGAAAAGCAGCTTCACCGGCATGTGCTCTATCACACGCAGCCGGGCGATATCGTCGTGGTGGATGCACGGGGCGATAAAGACAGCGGCATTTTCGGCGAAATGATGCTGACCTATTTTGCCGGCAAGGGCGGGATTGGCATGGTGATCGACGGATGCATCCGCGATGCATCGAAGGCTTTTGCCCTCGACCTGGGCTACTGGATCCGTGGCACGACGCCGAACTTCCATACCCAGACGACCCTGATGCCCTATGCGGTCAATGTGCCGATTGCCTGCGGCAATACCTTTGTGATGCCGGGCGATATTATCATTGCCGATGACGATGGCGCCGTGTCGGTGCCGGTGGCACTGGCCGAGGAGGTTTTGCGCCATGGCAGCGAACATGCCGAGTGGGAGGATTTCTCCCGATTGCAGCTGGCCAAGGGCGGCGATTTGCGGCGTTACTATCCGCTGGCGCCGGAGGCAGAGGCAGAATTTCAGCAATGGCGGGTTGAAAACCCCGAAGGCGTGGGGCGCAATAGCTGACCGGCGGGGAGTGAAAGTCAGATTATGAAAATTATCGACGTCAAATGTGCGGTGATCGCCAAAAGCCCGGTCATTCGTATCGTCACTGACGAAGGCATTACGGGCTGGTGTCAGATCGAGACGCCCAAGCCCTATCTCAAACCCATTGTCATGTATCTGCGGGATGCACTGATCGGTCAGGACCCGGTCAATGTCGAGCGCGTGGTCAAGCGGATTCGCGTACGCGGCGGCTTCAAGCCCTGGGGCTCGGCGGTCAGCGCCATCGAGACGGCGCTATGGGACATTGCCGGCAAGGCTGCGGGCCTGCCGATCTACCGGCTGCTGGGCGGCAAGGTGCGCGACAATGTGCGGGCCTATCGCACGCTTTATCATCATGAGGTCGGCATCGGGCATGGCGTCGACGAATATGTGAAATGGGCGGAACATGCCAAGGCTCTCCCCGAGGGCTATACCATGTTCAAGCTGCCCACCTCATTCCACTCCTCGATGGTGCTGGATATCGAGGGTTTTCATACCGGCGATCTCTATCCCAACCCGCCCTATCCCTATCCGCATCGCGGATTGCTGACCGAGAGCGGTTTTGAGCACATGGTCGCCTGTATCCGGGCGGCGAAAGAGACGCTGGGGCCGAATTATGGTCTGGCGGTTGATGCGGGGCCGGGCTTCCTGGCCCATGACGCGCTGCGCTTTGCCCGGGCTGTCGAAGACCTTCACCTGCTGTGGCTGGAAGACATGATCACCGGCGACCAGGTGCCCTTCGTCAATGCCGATGTCTATCGCGAGGTGACACGGGCCACGACGACGCCGATCCACACCGGGGAGCAGATTTATCTGCGCCAGAATTTCAAGGAGCTGATCGAGGGGCACGCGGTCAATGTCGTGGGGCCGGACCCCTGCGATTGCGGGGGCATTGCCGAGCTCAAATGGATTGCCGAATATGCTGATCTGCACGGCATTGCCATGGCGCCGCATGGCACCGCGAATGGTATTTTCGGCATGGCGGCGCTGGTGCAGGTCTGCGCCACGCTGCCCGACAATTTCATCGCCTTTGAATATCCGGCGCGGTTTGAACCCTTCTGGTACGACATTACCGAAGGGTTCGAGGGAACACCGGTCAAGAACGGCATGATCGCCGTGCCCGACCGCCCAGGTCTGGGTGTTGATCTTATCCCCGAGGCGGCGCGGCAATATCTGGCGGAAGAAGATCAGGACTTCTTCGACTAGGTAGCGGACAGTCGCTTCTATTCATTCAGGGCCGGCCAGCGGGATCGTTCACCCCGCTGGCCAGCCTTAAACATCAGCGCTTCTGGCGCATCTGGAAGATGATCGAGGCGATCAGCAGCGCGACGATGGCGAGCGAGATCAGCGTATTGTAGCCGGCCAGCGAGATGCCGAGGAAGCGGAACTGGACAACGTCGCAGGCGATGACGGGCTTGAGGTTCTGCAGATCATTGAGGCTGAAGCTGGTGCCGATGCCAGAGCAGGAGGTGGGCCCGGGCCAGAAGCCCCATTCGACGCCGGCATGATAGGCGCCCATATAGGCGCCCCAGAGGAAAATCGCGGTGACGATGGCCATGGCGATATACCAGACCGTCAGGGGCACACGGTTCCACAGCAACAGGACCAGCGCGAGGATCGGCAGGCCGTAATAATAGGCCAGGCGCTGTTGCAGGCAGAGATCGCAGGGGAAGAGGCCGCCAATATATTGCGAGCCGAGGGCGCTCAGAATGGTGGCGAGGCCGAGGACAAAGGCGAGGCCGGCGGCGATCTTGTCATGGGGGCGGAAGGTGCTGGGCATGATGGGGTTCTTGTTTGACGCTGGAACGGCTCGGGCATAGCGCCGCTGCGAGGCAAAAGCCAGACGGGAACGGGGTCGTGATCAGGTGTCGGTGGGCAGGGTTATGCCGAGGGCCTTGCGCAGGGCGATGGCATTGGCCGGGGCGTGCAATTTATCCTCGTGGACGAAATAGGCAAAGACGTCGTGGCCACAGTCCCGCCACTGCGCCATGGTTTTGGCGAGGTCGGCAATGTCGGCATCTTCATAGGATGCGGCGCCGGGCCGGGCGGGGCCTTGCAGGCGGCAATAGGCGAAATCGGCGGTGAGATCACGGGCCGGATTTTCCACCGTATCGGCGATGACGCGGGCGACATTGTGGGAGCGGAGCAGGGCATCGGCTTCGGGCGTGTTGAAGCTCGGGTGGCGCATTTCGACGGCGTGGCGGATGGGCCCGACGCCAGTAGCATCGAGAAAAGGCGGATTTTTGCCATCGGCTTCGCCGGCCAGGGCGAGATAGGTGTCGATGTCTTTCGGCAGCAGGGCGAGGAAGGCGGCGAAACTTTCCGGATCGAAGGCCAGGTTGGGTGGCAATTGCCAGATGAAGGGGCCGAGGCGCTGGCCCATGGCCAGGGGGCCGGAGGCGAAGAAGCTGGCGAGCTCGGCGCGGCAATTCTTCAGCCGGCGGATATGGGTGATGAGCTGCGGGCCCTTGACCGAGAAGCGGAAATCCTCCGGGGCTTCGGCGGCCCAGCGGGCGAAGCTTTCCGGCTTCTGATTGCCGCGAAAGGTGGCGTTGATTTCGATGCTGGTGAGATGGCTCGTGGCATAGGCGAGCTCTTTTTTCTGGACAAGACCTTCGGGAAAGAAGGTGCCGCGCCAGGGGGCATAGACCCATCCGGCTGTTCCCGTTCTGACGATGCCCTTTTTGATCATCTGGCCCTCCGCCCCGCGGAGAGTGCCGCGAAAAGCCGGGACTTGGCAATCATATGCACATTGTATGCAATTGCGCTTTACGCGCCTATCAGTTTAGCATTACAAAAACTATGGTGTAAAACTAGGCAATTGAGGCTCCCGTCTTGTCGTCCCTTCTTCCGACCGAAGCCGTGCGCGCTGCCTATGCGGCGCTGGCCCAGCGCGCCGATCCGGCCATTTTCATTTCGCTGAAGCCCGAATGTGAGGCGGTGGAGGAGGCGGCGCGGCTGGAGGCGGAGGGCGCGGAAGGCAAGCCGCTGTTCGGCATGGTCATCGCGGTCAAGGACAATGTGGACGTGGCCGGATTGCCGACCACCGCGGCCTGTCCGGCGTTTGAATACAGGCCGGAAAAGTCAGCCTTTGTGGTGGCGCGGCTGGAGGCGGCGGGGGCGATCGTTATCGGCAAGACCAATCTTGACCAGTTTGCGACGGGATTGGTGGGCGTGCGTTCGCCCTATGGCGTGCCGCGCAATGTGTTGCGGGCTGATCTCATTCCGGGCGGGTCAAGTTCGGGTTCGGCTGTGGCGGTGGCGGCGGGAATTGTCGACGCGGCATTGGGCACCGATACGGCGGGGTCGGGCCGAGTGCCGGCAGGGCTTAACGGGATTGTGGGCCTGAAGCCGAGCCTGGGGCTGCTGTCGGCCACCGGCATGGTGCCGGCTTGCCGGACGCTCGACACGATTTCGGTTTTTGCGCGGGACGTGGAAACGGCGCGGCGCGTGACGGCGGTGGCGGCTGAATTTGATCCGGCTGATGGCTATTCGCGCAAATTGCCGGCGCCGCAAAAGAGCGGGTTTCCGCCGGCCTTGCGGGTCGGCGTGCCGATGGAGGGGCAGCGGCAGTTTTTTGGCGATTCGGCGGGCGAGGCAGCCTATGGGCGGGATCTCGACATGCTGGCTGATCTCGGCGCGACGCTGGTGCCGATTGATTTTGAGCCGCTCCATGCGGTGGCGCGGCTGCTTTATGAGGGGCCGTGGGTGGCCGAGCGCTACGCCGCGACCATGCCGCTGATCGAGGATCAGCCGGAGGCGCTGCATCCAACGACGCTCAAGGTGATCAGCGGGGCTTTGGGCAAGACGGCCGTCGATGCGTTCAGGGCGCAATATCGGCTGGCCGATTATCGCCAGCAGCTGGCGCCGGTGCTGGCTGGGGTGGATGTGCTGGCCGTGCCGACGGTGACACGGTTTTATACGCTGGCTGATCTGGAAGCCGAGCCGGTGCTCTATAATTCCAACCTTGGTGCCTATACCAATTTCGTCAATCTGCTCGACATGGCCGCGATTTCGGTGCCGGCCGGGCGGCGCGAGGATGGTCTGCCTTCGAGCCTGACGTTGATCGGGCCGGCCGGGAGCGATGGCTATCTCGCCGGGTTGGCGGCCGGCATCGAGCGGCGCGGGGCGTCGGCGGGGCCAGTGCCGGCCGGGCCGGGGCGGATCGAGGTGGCGGTGGTGGGCGCGCATCTCAGCGGCTTGCCGCTCAACAAGGAGCTGGTTGGCGCGGGCGGGATTTATCTTCGCAGCGTGGTGACGAGGCCGGACTACCGGTTTTTTGCCCTGCCGGGCACGGTGCCGCCCAAGCCGGGGCTGTTGCGCGTGGCCGAGGGGGCGGGGCAGGCGATCGCTACGGAAGTGTGGTCGCTCGATCCGGCTGCGTTCGGGAATTTCGTCGCCAATATTCCGGCGCCGCTGGGCATCGGCACGCTGGCGCTGGAAGACGGGACCAATGTGAAGGGGTTTTTGTGCGAGGCCGTAGCCACCGAAGGGGCTGAGGATATCAGCACTCATGGCGGGTGGCGGGCCTATCTGGCGTCGCGGTAGGGTCTCGCTACCTAAAATGAGTAGGGCTGGCTGCGAAAAGCGGCCAGCCCCAAATTTTTACGCCGTGCCCCAGATGGTTTCGGCGGTCTTGACGACGAGATCGAGCTTGCGGCGCTGTTCGTCCATGGTGAGGTCATTGCCTTCCTCGGTCGAGGCGAAGCCGCATTGCGGGGCAATGCCGAACTGGTCGAGGTCGGCAAACTTGCTGACCGCATCGAACTTGCGTTTGAGATCCTCGACACTTTCGAGTTCAGGCGTCTTGGTGGTGATAAAGCCGGGCATGACGCGCTTGCTGCCCTTGGGCAGGAGGCGAAGCGGCTCGAGGCCACCGGCGCGGTCGGTGTCGTATTCCATGAAATAGATGTCGACATCAGTCTGGTTGAAGATGGCGTCGGCCGCCGGATCGTAAGCGCCTTCGGCAACCCAGGTGGATTTGAAATTGCCACGGCACATATGCATACCGATGACCATGTCATCGGGGCGGTCGATGATGGCGTCGTTCATCATCTTGGCATAGCGACCGATCAGCCAATCGGGATCCTCGCCCTTGGCCTTGCGCTCGGCGCGGATTTTCGGATCGCAGAGATAGGCGAAGAAGATGTCGTCCATCTGCAGATAGCGGCAGCCGGCATCGTAAAAGGCCTTCACGGCAGCCTTATAGGTGGCGGTGATGTCTTCGAAATAGGCCTCGGCGTCGTTTCTATATTCCTTGACCGCGATATCGGCATCGGCAATGCGGAAATGCACGGCGCTGGGGCCGGGGATCGAGATCTTCGGCGTTACCTTGGTATTGGCAGCGAGGAATTTGTAGTGCTCGAGCATGGGGTGATCGGCGGGGAAGCTGAGCTTGTCCGTGATCACTGGCACGTCCTGCTTGGTGTGGACGCCGTGGAACTGGATGCCGCCGCCTTCTCGCTGGATGATGTCGAGGCCGTTGAGCATTCCCATGAAATCGAAATGCCACCAGGCGCGACGGAATTCGCCATCGGTCACGGCCTTGAGGCCGGCCTCTTCCTGCATCCGCACAACATCCTTGATGGCTTCGTCCTCAACCGCCCTGAGCTCATCGGCGCCGATGGTCTTGTCCTGGAAAAAGGCCTTGCGGGCGGTCTTGAGCGCATCGGGACGCAGGAAGCTGCCGACGGTGTCGGCGCGGTATGGGGGCTTGTTAACAGCCATCTAGGACATCCTCCTCATGGGGTTCGTGGCGATCAATCGCGCGAACTGCCGGGGAGTGCAACTGGAAACTTGCAAGCTGTATACAACTGGTATTCAATAGGGGAAACGATGTTGAGGATCGAGGAGGGTCCGCACATGACCGCACAGTCTTTTCCGCTGAACACCTGGTATGCCATTGCCTGGGACGTTGAGGTGAAGCGCAACCTGCTGGCCCGGACGATCTGCAATAAACCGGTGGTTTTGTATCGAAAACAGGATGGATCGGCAGTCGCGCTGGCTGATGCCTGCTGGCACAGGCTGTTGCCGCTCTCCATGGGCGAGCTGCATGGCGACAATGTCATCTGCGGCTATCATGGCCTTGAATTCGATGACACGGGCCGCTGTGTATACATGCCATCGCAGGACACGATAAATCCTTCGGCCTGCGTCAAATCCTATCCGCTGGTGGAACGGTACCGGTTCATCTGGCTGTGGATGGGTGACCCGTCGCTGGCCGATCCGGCGCTGGTGCCGGACCTGCACTGGAACGATGATCCGGCATGGGCCGCGGATGGCAAATATATCCACGCCAAATGCGATTATCGTCTGGTGGTCGACAATCTGATGGGCCTGACGCACGAGACCTATGTGCATGGCTCGTCCATCGGCAATCGCGCGGTGGCGGAAGCGCCGTTCGAATCGACCCATACCGATACGACCGCGACCATTACCCGCTGGATGAAGGATATCGATGCGCCGCCATTCTGGCGCGGGCAGCTGGGCAAGCCCGGCAATGTCGACCGCTGGCAGATCATCAATTTCCAGGCGCCCTCGACCATTGCCATCGATGTGGGCGTGGCCCCGACCGGCACCGGCGCGCCGGAAGGCGACCGCAGCCAGGGGGTCAATGGCTTCGTGCTCAACACGATGACGCCTGAGACCGATAAGACCTGCCACTATTTCTGGGCCTTTGCGCGCAATTACAAAATTGACGAGCAGGCGCGCACCCACGATCTACGCGAGGGCGTATCCTCGATTTTCCGGGAAGACGAGCGGATTCTGGAAGCCCAGCAGAAGGCCATCGACGATAATCCCGACCACGTCATCTACAATCTCAATATCGATGCCGGCTCGATGTGGGCGCGGCGGCTGATCGACCAGATGGTAGCGGAGGAAAACGCCGTGAAGCAGGCCGCCGAATGAGCGAAAAACCCGACCGCGCCGTGCAGTCGCAACGCGCCCTGATGGGCGTGCGCGATCTGGTGATTTCAGGCGAAATCCGGGGCGGCACGCGCCTCTCCGAAGTGGGCTTGGCTGAAAAGCTGGGCATTTCGCGCACCCCGCTGCGCGCTGCGCTGGCCCGGCTGGAGCAGGAGGGGCTGGTGGAAGCCATCCCCTCGGGCGGCTATGCCGTCCGCAGCTTTACCCGTGAGGATGTGATCGACGCCATCGAGTTGCGGGGCGTGCTGGAGGGCACCGCTCTGCGCCTCGCGGCTGAGCGGGGTGTGGCGCCGGCGCGGATGGGCGAACTGCACCGGCTGCTGGTTGAGCTCGACCAGACGCAGCGGGGTGAAGTGGAGGCAATGGATTTTGATCGCTATGTCGATCTCAATGCCAGTTTCCACGAAAAACTCTGGGGGCTGGCCAGCCAGACCATTCGCCGCGAAATCGAGCGGGTGACGAGCCTTCCTTTCGCCTCGCCCAGCGCCTTCCTCGACAAGCAGGCCGATGTGATCGCCTTCCGCCGCACGCTTTATGGCGCGCAGGCGCAGCACAAGGCCATGGTGACGGCCATCGAATTGCGCGAAGGCGCGCGGGCCGAGGCGCTCGCGCGCGAACATGCGCGGCTGGCGCGGCAGAACCTCGAATTCGTGCTGGATGAGGATCGGAGCCTGATACGCCGCGTTCCTGCCTTGGCACTGGTTTCTGGTTAGCAGTCAGCTGATGCCAGTCTGCAAATGCCAGTTGGCCCCTCTCCCTTGAGGGGAGGGTCGGGGAGGGGGTGGTTCTGTTTTCCACTGATGGACCCCCACCCTCAATCCCTCCCCTCAAGGGGGGAGGGAGGCGAAGGGCCGAACCTACAGATTTAACAACTAACGGAGGGTCCGCTTTCGCGGGAACGCCTCCGGCAAGGCGACCGGACGAGGGTTGCCGCGAAGGGAGAGAACAATGCGCAACCGGGTTGAGTGGCGGGACGCAAAAGTTGCCGAGGTTCGGCAGATTGCTGATGATGTGCGCTATATCGCTTTTGCCGTGGATGGCACGGTGCCGCGCTTTGATGCGGGGTCGCATAGCAATTTCCGTGTCGATATCAATGGCGAGCCGGCGATCCGCACCTATACGGTCATTCCGGCGCCGGCTGGGCAGATTGCCGTGGCGGTAAAACTGCACCCGCAGAGCCGGGGCGGGTCACGCTTTATGTGGGGCCTGGAAGAAGGCGCGCTCATCCGGCTGACACTGCCGGAAAACCGCTTTGAGTTGAGTTGGCGGGCGGGCCATTACCTGCTGCTGGCGGGCGGTATCGGGATTACGCCGATCTATGGCATGGCCAAGGCGCTGGCGGCGCGGGGCGCTTCATTGCGGGTGGTTTTTGCGGCGCGGTCGCGCGGGCTGATGGCCTTTGCCGATGAATTGCAGGATTTGCTGGGGGATCGGTTGAGCCTTCAGGACAATAGCATGGGCCAGCATATCGACCTCGCAGCCGAGTTTGCGGCTCTGCCGGCAGATGCGGAATGTTATCTCTGCGGGCCTATCGGGATGCTGGAAGCGGCGAAGGCTGCATGGGCCGCATCGGGGCGGCCGGTGAGCCGGCTGCGTTATGAGGTGTTCGGCGATAGCGGGCTGCATGTCGAGCAGGCTTTTTCGGTCGAAATTCTCAATCGCGGGATAACTGTTCCGGTGCGGTCCGACCAGTCGCTGCTCGATGCGCTGATCGGGGCCGGAGTGGACATGATCTATGATTGCCAGCGTGGCGAATGCGGGCTTTGTGCGGTGAAGGTCTTGGAGCGCGAGGGCGAGATTGATCATCGGGATGTGTTTTTCAGCCCGGAGGAAAAGGCGGAGAACCACAAGATGTGTGCCTGTGTTTCGCGGCTGACGGCGGGCAATGCGGTGATTGATATCGGGTATCGGGGGTGATTGGATTGACTTGATCACCAGCCGAATTTCGGTGCCAGCAATCCAGCAAAGGTTGCCATAGCTGCAGCTGCGCTAACGCCCGCTGCCCAAGCGTTTAGCCACGCCTGATCACTGAAGTATTTAGTCACAGCTATAGGGTCGAAGGTAATCCCGTTGAAGTAGCTGGCGTTAGATTCTACGCCAGTGGAAATTCTTGTTCCGATATTTCCAACATACCTGTACGGCGACTTGAGACGGCTACACACAAACCAGAGGTAGCTCGACCAAAGCCAAAGTCCGCCCGACACGGCAAATAGCCAAAACGAGATCATGGGTCACCTCAAAGTTCGAACCTGTTCAATTGTACCACGGCATTCGCGCGCCGATGCACATATTGGAGGTCGGCACTTCTACGCGAACCGCAACTGATCAAGCGTTTTTGCGGCGAGGCGCAGGCTGGCGCCGGTGGTTATGGTCATTTGCGGCAGGGTGAGCCATTCGAGGGTCCAGGCGGCGCCGGAGCGTTCGTATTCGTGAACCATGGCCTGCTGCAGCGTGCCCGCGAGCCCGGCGTTGAAGCGGGCGAGGGTCACCAATAGTTCGGCATTGACCGGATTGGCCTTGTGGGCCATGGCCGATGAGGTGCCGCCGCCTTCGAGGCGGATGGCGGCGATTTCGGTTTGCGAGAGCAGGGTGAGGTCAGCGCCGATCTTGCCCAGAGAACCGCTGATCAGCGCCAGGAGATTGCCGAAATTGACGATGGGGTCGCGCGCCGTGTGCCAAGGGCTGGCGGTGCCGAGATCGAGGCGTTTGGCCATGCCGGCGGCGATAGCGTCGCCATGGGTGCCGAAGCTGGCGCGGTCGCCGACAGGGCCGGCCAATTGCACGACCAGCATTGTGCGGCGCATGGCGGCGAGGGCGCGCAGGTGGCGTTGCAGAGGCTCGCTCCAGCTGGCAAATTTTGCGCCCCAGGTTGTCGGGAGCGCCGCCTGCATTCGCGTATGGGCCATGAGGGGGCGCTGGCCCTCGGCGGCGCTCAGCTGATCGAGCCGGGTGAGGATTGCAGAAAGGCGGGCTTCGAGCAGGTCGAAGACTTTCGTCAATTGCAGGATCAGGGCAGTGTCGATGATGTCCTGGCTGGTGGCGCCCTTGTGGAGTGCCGGGCCGTGGGGTTCGGCAACCAGGGGGCGGAGCTGTTTCATCAGCGCCGGAATGAGCACGCCGTCCTGCACGAGGCCGGTTTCGAGCGCTGGCCAATCGGGCGTGTAGTGCGTAATGGCGGTGGTGATGGCGGCGGCGGCTTCAGGGGTGATGAAGCCGGCATCGGCGCTGGCTTCCGCGAGCGCGCGCTCGACGGCCAGCATGGCGTCAAGCTGGGCGACGTCGGAGAGCAGGGCTTCGATTTCGGCGTCGCCGGCGAGGGCGGAAAGAAGGGTCATGGCGCCTTTGGTCTCATGTCAGTCATGGGGACCATTCCCTCTACTGGCCTCTCCTGCAAGGGGGAGGCATTGGTCATTGTGGTCCTTCGCCTCCCTCCCCCTTGAGGGGAGGGATTGAGGGTGGGGGTGGTTGTGTCGTTCGCCGGACGACCCCCACCCCAGCTCTGCTATGGCCCTTGGCCTAGCGACGCTACCCTCCCCTCAAGGGGGAGGGAGGGCTTTCCGGATTCCGGTGCTCAAATATCGAAAAACACCGTTTCCTTTTCGCCTTGCAGATGAATATCCCAGCCATAGCGGGGGACGGGGCCTTCGTCGCGTTCGGCGATGAGGGTCAGGCGGCGGCGCTTGTCCATGATCTTGTTGAGCAGCCAGTCGTTTTCGTTGGCCTCGGCTTCATCGGCGAAATAGAGCCGGGTCTGCAGGCCGATATTGATGCCGCGGGCGACAATCCAGAGATTGATATGGGGCGCCATGGGCTTGCCATCGGGGCCTGTCACGGCGCCGGGCTTGATGGTTTCGAAGTGGAAAGTGCCATCATTGGCGCAGGCCTGGCGGCCCCAGCCGGTGAAGCCGGATTTGGTGCCGGGCTGGGCATATTTGCCGTTCGCATCGGCCTGCCAGATTTCGATCAGGCCATCGGAGACGGGTGCGCCGGTGCCGTCGAGGAGGCGGCCGACGAGTTCAATGCGCTCACCCTTCGTGTCGGGGGTCAGCATGGTGGCGCCGAGATCTTTGTCATAGACGCCCTTGATGTCGCAGAAATTCGGCGTCATGCCGATATGGACATAGGGGCCCGCCGTCTGGGACGGTGTTTCTTTCAGGGTCGGGACAGGGTGCAGCATCAGTTCCCCTCCAGCTTGTTTTCAAACATGGTCGAACGGCGGCCGCGCAGCACGATATCGAAGCGATAGGCCAGCGCATCCATGGGCGTCGTATTGTGGCGGTCGAGCCGGGCGATCAGCTGGTGGATAGCCGATTTGTCCGCGATGGAGCCGACAATCGGGCATTGCCAGATCATCGGGTCGCCCTCGAAATACATCTGGGTGATGAGGCGCTGGGCAAAGGCGTGGCCGAAGACCGAGAAATGGATATGGGCCGGGCGCCAGTCATTGGCGCCATTGGGCCAGGGATAGGCGCCGGGTTTGACGGTGCGGAAGGAATAAAAGCCGTTCTCGTCGGTCATGGCGCGGCCACAGCCGCCGAAATTGGGATCGAGGGCGGCCAGATAGCCTTCCTTCTTGTGGCGATAGCGGCCACCGGCATTGGCCTGCCAGAATTCGACCAGCGTATTGGGCACGGCGCGGGCGTTTTCGTCGAGCACCTGACCATAGACCACCATGCGCTGGCCAATGGCTTCGGAGCCGTCCTGGCTATAGTTGCGGATCAGGTCATTATCGAGCTCGCCGAGCGGCATGTGGCCGAAGGTCGGGCCGGTCAGTTCCGAGGCCGAGGCGCTCATGGCGAGCAGGGGCTGGCGCGGGGCGCGGAAGGTCGTGCTCTTATAGGCCGGGGTGAAGGCCTGGGGATGCCAGGCGCGGTCACGCTGATAAAGGGCGCCATCGGCACCGGGCAGGATGATGCCGCTCATGATTTGTCCTCCGCGCGTTTGGCCAGTTCTTCCTTGACGATCTTTATGGCGCTGTTGGCTGCCGGAACGCCAGCATAGACAGCCACATGCATCAGGGCTTCCTTGATGTCATCGCTGCTGGCGCCTGTATTGGCCGTGGCGCGCACATGCATGGCGAATTCTTCTTCGTGGCCCAGGGCGGCCAGCAGGGCAAGGGTCACGATCGAGCGCTCCCGCTTGGTGAGGCCGGGGCGGGACCAGACCGAACCCCAGGCGCCTTCGGTGATGAAGCTCTGGAAATCGGTATCAAAATCGGTGCTGCGGGCAATGGCATTGTCCACATGCTGGTCGCCCAGTACGGAGCGGCGGGTGACCATGCCGCGCTCATAAAGGGTCGTATCAGCCATGGCGAACCTCACTTAAAAAATGTCCGAACATGCCGGCCAACAGGGCCGGCTTTTCGATGGAAGGGATGTGTCCCACGCCATCCAGTATTTCAAACCGCGCGCCGGCAATGGAATCGGCGCAGGTGCGCACCAGATCGGGCGGGGTGGCCAGATCATCGGAGCCGGCGACGACCAGTGTGGGTGCGGTGATGGCGCTGATTGCGGCGCGGAGATCGGTATCGCGCAGGGTGGCGCAGGTGCCGATATAGCCGGCAGGATCCGTGCGCAGGAACATATTGCGCCAGCCGGACAGCGCATCGGGCTGGGCGGCGCGGAAGCCGGGGCTCAGCCAGCGCTGCATCACGGGATCGGCCAGAGCGGCCATCCCGTTCTGGCGCACATCGGCGATGCGGGTATTCCACATGGCATCGTCGCCAATGCGCGGCGCGGTATTGCAAAGCATGAGCGCCTTGATCCGCTGCGGATGGGCAAGGGCAAAACCCTGGGCGATAAGGCCGCCCACGGACACGCCGCCCAGCGCCAATGTGCCGATGCCGGCATGATCGAGGAGAGCGGCGAGGTCGTCGACGTGATCGGCCAGCGCATAGTCACCTTCAGGCACATCGCTGAGGCCATGGCCGCGCTTGTCATAGGAGAGGATGCGGAAGCGTCCCGACAGGGCGGCAATCACGCCATCCCAGATGCGCGCATCGGTGCCCAGCGAATTGACCAGGGCCAGCGCCGGCGCGCCAATAGGTCCGGTCAGCCGGTAATGCAGCACCACGCCATCGCGGCGAAAAAAGTCCATAACCTCTCCTCCGCCGCCGATCTAAGGCGAGGATCGGCGCAAAGTAAAATGATTAGTAGGGCGCAAGCTATAACCCGAGAGTTTTCAAGCATGGGGCAATTGCGCTAGATTGCTGCAATTCCATAACCGAGTGACCCATGCGCCAGCGCATTATCGATCCCCGTATCCGGCTCCGGCATCTGGCCTGCTTTCTGGAAGTGGCGCGGCTCAAAAGCGTCGTCAATGCGGCTTCGGAGCTGGGCATCAGCCAGCCGGCGGCGTCCAAGACCGTGCAGGAGCTGGAGGAATTGCTGGGCGCGCCATTGTTTGATCGAACGCGGCGGCGGCTGACGCTCACCCCCTATGGCGAGGTGTTTCACCGCCATGCGGCGACCAGCCTTGCGGCGCTGCGGCAGGGGATCGACGCGGCGCGCCATCCAGGCCAGACGCCGACGGTACGGGTGGGCGCGCTGCCAACAGTGTCGGCGCGCCTGCTCCCTGATGCTGTCGGGGCCTTTGCTGCCGCCGAGCCGGACATCAATGCGCGGATCATAACCGGCCCAAATGGTTATCTCCTCAGCCTGTTGCGCATGGGCGATGTCGACCTTGTGATCGGTCGCATGGCCGAGCCCGAGGCGATGATCGGGCTCAGTTTCGAGCATCTTTATTCCGAGCGGGTGGTGATTGCCGTGCGGCCGGGGCACCCCTTGCTCGGTGTGCGTGATTTTCACTTGGGCCTGCTCGCGTCCTACCAGGCGCTGATGCCGACGCCGGATTCGGTGATCCGGCCGGTGGTGGACAGGATGCTGTTTGCGCAGGGCATTACCGGCCTGCCAGACCAGATCGAAACCGTTTCAGATGCCTTTGGGCGGGCCTATGTGCGCAAGAGCGACGCGATCTGGATCATTTCCGAAGGCGTGGTGGCCAATGACGTCGCGGAAAAGCAGCTGGCGCTGTTGCCGGTGGATACGCGCGAAACACTGGGGCCGGTGGGGCTGACAACGCGAACCGATACCCTGCCCAGCGCCGCGACGATGACATTGATGCAATCGGTGCGGACAATTGCGGCGCGTTTGCGCTAGAAGCACCTATCTTCAGCGGCAGTGCACCTCATTGTGAGGGTAATGATTTTTTGCCGCATTTGCGTGCATGGTAAACGGAATCGTTGTGGGGTGTGTTTGTGGGTCGGGCTATTTCAATGTCTTTTGCCGCCATGGCCATGATGGCCAATCTGGCGACGACGGCCGCCCTGGCCTGTGAAACGCTGCGCATGGCGCCGGGCGGGATGGTGACCGAGGTCACCGATGGCGACACGGTGGTGCTCAGCGATGGCGAACGCGTGCGAATGATCGGCACGCAGGCCCCCAAGCTGCCGCTGGGCCGCGAGGGCTTTCCGACCTGGCCGCTGGCGCCGGAAGCCAAGAGGGCGCTGGAAGAGCTGGCGCTCAACAAGAGCGTGCGGCTGGGCTATGGCGGGGAAGAAATGGACCGCTATGACCGGGCGCTGGCGCATGTCTTTGTGGCGCAGGACGATGGCTCGGAAATCTGGGCGCAGCATTACATGGTCGAAAATGGCTGGGCACGGGTCTATTCCTTCCCCGATAACCGGCATTGCCTCGATCAACTTTTGGCTGCCGAAGGCCGGGCGAGAGCGGCGCGGCTTGGCATCTGGACCGATCCCTATTACAGCGTGCGCCTAGCGGATCGACCGAGTGAACTTATCGCGCTGACCGGCCATTATGAACTGGTGGAAGGGCGCGTCCTGCTGGCCGACAAGAGAGGCTCGCGGGTGTTCCTCAATTTCGGCCGTTTGTGGAAAGAAGACTTCACCGCCGTTATCGAAGGGCCGGCGCTCAGGCTGTTTGAGCAGGCCGGTCTTGATCCGGTGGCGCTGGAAGGCGCGCTGGTGCGCATCCGCGGATGGGTGGACGAACGGGATGGGCCTCGCATCGAGGTGACCCATCCCGAACAGATTGAGGTTCTGGCGAGGCGATGACCGCGCTTTTTGGCAATAAGGCCCTGCGTTTTGGTATGCTGGCAGTGTCCGTGGTGGCGCTGACGGCCTGCTCGTCTCTGGTCGGTTCGTCGATCAGCGTGCGGCAGACGGGCGACAATCCTGCGCCGGTTGTCGTGCCGGAAGGCACCGAGCCCAATGATGTGGTGATCGGGCGCCGCGAGCATCCGCGCATTATTGCGGCCTATGGCGGGGTTTATGAGGACCGGCAGGCCGAAATCATGGTCGCCCGGATCGTCGGGCGCCTGCTGGCGGCGGCCAACCAGCCCAATGCGCAATATCAGGTGACCATTCTCGACACGTCCGAGGTCAATGCCTTCGCGCTGCCCGGCGGCTATATCTATGTAACGCGCGGCATTCTGGCGCTGGCATCGGACACGAGCGAACTGGCGGCGGTGCTGGCGCACGAAATCGCCCACGTGACGCTGCGCCATGCGCGCGCGCGCACCGACCGCACCCGCACGACGCAGATCGTTGACCGGGTGATTACCGGCGTGTTCGGGGGCGATATTTCGACCGACGCGACGGCCAACCGCACGCGCCAGTCGCTGGCCGCCTTCGGGCAGAACCAGGAGCTGGAAGCAGACCGCGAGGGCATCAAATTTGCCGGCAAGGCGGGCTATGATGCGCAGGCGGCGGCGCGCTTCCTTGGCGTGATGAGCCGGTTTGCGGCCTTCTCGGTTGGCGCGAGCCAGGGCGATGACGGTTTCCTTTCCACCCATCCGGCCACCCCGGCCCGTATCGACAAGGCGCTGGCGACGGCGCGTGAAATGTTCGGCAATGCGGTAAGCGGCGAGACGGACCGGGAAGGCTATATGTCGGCCATTTCCGGCCTCAGCTTTGGCGAAAGCGCCGCGCAGGGCACGATTGTCGGCCAGCGTTTCATCCATCCGGCCTCGAAGTTCACCTTTGTGGTGCCGCAGGGCTATACGCTGCAAAACGCGCAGAGCGCGGTGGTTGGCGTGGCCGGCGATGGCGAGGCCGTGCGCTTCGACAGCGCCGATGTGCAGGCCAATATGGCGCTAACCGATTATCTCAAATCGGGCTGGATTGCCGGGCTCAAGGCCGAGACGGTCAAGGGGCACAATTTCAACGGCATCGAGATGGCCTCGGGACAGGCGCAGACCGATCAGTGGTTCTTCCGGGTCGCGGTCATGCGGCTCGATGGCGATGTCTATCGCTTCATCTTTGCGGCCAAGGCCGACAGTGCGCGCTTTGCGCAGGGTGCGGAATCGACCATTGCCAGCTTCCGCCGCACCGACGCCAATGACCTGCGCCAGATCAGCCAGCAATCGATCCGCCTCGTCACGGCACGCAACACTGACACGGCCGACACATTGGCGCGGCAGATGTCCAATATGCCCGGCGGGCGCGAGCTGTTCTATATTCTCAACAACCTCTATCCCGGCGACCCATTGGTTGCGGGGCAGCGCTACAAGGTTGTGGCCCGGCAGTAAGGCGCCGGCGCTTTCAGGGGATGCTGTTGGCGCGCTCGCCGATGACATCGGCGGCATTGCCGACGCCCTGGTCGAAGAGGGAAATCACCGAACCGCCGGTGGCCGCGAAAGTCGCCGCAAGGGCGACCGCGATCAGGCTGGCGATCATCGCATATTCAAGTGCAGTAGCGCCGCCATCGTCGCGCAGGAAGCGGACGATGTGAGTGATCGACATGCTTGCCCCCGAGCGTGTTGACGCTGCTCTAGAGTAGATCGCACAAGGCGGCGATCAGTGGTTCATCCGCCGGTGGCATGGGATAATCGCGCAAGGCCTGCGGCCGCACCCATTTGAGGGCAGCGTGCTCTTTTGCCTGCGGCGTCCCCTGCCATTTCCGGCAGACGTAAAGTGGCATCAACAGGTGAATGTTTTCGTAAGAATGGCTGGCAAAGGACAGGGGCGCGAGGCAGGCGGTCTTGGTCTCGATGCCCAGCTCTTCCTCCAGTTCGCGGATCAGCGCCTGTTCCGGCGTTTCACCCGGCTCGAGCTTGCCACCGGGAAATTCCCATAGGCCTGCCAATGACTTGCCTTCGGGGCGCTGGGCGATAAGGACGCGACGATCGGCATCGACAAGGGCGCAGGCGACGACCAGCAGGAGTTTGTTGTCGGTCATCGTGGCGCTCCGGGGATGCGGTAGTGGTAGTCGTACTGATGGGTATAGCCCAGCGACTGGTAGAGCGCCTTGCCCGCATCATTGTCGGCCTGGACATTGAGCGCGGCAAAGCGGGCGCCTTCAGCCCTGGCCCAGGCAAGACCTGAGCGCATCATGGCGGCGCCGAGGCCCTGCCGGCGGCGGGTGGGGTCGGTCACCACATTGCCGGTGATGACCACGCCATTGGCCACGGCCATGATGGATGTGGCGACGGCTTCCCCATCGCGGGTGAGGACAATGCCCATGGCGGGCACCTTGATGACGGCGAGCAGGTTCTTCATCGCAGTCAGGGTCGCGTCGTCATAGCCCTGCAGCTTCTGCATTGCCGAAAGGAATTTGGCGTCGAGCACGGGCAGGTATTGCGCCTCAGCGTCCGGCTCGTGTTCGCTGATTTCCATCGCCAGCAGATGGCTGGGGTCGAGAGTGGTCCAGCCGGCCTCATCAAGCGTGGCGTTGAGCTCCGGGCTCGAGAGCGGGGTGATGCGGAAGACCGGCTTGATCTTGCGGATCACCATCCAGGAACAGGCGGAAATCACGCGCGTGTCGGCGTCTTCGAAATCATCGGGGTCGAAGCACTGGGTGGAGTTGGCGCGCTTGGTATAGCCGCCTGCGGCGCGGCGCACCCAATTGCCATCCCATTTTTCCTCGATGCCGGGCCAGGCCAGAAGGCCGGCCCGCTCGAAGGTTTCGACGTCCGGGAGGGTCACGTCAGCTCCGGTAATCGCCGTTGATGGAGATGTAGCCGTGCGTCAGGTCGCAGGTATAGACCGTTGCCTTGCCCTCGCCGAGGCCGAGGCTGACGGTCAGCTCGAGCTCTTCGCCCTTCATATAGGCGCTGGTGGCGGCCTCGTCATAACCCTCGGCGCGTTCGCCATTGCGGGCGACGACGAGATCGCCGAAGCGGATGGAGAGCTTGTCGCGGTCTGCAGGCTCGCCGGCCTTGCCGACGGCCATGACCACGCGGCCCCAATTGGCGTCCTCGCCGGCAATGGCGGTCTTGACCAGCGGCGAGTCAGCGATGGCCTTGGCAATGCGGAAGGCCGAGGCGTCAGAGGTGGCGCCTTCGACATGGACGGACACCTGCTTGGTCGCCCCTTCGCCGTCGCGGACGGTGAGGATGGCGAGTTCGAACAGCACGTCGGAAAGCGCGGCGCCAAAGATTTCGGCGCGCGGATCGTCCAGCGAGGTGATGGGATCGACTTTGGCCTTGCCGGTGGCAAAGGCGAGGAGGGTGTCGGAGGTCGAGGTGTCGCTGTCCACGGTGATGGCATTGAAGCTCGTGGCGGTGTGCTTGGCGAGCAGCGATTGCAGCACATTGGCGGCGATAGGCATGTCGGTGACGACAAAGGAGAGCATGGTGGCCATATCGGGCGCAATCATGCCCGAGCCCTTGGCGATGCCATTGATCCTGACCTCGACGCCATCGATTTCGAGCAGGGCGCCGGAGAGTTTGGGGAAAGTATCGGTGGTCATGATGGCCCGGGCCGGCTCGATCCAGGGCTGGGCATTCATGCGCGTGGCGGCTTCGTCGAGGATGCCGTCGAATTTGGTGGCGTCGATCAGCTCGCCGATAACGCCGGTCTGGGCGATGAAGACTTCCGACGGTGCGCAGCCCAGCGCCTTTGCGGCGACGCTGGTAATATAGCGCACACTCTCGCGGCCCTTCATTCCGGTAAAGGCATTGGAATTGCCCGAATTGACGACGAGGCCGCGGGCGATGCCGCCCGGCAGATTGGCGCGGCAAAGTTCGACCGCAGCCGAGGACGTGGCTGACCGGGTCAAAACGCCTGCGACCGTGGTGCCTTCGTCGAAGGCCATCAACAGGACGTCAGTGCGGTTCTTGTACTTGATGCCGGCCTCGGCCGTGGCAAAGCGCACGCCTTCAATGGCGGGCAGGTCCGGAAAAGTTTTCGGGGCAAGCGGGGAAACCGGAATGGCAGCCATGGGCGTAGTCCTCATGCAAATTGGCATGGGTTTGCCCGAAAGACGTGGCATTCGCAAGGCTGCTTGCGCGGGTGACCCGCAAGAGAGGTCCGGGGGCAGAGCGCCCCCGGAAAGATTTGGGCTTACTGTGCGCCGGCGGCGGCGTCTTGCTCGGCGAGGGCCGCAGCAAGGGCCGGATCGGGGATATCAATCTCGGCGCCGCTCATCAGTTCTTCCACCTTGGCGTTGAAGGTGGTCATCAGCAATTGCTGCTGGATCTGCGGAGCAACTTGCTCAAAGGTCGGCGGGCTCGACTGGCGCTTGTCGTTGAGCTGGATGATGTGCCAGCCGAACTGGGACTGCACCGGCTCGGAAACCGCGCCCGTTTCGGTGAGGGCAAAGGCAGCCTCTTCGAAGGGCGGGACCATCATGCCGCGCGAGAAATAGCCGAGGTCGCCACCATTGGCAGCGCCGGGGTCGATGGAGTTTTCGCGCGCCAGGGTCGCAAAATCGGCGCCGCCATCGATCTCGTTCTTGAGTTCCTTGGCCTTGGCCTCGTCTTCGACCAGAATGTGGCTGGCGCGGATTTCGTCTTCGGGCGCAAAGCCGGCGACATATTTGTCATATTCCGCGCGGACCAGATCCTGCGTGACGGCAGCGGCGATGGCATCGGCGAAAAAGGCGCGGCGCAGGGCGCGCTCTTCAAGATATTTCTGACGCTGGGCGAAGAGATCGGTCTGGTCCATGCCGGCCTCGCGGGCGGCCCCCGACATCACCTTCATGTCAATCATGACGCGCAACAGGAAGGCGCGGCGCTGCTCGGGCTGCATCTGGGACAGTTCCTGGGCCATGTCCTCGGCGGCAAAGCTGAGCTCTGCCTCGGTGATGGCTTCGCCGTTGACGGTGGCAACCACGGTTTCGGGGGTGATGGCAGGCGCTGCGGCCTCGGCGTCCTGGGCGAAAGCGGTAGAAACCGGGGCGGCAACGAACAATGCCATAAGGGCAAGGGCGCGCACGAAGCGGCTGGATGTGTTCGGCATGGGGATCAAATGTCTCCTTGGCGCCCTATATAGAAAGGACGGGGTGATCAATTTGGCGGCATTCCCTGTCGTTGCCTGGTGATCAGGCCCGGAAAGCCGCAAGGTGCGGGAGGTGTGGCTCATTTCGCCAGCGTTGACAATAGACCCCCCCGCTCTTACATCTCACGCGCTTTTCAAGAGCATGGGCCCGCTGGCGCGCCCCGCGCCGCAGCCTTGCATCAACAGGACACGGGGAGCCAATGGCCTCCCAAGATTGTGACGAGGCTATAATGGGCCTGAGACGCGCCTCGCAGATGCCGGCCGCCGCTCCCCTCGCCCCGACGCTGAAACCAAAGGACCACTAGAATGGCACTTGCTGCGCTCGCCCAGCGGATTTTTGGGTCACCGTCTGATCGGCAGGTCAAGCGATACCACGGCAAGGTTGCCGCGATTAATGCGCTGGAGCCTGAACTTGCCAAGCTCAGCGATGAAGAATTGCGGGCGCGGACCGAGCAGTTCCGGGCCGAGATTGCCCAGGGCAAATCCACTGATGACCTGATCGTCCCCGCCTTTGCCACCGTGCGCGAAGCCTCCAAGCGCGTGCTCGGAATGCGGCACTTTGATGTGCAGCTTATCGGCGGCATGGTGCTCAATGATCGCGCCATCGCCGAAATGCGAACCGGCGAAGGCAAGACGCTGGTGGCGACACTGGCGGTCTATCTCAACGCGCTCAATGGCAAGGGCGTGCATGTGGTGACGGTCAACGACTACCTCGCCCGCCGCGACGCTGGCTGGATGGGGCAGATCTACAATTTCCTCGGCATGACCACCGGCATCATTGTGCATGGGCTGACGGACCAGCAGCGCCGCGACGCTTATGCTGCCGACATCACCTATGGCACCAACAACGAATTCGGCTTCGACTATCTGCGCGACAATATGAAATACACGCGCGCCCAGATGGTGCAGCGCGGCCATGCCTATGCCATCGTCGACGAAGTGGACTCGATCCTTGTTGACGAGGCGCGCACGCCCCTGATCATTTCGGGTCCGTCCGAAGATCGCTCGGACCTTTATATCAAGATCGACAGCCTGATGCCGATCATCGAAGAGGGCGATTACGAACTCGACGAAAAGCATCGCGCCGCCACCTTCACCGATCAGGGCATCGAAAAACTCGAGGCGCGTCTAGCCGAAGAAGGACTGCTCAAGGGCGAGTCGCTTTATGACGTGGAGAATGTCGCGCTGGTGCACCACGCCAATTCGGCCCTGCGCGCCCACAAGCTGTTCCGCAAGGACAAGGACTATATCGTCCGCAACGACGAAGTCGTGATCATCGACGAGTTTTCGGGCCGCATGATGCCGGGCCGCCGCTATTCGGAAGGCCTGCACCAGGCGCTCGAAGCCAAGGAACGCGTCAAGATCCAGGCCGAGAACCAGACGCTGGCCTCGATCACGTTCCAGAACTATTTCCGCCTCTACAAGAAGCTGGCCGGCATGACCGGTACGGCAGCGACCGAAGCGGAAGAATTTGCCGATATCTATAATCTCGGCGTCGTCACCATCCCGACCAATGTGCCGGTGCAGCGTATCGACGAAGACGATGCGATTTTCCGCACGGCCGAGGAAAAGTTCGACGCCATTGCCGAGCTGATCAAGGAATGCCAGGAGCGCGGCCAGCCCGTGCTCGTGGGCACGACCTCGATCGAAAAGTCGGAAATGCTGGCCGATATCCTTCGCAAGAAGAAGGTCGGGCAGATGAACGTGCTCAATGCCCGCCACCACGAGCAGGAAGCCTTTATCGTCGCCGATGCCGGCCTGCCCGGCGCCATCACCATTGCCACCAATATGGCTGGACGCGGTACCGATATTCAGCTCGGCGGCAATCTCGAAATGCGCATCCAGAAAGAGGCCGACGGCCTTGAAGGCGATGCGCGTGAGGCCAAGATCGCCGAGATCAAGGCCAAGATCGCTGAAGACAAGGCCGCAGCGCTGGCTGCCGGCGGGTTGATGGTGATCGGCACCGAGCGCCATGAATCGCGCCGTATCGACAATCAGCTGCGTGGCCGTTCGGGCCGCCAGGGCGACCCCGGCCATTCCAAATTCTTCCTGTCGCTGCAGGACGATTTGATGCGCATCTTCCCGGTGGAAAGCAAGGATTCCATGCTGGGCAAGCTGGGCCTCGAACAGGGCGAAAGCATCACCCATCCTTGGGTCACCAAGGCTATCGAGCGGGCGCAGGGCAAGGTCGAAGCGCGCAATTTCGACATCCGCAAGAACATCCTCAAATATGACGACGTGATGAATGATCAGCGCAAGGTGATCTTCGAGCAGCGTCTCGAATTCATGGATGAAGAGGATGTCAGCGAGACCATCACCGAGATGCGTCACGACGTGGTCGAGAACATCGTCGCCAAGGCCATTCCTGCGCGCTCCTATCCTGAGCAGTGGAACACCGAACAGCTCGAAGCTGCGGCCAAGACCTATCTCAATGTCACCGCGCCGGTGGGCGAATGGGCCAAGGAAGATGGCATCGACGTCGAAACCGTCGAGACGCGCCTGCGCGAGGCTGCCGATGCTGTGATTGCCGCCAAGACGGAAAAGTATTCGCCCTCGATCATGCGCCAGGTGGAAAAATCCATCCTTCTGCAATCGGTGGACGGGCTGTGGCGCGAGCATCTGGTCATGCTCGACCACCTCTCCAAGGTGGTGGGATGGCGCGGTATCGCCCAGCGCGATCCGCTCAATGAATACAAGCAGGAAGGCTATGAGCTCTTCCAGGCCATGCTGGGCAATCTGCGCGAGCTGGTGACAACGCAGCTCAGCCATATCGAAATCCAGATCCGCCAGCCCGAGCCGGAACCGGCGCTGGGTGGGCTGACCGCGACCCATATCGATCCGCTGACCGGCGAGAATGATGCGGGCACCACGATTGCCGGCGCATTGGGCGCAAGCGGGGCTGCGGCCCTGACGCCTATCGATCCCAAGCTGCTGGTGGGCGTGTCGCGCAATGCGCCTTGCCCCTGCGGGTCGGGCAAGAAGTTCAAGCACTGCCACGGCGCATTCGCCTGAGTTCAGGCAGACGGAAACTGAAAAGGCGGCCTTGCGGGCCGCCTTTTTGTTTGCCGGGCAGTGTGAGTAGTTAGCAGTTCACCCTGATTTCGCCATAGCCCGTCAGGCCCTCGTCGCCGCTGGAGGTGACGCCAATGGTGCATCGCGTATCGACCAGCGGACTGCTGCCGCCGGAAGGAATGGTGGTGCCGTCGCCAAGGGTGACATAGCCGTTCTCGACCGCTGCTATATCGATCACCTTGTCGATCTCGCATATGGGATAGCTGTCGCCCACGGCCACAAGGATGCGCATTCCGGACGGCAGGCAATCCTCGCCGCTGGCCGTGGTGGTCGCCGCGGGGGCGCTGGGGGCGGGTGCTGCGCCGCTGCGCCAATTCTGTTCGAGAATGCTGAGGCGGTTCGAGAGATCGCTGAGGTCAGAGCCGGGCGCCGCTTCCGCTGTTTCAGACGGCGCGTTGCCGCGCGCATAGAGATCGAGGCTGACGCGCAATTGGGCCAGCTCAGTCGAAAGGCGCAGGATTTCCTGCCTCGTGCCCGCATAGACAAAGGCGGATGCGGCGAGGGCCGCGAGACCCACGAGACCAGCGGCAATGCCGAGAATGAAGGGCAGGCGGCCGGGCCGGGGCGCCGGCTCATCGAGGATCGATGAGCGGTCGGAGTAGGGCGCGGGCGCATCGAGCTTGCCGACGCGCATATCCGGGCTCAGGCCGGTGATTTCGGCATGATCCTTGTGGCGCTCGCTGGGCGGCTGGTCCACGTGTTTCTCCGGTTGACCTAGGTTATATCGCCATTCACCTGATGCCGGCCTGCAAATGCCAGTTTTCTGCGCTTCCGGTGCTCACGTACCCAAACGTACGCTGCGCTCCGGTTCTCGAAAACCGACATTTTCGGCACCGCCTGAGCTGAATGTCGATACAACCTTGTGAGGGAAGACTTTCAACCCACAAATGAGGCCGAACTAGTTCCGCTGCAAGGTCGGCATCGGTTTTGGCGCCGTTTTGCCGGACGTGACAGGGGCAATATTGGGATCCTGCCCATTATTGCCGCCACCGAAAATGCTGCCGATACCAGCCATAAATCCGCCCACCGCTTCACCCCGCGCCTTCAGCGCGGCTTCCTCGGCAGCCTGCCGTTCGGCGGCCTTTTGGGCAGCCGCGGTCTGGTCGGCGAGTCTCGTCTCATCAGCCTGCAGCTTGGCCTGCAGGGCAGGGTTGGCAATGCTGGGCGGGCAAACGCCGGCAGGATTGAGCGCGCCACCGCCTGATGGATTGAAGATATATTGCTTCTCGCAGACGTCCCAGACCGGCGGGGTCTTGGTCAGCTCGAACAGGTCGTAGCCTTCCTTGATGTCCTTCCAGAAATTGAGGTGCTGGCTGGAGCCGTGCTTGGCAAGGTTTGCCGTGGTCATGCGGAAGGGGAAAATCTGCAGCTGGAAGCTGGGATTGCCGCCCTTGAAGCTTTCGCGGGCCAGCGCGTAGATTTCGGCAATGCCCTTGTCGGTCATGGCGTAGCAACCGCGCGAGGAGCAATCGCCATGCACCATCAGGTCTGAGCCGGTGCGGCCATGGGCGCGATCAAATTTGTTGGGAAAGCCGGTATTGAAGGCGAGATAATAGCTCGACTTGGGCTGCATCAGGCCGGGGGTGATGGTGTAAAAACCCTCCGGGCTCTGGCGGTCGCCTTCCTTGAATTTGGGGCCGAGATCGCCCGAATAGGCGCAGATGTCGTAGGATTTGAACATCCGGAATTCGCCCGAGGCCGTGCGCTTCCAGACTTCGAGAACGCTCTCTTCCTTGAAAATGCGGACCATCATGGCTTCGCCGGGCGAAGAGCCCATGGAGCGTAGCCCGGAGACGACCGCGCTCGACAATGGCTCATTGTGCCGGTTATCGCCACCCTTGACGAAGCTGGAACAGGCGGCAAGGGCCAGCGTGACCCAGACCAGAATGATGAAGGCGCCGAAGCGATTGAAGACAGTGGCGGTCACGGAAACCTGCAGCCCAGAAAGGATGATGGCGCCCTCAATTGGGCGTCGCGCCAGCACAATGAACGCGTGCGGTGAATGAAGCCTTTACCACGTGCAATTTCTACCCGGAAGCAGGGGGTGCTCACGCAAGTGTGTGAGCACAACCGGCAGGGGCAGATCGGGCCACTTTCGGATTAGATATTGGTGCCGATGGCGAGGAATTTCTCGCGGCGCTGTTCGCGGGTTTCGAGCCGCGACTTGCCAGAAAACTCGGCAAAAAAGCTGGTGAGGGCATGGCGGGTCGCATCCATCACCGCGCCGTGGTGGCGATGGGCGCCGCCGGCTGGCTCGGCGATGATGCCGTCGATGACCTTGAAGCCCAGCAGGTCCTGCGCAGTGATTTTCTGGGCCGTGGCCATGTCCTGGGCGCGAGCGGCGTCACGGAAGAGGATAGAGGCGCCGGCCTCCGGTGAAATCACCGAATAAATGGCGTTTTCGAGCATCAGCACGCGATTGGCCGTGGCGATGGCAATAGCGCCGCCCGAACCGCCTTCGCCGATGATGATAGCGATGTTGGGCACGCCGAGCTCAAGGCCCTTTTCGGTGGAGCGGGCAATGGCTTCGGCCTGGCCGCGCTCTTCGGCGCCGATGCCGGGATAGGCGCCGGCCGTGTCGACAAGGGAAATCACCGGCACGCCAAAGCGATCAGCCATATCCATGATACGGACGGCCTTGCGGTAGCCCTCGGGATTGGCCATGCCGAAATTGTGCTTGAGGCGGGTTTCGGTGGAATTGCCCTTTTCCTGGCCGAGAATGGCGACGGGCTGGCCATTGAAGCGGCCAAACCCGGCCTGCAGGGCAGCGTCTTCGCCATATTTGCGGTCGCCGGCCAGCGGCGTCCATTCGGTGATCAGCGCGCTGATATAGTCAGAAAAATGCGGGCGCTGCGGGTGGCGGGCCACCTGCGTCTTCTGCCAGGGCGTGAGCTTTTTGTAGATCTCGACCAGCGCTTCATCGGCGCGGGCGGAGAGCCGGGTCACTTCCTCATCGATGGAGACGGCGGAATCCGTCGCGGCCAGCGATTTGAGTTCAGCGATCTTGGCTTCAAGATCGGCGACCGGCTTTTCAAAATCGAGATAAGACTGCATTCCACCCGCCCGTAAGGGTCGCTGTTTCTGGACCCGGATATTGGGTCGCTGCTGTTGCGCTCTAAAGTGGCCGGAAAGTGACGATGGCGCAATCGCGAGTCAAGTCATGGCGGCCAGATTGGCTGATATTGCCTTTCACCCGCTGGCAAGAGGGTGGTGCGTCTCCACCAGATTGCGGAGTTTTTCGTCCAGCACATGGGTATAAATCTGCGTCGTCGAGATATCGGCATGGCCGAGCAGCATCTGCACGACGCGCAGATCAGCGCCGCCGGCCAGCAAATGGCTGGCAAAGGCGTGGCGCAAAACGTGGGGCGCAACGCGGGCTGAAGAGATATTGGCGCGGCCGGCAAGCGCCTTGAGATCACGCGCAAAGACCTGGCGGGCGAGATGGCCTTCAGCGCTATTGGCGGGAAAAAGCCAGGACGATCCGGGTGCGGGCGGCAGCTCGGCGACCCAGGCGCGGACAGCGTCGCGGGCGCGGTCGTTCATGGGCACGACGCGGTCCTTGTTGCCTTTGCCGGTCACGGTAATGAAGGCGGCATCGCGCATGACGGCGCTGCGCTTGAGGTTGACGAGCTCGGACACGCGCAGGCCCGTGGCGTAAAGCATTTCGAGCAGAACATAGAGACGTTTGGCGGCAAGTTGCTTTGCCGGTGTCGCGGGTGCATTGGCTTCGGCTTCCGCCAGGGTCAGAAGGCGCTCCACCTCGGCAATGGAGAGCACCTTGGGCAAAGCGCGGCGCGATTTGGGGCTGGGGACAATCCGGGTTGGGTCATCGCCGCGCAGGCCATCGGCGCAGAGAAATTTGTGAAACTGGCGGATCGCGGAAAGACGCCGCGCGCTGGAAGACGCCGAGAGCCCCTGCGCCCGCAGGTCGTCGAGCCAGGCGGTTACTGTGTCGCGCGGGCAGGTGAGCAGGGTTTGCTTCTTGGCCAGCACGAAGCCGGCATAATCGGCCAGGTCGCGGCGATAGGCGGCGATGGTATTGGCCGCCGCGCCACGTTCGGCGCTCATCATTTCGAGGAAAGCGCCGATCAGATGGCCATCGCTCATGGCCGGGCCGGCGCGTTATTCGTCACATTGGGGCTGAGCGCTTCGGGACGCCCCGGATTGGTCTCGCCCAGCAGATCACGCGTGGGCACGCGCTGGCTGACCTCTTTCTGGTTGGGCTCGACAAAAGCGACCAGCGCGAACATGCCTGCATAGACGAGGCCGGCCAGGAACAGCAGGGTGATGAGAAGGCGAAAGAGGCTGGGCATGACAATCCTGCACGGGGAATTTCGGGCGATTATCCGAGCAAAAGGTTGCGATCCGGTTTGGATGAGTTTGGGGTAAAGGAGCCTCCCGATCAAGCTGGGCATAGGCAAAGCTTGCTTGACAGGGAAGGTGCGGACCGCTTGATAGCGCCATGAGCGGAGGACGGGGCAAGGTGAGCAAATCTGAGACCGCGATGCGGCTATCGCGGGCGCGGGTGCTGGCTGAACGGCTCGGCGGCCGGCCGCTGGTGCTGGTTGGCATGATGGGGGCGGGCAAGACCACGGTCGGACGGCGCCTTGCCAGCCGGTTGAAGCGGCAATTCATCGACAGCGACGAGGAAATCGAAGCGGCTGCGCAGATGAGCATTCCCGAGATTTTCGAGCAGCGCGGCGAGCCCGAATTCCGGGCGGGCGAAACGCGGGTCATTGCGCGGCTCCTCAAGGAGCGCGACATCGTGCTGGCGACTGGTGGCGGCGCTTTCGCCAATGCTGAAACGCGGGCCCTGATAAAGGCGGAGGCGCTTTCGGTCTGGCTCAAGGCCGATGCCGATGTGCTGTTCGCGCGGGTGTCGCGGCGCTCCAACCGGCCCCTGCTCAAGACTGCCGATCCACGCGCAACGCTCGAAAAGCTGATTGCCGAACGCTATCCCATCTATGCCGAAGCGGATGTCACTGTGCTGAGCCGCGACGTGCCGCAGGATGTGGTGGCCGCCGATGTGGTCAATGCGGTGCACGAATTTCTCAAAGCCTGAAGGGTGCCGCATGGCCCAGATCGACCATATTGTTCATGTTGCGCTGGGCGAACGGGCCTATGACATCCTGATCGGCCCCCGCCTGCTGGACGAGGCAGGCGCAATTCTGGCCGAACGCTTCCCGGGGCGGCGCTATGGCATTGTCACCGACGAGATGGTGGCACAAGCCCAATTGCCGCGGCTCACCGCAGCGCTGGATGGCGCAGGGCTTCAATATGATGTGGTGACGGTGCCGGCGGGCGAAGGCACGAAGAATTATGCCATGCTCGAAAAGGTGGTTGAGGGCCTGTTGGCGGCGCGGCTGGAGCGCGGCGACCTGGTCATTGCGCTGGGCGGCGGCGTCATCGGCGATCTGGCCGGCTTTGCCGCTTCGGTCACAAGGCGCGGCATGGATTTCATCCAGATGCCGACCTCGCTTCTGGCGCAGGTGGATTCCTCGGTTGGCGGCAAGACTGGCATCAATTCGCCCCATGGCAAGAATCTTGTCGGCGCTTTCCATCAGCCCAAACTGGTGCTGGCAGACCTTTCGACGCTCGACACTCTCTCGTCCCGGCAGTTTGCGGCGGGCTATGCCGAAGTGGTCAAATATGGGCTGATCGACGATCCGGACTTTTTTGAATGGCTTGAAGCCAATCAGGCTGAAATCTTTGCCGGTGGCCCGGCGCGGGGCGAGGCGGTGGCTCGCTGCTGCGCGCACAAGGCGCGGGTGGTGATCGAGGACGAGAAGGAAATGGGTGTCCGCGCCCTGCTCAATCTCGGGCACACATTCGGCCATGCGCTGGAAAAAGACACCGGCTATTCGGACCGGCTGCTGCATGGCGAAGGCGTTGCCATCGGCATGGTGCTGGCCCATGGGTTTTCCAGCCGGCTGGGTTTAGCGCCCGGCCAGGATACGGGGCGTGTCGCGGCGCACTTGAGAAAAGCGGGCCTGCCCACCACATTGGGTGACATTACTGGAACACTTGGCCCCACCGATGTGCTGATGGCCGCCATCGCGCAGGACAAGAAGGTGCAGCGCGGGGCGCTGACATTCATCCTCACCCGAGGCATCGGACAGGCCTTTATCGAGCGCAATGTCGATCCGGGCGCCGTGCGAACCTATCTTGAAGAGATGCGGGCAATATGAGTTTTTCCCTCTGGCTGACATGTGGCGGCATTATTGTGCTGCTGGCCATGAGTTTCTTTTTTTCCGGATCGGAAACAGCCCTGACTGCTGCATCGCGGGCCCGGATGCACCAATTGGCGCGCTCGGGCGACAAGCGGGCCTTGCTGGTTGAAAAGCTGACGACCGAAAAGGAGCGGCTGATCGGGGCCCTCCTGCTGGGCAATAATATCGTCAATATTCTTGCATCGACACTGGCGGCCAGCGTGCTGATCGCCCTGTTCGGTGAGGCGGGTATTGCCTATGCCACCATCGCCATGACAGTGGCGGTGGTGATTTTTTCCGAAGTGTTGCCCAAGACGCTGGCGCTGATGCGGCCCGACGGGTTTGCGCTGGGCGTGGCGCCAGTCGTTCGCGTCGTGGTGCTGATTTTTGCGCCGGTAACGCTGGCGGTGCAGGCCATCGTCAATGCGATCCTGCGCCTGTTCGGCCTTGATGCGGCCAATGTGAGCGGCATTTCTGGGCATGACGAAATCCGCGGCACGCTGGACCTCCTGCATTCGGAAGGTGAAGTGGTCAAGGGCGACCGCGACATGCTGGGCGGGCTGCTCGACCTGCGCGATCTCGTCGTCAGCGACGTGATGGTGCACCGCACGCAGATGACAACGCTTGACCTCAACCAGAGCCCGGAAGCATTGGTCAAGGCGGTGCTGGAAAGCGCCTATACGCGCATTCCGCTCTATGAGGGTGTGCCGGACGACATTATCGGCGTGATCCACGCCAAGGATGTGCTGCGGGCCATGCTGGAAGCCAAAGGCGATGTCAGCCAGATCGACATCCGCCAGATCATGACCAAGCCTTGGTACATTCCGGAATCAACGCCGGTCCAGGTGCAGCTGACGGCCTTTCTCAAGCGCCACTCGCATATGGCGCTGGTGCTGGATGAATATGGCGTCGTCGAGGGACTGGTGACGCTCGAAGACATTATCGAGGAAATTGTCGGCGATATTTCGGACGAGCATGACGAGCCCGATGACGAGGCGATTTTCGGCATCAACAAGCAGAGCGATGGCAGCTATGTGGTGGATGCCAGCGTGCCGATCCGCGACATTAACCGGGCGCTGGATTGGCAATTGCCCGATACCCACGCCAATACCGTGGCCGGTATCGTGATCAATGCCGCAAAAATGATTCCGCAGCCGGGCCATGAAGTGCTGGCCCATGGCTTCCGGTTCGTGGTGCTGGAACGCGACCGGCAGCGGGTGTCCAAGGTGCGGATTTTCCCCGAGAAAACCTAGGTGCGGCGACGCATATCGCCTCAGTCCGGTTCGCCATAGGGGCCGCCGGGCGGCAGGACATCAATGGCCAGGGCGTGCACGCGGTCCTTGAGTTCGGCGTCGAGGACTGCCATGACAGCGCGGTGTTGCGCCACGCGGCTGAGACCCGCAAAATGGTTGGCCGCGATTCTGACACGGAAATGGGTTTCACCACCCTCTCGCCAGCCGGCATGGCCAAAGTGGCGATTGGATTCGTCGATCACCTCCAGGTGCAGAGGCGAGAAATGTTCGGTGAGCTTGTTGGTGATGGTGTCCCTGATGGACATCTCGGGCTCCGATACTGATTTTTGAGATATGTAACTAGGCGCAATGAAATCGCAATCCAAGCTCTTCGACAGCATTCGCATCCGTCCACGCCGGGAAGAAAAGCCTGAGCCGGTCACGATTACCTGTGACTGGGAAGGGTGTGAGCGGGCAGGCGACCACAAGGCGCCCAAGGGTCCGCGCAGCGAGGGCGAATATCACCATTTCTGCCTCGAGCATGTGCGCCACTACAACAAGTCGTTCAATTTCTTTGCCGGCATGAGCCAGGAACAGCTGGACGAAGCGCTGCACGCGCCGCCCAAGGCCGAAAGCCGATCCAGCTTTGCCACGGGCAATCCGGGCGCTGCACGGGCGGCCCGTACTGCCGGTGTGCGTCCGGGCGACCGCTTTGGCGACCCGTTTGGCGTTTTTGCGCGCTATCGCTACCAGCAGAACAAGACCCCTGCCGCGGAACGGGTGCGACCGCTCAATGAGCCGGACCGGCGGGCGCTCGAAACGCTGGGCATTCATGGCCATGCCAAGTCCGACGAGATCAAGGCGGCCTATAAGGCGCTGGTGAAGCTGCATCACCCCGACGTCAATGGCGGGGATGCCTCTTCGGAAGACCGGCTGCGTTCGGTCATTGCGGCCTATACGCACCTGAAAAAAACCGGGCTGGTTGCGCGATAGGGCCATGCCCTTGCAAGGCTACCCGCCCTCTCACATTACTGCTATAGAGCGCGCGTTGCCTTTGCGGCCCCTGCCACCGACTGCCCTCCAAGATCCAAGAGCTTTCCCATGACTGAATACGCCAATCTGCCCGACACCGAATATAGCGCGCGCGAGCTGTTCGGCATCGATACCGACATGGTGGTCAAGGGTTACAAAGAGGCAAGCGGACATGTGCCGCCGGTCGATCCGGACTATCTCTTTGATCGCAATACCACCCTGGCGATCCTGGCGGGCTTTGCATTCAATCGCCGCGTCATGGTGCAGGGCTATCACGGCACGGGCAAGTCGACCCATATCGAGCAGGTTGCGGCGCGGCTGAACTGGCCGCTGGTGCGCGTTAATCTCGACAGCCATGTGTCGCGTATCGATCTCGTCGGCAAGGACGCGATCGTGCTCAAGGATGGCAAGCAGATCACCGAATTCCGCGACGGCATCCTGCCCTGGGCGGTGCAGAACAATGTGGCGCTGGTGTTTGACGAATATGACGCCGGCCGTCCGGACGTGATGTTCGTGATCCAGCGCGTGCTGGAACAGTCGGGCCGGCTGACGCTGCTCGACCAGAACCGCGTCATCATCCCGCATCCGGCTTTCCGCCTGTTCTCGACCACCAATACGATTGGCCTGGGCGATACGTCGGGGCTCTATCACGGCACGCAGCAGATCAATCAGGGCCAGATGGACCGCTGGTCCATCGTGACGACCCTCAACTATCTGCCGCATGACAAGGAAGTCGGCATCGTTCTGGCCAAGAACAAGGCCTATGCCGAGACCGAAAAGGGCAAGAAGCAGGTCTCCAACATGGTGCGCCTGGCCGATCTCACCCGCTCGGCCTTTATCAATGGCGATATTTCCACGGTCATGTCACCGCGTGGCGTCATCACCTGGGCCGAGAACGCCGTCATCTTTGGTGGCGATATCGGCTTCGCCTTCCGCCTGACCTTCCTCAACAAGTGCGACGAGCTCGAACGCCCGGTGGTGGCCGAGTTCTATCAGCGCGTGTTCGGCGAAGATCTGCCGGAAAGCTCCGCCAATCTGGCGGTGATGGCCTAGTTTTCCTTTCCGGGTCCCCGCTAAAGCGGGGGCTCCGTTTGGACAAGCCAGACAGTCGAGGTTCCCGCTCCGGCGGGAATGACGCCGCGATAGACAGGTGCGCAGGCGTCCGCATAACGGATTAAACCATGGCAATCCCACCGCGCAGCAAAGCCAACAAGCCCGACCAGACGCAGATTTTCAAATCTGCGATGGGCGTGACCGTGCGCGCCATTGGTGGTGCCCCCGAGCTTGAGGTGAGTTTTACCGCCGACCGGCCGCTGCTGACCTCGGACAAGGCGCGCCTGCCCAATCTGCCGCGCCTGCCGACGCGGCGCGACATTGCCATTACCCGCGGGCAGGGCGACGCCATGGCCATGCGGCTGGCGAGCCACGATCCCGATGCACACCGCAAGCGCGCACCCATGGACCCGCAGGCGCGGGCGGCCTTTGATGCGCTGGAACAGGCGCGAGTGGAATCGCTGGGCTGTATCCGGATGCCGGGCATGGGCGGCAATATCCACGAAATGCTGGAAGATCGGCTGTTCCGGGCCAATTTCGCCGAAGTCAGCGACCGGGGCGATGCGCCCCTGGCCGAAGCGCTCGGCCTGATGTTGCGCGAGAAACTGGCCGGGGTTGAAGTGCCGCCATCGGGCCGGGCGCTGGTCGATCTGTGGCGCAGCGAAATCGAGGCCAAGGCAGGCGCGTCGCTGGAAAAGCTGAGCGGCACTTATGAGGATCAGGAGGCATTTTCGCGCGCCGCGAAAATGCTGCTGCGCGATCTCAACCTGGTGTCGGATGCTGATCTCGATAATCTGGATTCCTCGGACGAGGAGCAGAACGACGACAGCCAGCCAGAGCAGGCGCAAGGATCGGACGAGTCGCCGGAGCAGGGCGAGGGCGAGAACGAACAGGCCGATAGCGACGAAGACCAGCAGGCAGGCGAAAGCGAAGAAACTGGCGATGTCGAGGGCATGGACGCCGACATGGCCGACAGCGACGAAGACGCCGAGGCCGATGCGGGTGAAGATGCGCCCATGCCGCCCCCCGCCAAGGATGGCGGTGAGCGCCTTTCCAACCAGTTCAACTACAAGGTCTTCACCACCAAATTCGACGAAATCGTCAAGGCGGCAGAGCTTTGCCCGCCCGAGGAACTCGACCAGTTGCGGGCGCTGCTCGACAAGCAGCTCGAAAATCTGGCCGGCGCTGTGGCGCGGCTCGCCAACAAGCTGCAGCGGCGCCTGATGGCCAAGCAGAGCCGGAGCTGGCAGTTCGATCTCGAAGAGGGCCTGCTCGATACGGCACGCCTCACCCGCGTTGTCACCGATCCGCTGCAGGCGCTGAGCTTCAAGGTCGAGAACGATACCGATTTCCGCGACACCGTGGTGACGCTGTTGATCGATAATTCCGGCTCGATGCGCGGACGGCCGATCACCATTGCGGCGATCTGCGGCGATATTCTCGCACGCACGCTGGAGCGTTGCGGGGTGAAGGTCGAGATCCTGGGCTTTACCACGCGCGCCTGGAAGGGCGGCAAGAGCCGCGAAGCCTGGCTTGAGGCCAATCGCCCGACCAATCCGGGCCGCGTCAACGATATCCGCCATATCATCTACAAGGCCGCCGACGAGCCCTGGCGCCATGCGCGGCGTAATCTGGGCCTGATGATGCGCGAGGGCCTGCTCAAGGAAAATATCGACGGCGAAGCGCTGGAATGGGCGCGCAAGCGGTTGATGGCAAGGCCGGAGCAGCGGCGCATCATGATGGTGATTTCCGATGGCGCGCCGGTCGATGACTCGACCCAGTCCGTCAATGCCGGCAATTACCTCGAAGCCCATTTGCGCCAGGTGATTGAAGACATCGAAACGCGCTCGCCCATCCAGCTGGTGGCAGTCGGCATCGGCCATGATGTGACGCGCTATTATCGCCGTGCCGTGACGCTGCTCGATGCGGAAGAGCTGGGCGGAGCGCTGACCGATGAGCTGGCGGCGCTGTTCGATGAAGAACTGCCGGCCCAGGCACGACGGCGGGTGCGGGGATGAAGCTGCGGGCCGGGTTGCTGGTATCGCTTCTTCTGGTCGCCCAACCGGCGATGGCGGTCGAGGCGATGGTCAGTGCCGTGCCGGTCACACGCTTCAAGGGCATCGAGCTTGATCAGCAAGTCGAAGGATTGATCTTTCGCGGCGGGCTGACGCTGCAAAGCTCCAATGATCAGTTTGGCGGGCTTTCGGGCGTGACGCCGACGGGCAATGATCAACACATCAGTTTTGTGAGCGACCGGGGCCAGTTCGTGTCCGGGCAATTGGCCTATGACGAGGCCGACCGGCTGCTGGGCTTTATCGGCGTCAATGTCGAGCCCATGCAGAATTCCTCCGGTGAGCCACTGCCGCGCCAATATGCGCGCGATGCCGAGGGCGTCGACACTGTGTGGCGCAAT
>JAEYTY010000024.1 GCA_023433775.1 Pseudomonadota bacterium | reverse complement strand
TCATCGCACTGGGCGAGGAAACCGCAACCGGCCTCGGCCTCAACGTGCCACGCCAGCGCCTGCTGCTGCTTCTGGTCGCAACCCTCCTTGCCAGCGTCGCCGTGGCCGTTGTCGGCGTCATGGGTTTTATCGGCCTCATGGCGCCGCACATTGCGCGGCGCCTGGTCGGCGGCTCCCACCGCCTCATGCTGCCCGTCTCCGCGCTGACCGGCATGGCGCTGGTCGTCCTCGCCGATGGCATTGGCCGCGCCATCGCCCCGCCTGTCGAAATCTCGGCGGGCATATTGGCGGCCCTCATCGGCGCGCCCTTCTTCATCTACATCATGCTCACCACCAGTTCGGAGTCCGAGACATGAGCATCACCCTCTCGGGCGTCACCGCCGGCTATGCCCGCGACAAACCCGTGGTCGACAATATCAACCTCACCATCCGCACTGGCGAGGTGACCGTTTTGATCGGCCCCAATGGCTGCGGAAAATCCACCCTGCTCAAAACCATCGGCCGCATTCTCAGACCCCGCGCCGGCTCCATCCATGTCGATGACCTAGACGTGCTGCGCAACGATCCCAAGCGCGTCGCCCGCACCATCGCCTATCTGCCGCAAAGCCCCGTCGTGCCGACCGCCATCAGCGTGGAGCAACTGGTCGGTTATGGCCGCGCACCGCATCAGTCCCTCCTCGGCCTGCGCTCTCCGCTCGATATCGAAAAGGTCGATGCCGCCATTACGACCACCGGGCTTGATGACCTCCGGCATCGGCCCGTCGCCGAACTCTCGGGCGGCCAGCGCCAGCGCGCCTTCATCGCTATGGCCCTGGCGCAGGACACGCCCTATGTCATGTTCGACGAACCCACCACCTTCCTCGACATCCGCCATCAGGTCGAAACGCTAGATCTGGTGCGCGAACTGCACGATGCCGGGCGCACCAGCATTCTGGTGCTGCACGACATCGCCCAGGCCGCCCGCTATGGCGACCGCTTGGTGGTGATGAATGAGGGACACATCGTCGCCGAAGGCACGCCCGCCGACGTGGTCACGCCCGATCTGATCGCCTCTGTCTATGGCCTCGACTGCTCGGTCTATCCCGACCCGATCTCCGGCACGCCGGTCGTCACGCCGAGATAGATTGATCAGCCCTGTGGCAGTGGCGCGGCATCGTCGAGCACGCTGCTCAATCCTTCCAGCACCCGCGCCGCGTCGCCCAGCTTGTGGGCAAACTGGCTTTCCAGCGCGTCGAATTCGGCAGCCACTTCCTGCCCGGCGCGGGTCAGCACCAGCACTTCTTCCTCGAGCGCCTTGATGCGCTTTTCGGCCTCGGCCAGTTCATCGACCACCGCTATCCCGGCCATCACCGTCAGCCGGTTGTCGCCGATTTCGCCCACGGCGCCCTTCAGCGCCTCGACCTGCGCATTGAAGCGCTCGGCCAGCCCGATGAGATGGCCCTGCTGGCCCTCCTCACACGCCATGCGATATTTGCGGCCATTGATGTCGACATTGACCTCGGGCACTTAACTCTCCGCCTTTGCCAGTACGGAGCGCACGGTCTCCATCGCCTCGACCAGCCGCCGCGACACTTCATGGGCGCTGTCATCGAGCCGTTTCGCCCGGGCGGCGGATTTGTCGAGTTCGGTCGCCAGCCGCGAGCGCTCATGCACCAGCCGCTGGGTGTCAACCTCGATGCGCTGCTGGCGCTGGATGCGGCCATTGAGATCGCGCACGCTTTGCTCAAGCCGCGCCATGGCCCGGTCAAACCGCGCCGTGGCGGAGATCACGCCTTCTTCAAGTTCCATATCATTCATGGCCGCTACTGCCCTCAAGGCGCGTCGATTCCAGCGATCACAGCCTGCCCCACCCTGCCCCTCATTGCAACCACGACAAAGGCGCCATCCAGCGCCAATTTACTGCGTCCCGGGCCCGGTCACTGGCCGGATTTGCTGGAGTTGACATTGACAGCAGGGCCGAACCTGCTAAGCGTCAACCCGCCTTTGGGAGGAGGCTGGCAACCCCGCTTCCCCCGCAATTTCAAGCCTTGCAAGAGAGCGGTCCGCCCGATGACGAACACAGCGCAGCAGAACGAATTGGCCAATGCAATCCGGTCGCTATCCATGGATGCGGTCGAAAAGGCCAATTCCGGACATCCGGGCCTGCCCATGGGCTGCGCCGATATCGCCACTGTGCTGTTCACCAAGGTGATGAAGTTCGATCCGGCCGATCATAAATGGCCCGACCGCGACCGCTTCGTGCTGTCTGCCGGCCACGGCTCCATGCTGCTCTATTCCTCGCTCTACCTGCTCGGTTATGACGACATGACCATCGAGCAGATCAAGAATTTCCGCCAGCTCAACTCCAAGACCGCCGGCCACCCGGAATACCACTTCGCCAAGGGCATCGAGACCACCACCGGCCCGCTCGGCCAGGGCATCGGCAATGCTGTCGGCATGGCCATTGCCGAAGCCAAGCTCGCTGCCGAGTTCGGCTCGGACCTCGTCGATCACCACACCTGGTGCCTTGCCGGTGACGGTTGCCTCATGGAAGGCATTTCGCAGGAAGCCATCGCCTTTGCTGGTCATCTCAAGCTCAACAAGCTGACCGTCATCTGGGACAATAACAACATCACCATCGACGGCGCCGTCTCCAACGCCGACTCGACCGACCAGATCGCCCGCTTCAAGGCATCGGGCTGGGACACCATCGAGATCGACGGCCACGATCAGGACGCCATCGAAAAGGCCCTGCTCAAGGCCCGCAAGGCCACCAAGCCGACCCTGATTGCCGCCAAGACCACCATCGGCTTCGGCGCTCCAAAGAAGGCTGGCACCGAAAAGGTCCATGGCGCTCCGCTCGGCGCCGAGGAACTGGCCGGTGCCAAGGCGGCGCTGGGCATCGATTACCCCGCCTTTGAAATCCCGCCCCACATTCTCTCCGCCTGGCGCGCCGCCGGCACCCGCAGCCAGAATATCCGCGGCGAATGGCAGGCCCGTCTCGCCGCATCCAAGCACAAGGCCGAGTTCGAGCGCCGCATGGTCGGCGAACTGCCAGCAGGCTTTGCCGAAGCCATGGACGCGCACAAGCGCAAGCTCAGCGAAGACAAGCCAAAGGTCGCGAGCCGCAAGGCAAGCCAGATGGCCCTCGAAGTCATCACCGCCGCCGTGCCGGAAACCCAGGCCGGCTCGGCCGACCTCACCCATTCCAACCTCACCAACACGCCCGACACCAAGCCCTTCCAGGCCGACAACTATGCCGGGCGCTACATGATGTATGGCATCCGCGAACACGGCATGGCCGCCGCCATGAACGGCATCGCGCTTCATGGCGGTCTGATCCCCTATGGCGGCACTTTCATGTGCTTCACCGATTATGCCCGCCCCTCCATCCGCCTTTCGGCGCTGATGGGCCTGCGCGTCATCTATGTCATGACCCACGATTCCATCGGCCTCGGCGAAGACGGCCCGACCCACCAGCCGGTCGAACACATGGCCGCCCTGCGCGCCATTCCGAACCTGCTGGTCTTCCGCCCCGCCGACGCGGTGGAAACCGCCGAATGCTGGCAACTGGCGCTTGAACACGACACCACCCCGTCGATCCTGGCTCTGTCGCGCCAGAATCTGCCGACCGTGCGCACCGAATATGCGATGGAAAACAAGTCGGCCAAGGGCGCCTATACCCTCGCCGGCGATCTCGACGCCGATGCGGTGATCTTTGCCACCGGCTCGGAAGTGGCCATTGCTCTTGATGGCAAGAAGGCGCTCGAAGAAAAGGGCATCTCCGCCCGCGTCGTCTCCGTCCCCTCGCTCGAGCTCTTCCACAAGCAGTCCGACGCCTACAAGTCCGAGATCATCGGCAAGGCCAAGGCCCGCGTCGCGGTCGAAGCCGGTATCTCGATGAGCTGGGACAAGCTGCTCGGCGACAAGGGCCGCTTTGTCGGCATGTCGAGCTTCGGCGCCTCGGGCAAGATCGAAGACCTTTATGAGTTCTTTGGTATTACGCCCAAAGCCATTGTTGAAGCCGTCATCGCACAGTTGTAAGAGAGCCTCGCCTCCCTTTCCTAACTCCCGCCCTAGGAGCGTCTAATATGGCAGTCCGCGTCGCCATCAATGGCTTTGGCCGTATCGGCCGCAATGTCCTGCGCGCCATCATCGAATCCGGCCGCACCGATATCGAGGTCGTGGCCATCAATGATCTCGGCCCCGTCGAGACCAATGCCCATCTCTTCCGCTTCGACAGCGTCCATGGCCGTTTCAACGGCACCGTGACCGTCGATGGCGACACCATTGATGTGGGCCGCGGCCCGATCAAGGTGACGGCTGAGCGTGACCCGGCCAACCTGCCGCATGGCGCCATGGGCGTCGACATCGCGCTCGAATGCACCGGCATTTTCACCTCCAAGGAAAAGGCCAGCGCCCACCTCAAGGCCGGCGCCAAGAAGGTGATCATCTCGGCCCCCGGCGATGGTGCAGACCTCACGGTTGTCTATGGCATCAACCACCAGCAGCTGACCAAGGATCACGTGGTCATCTCCAACGCCTCGTGCACGACGAACTGCCTCGCGCCGCTCGCCTATGTGCTGCACAAGGAATTCGGCATCGAGCGCGGAATGATGACCACCATCCATTCCTATACCGGCGACCAGCCGACGCTCGACACCATGCACAAGGATCTCTATCGCGGCCGCGCGGCTGCGCTCAGCCAGATCCCGACCTCGACCGGCGCCGCCAAGGCCATCGGCCTCGTCCTCCCCGAATTGAAGGGCAAGCTCGACGGCGTTTCGATCCGCGTGCCGACCCCCAATGTCTCCTGCGTCGATTTCAAGTTCATCACCAAGCGCGATGTAACCGCCGACGAGATCAACGCTGCGGTCAGAAAATATGCCGATGGCGAACTCAAGGGCGTCCTGGGCTATACCACCCAGCCCAACGTCTCCATCGACTTCAACCACGACCCGCATTCCTCGACCATGGCGCTTGACCAGACCAAGGTCATGGGCGGAAATTTCGCCTCCATCCTCTCTTGGTACGACAACGAATGGGGCTTCTCCAACCGCATGGCCGACACTGCCGTGGCCCTGGGTAAGACACTCTAATCCGGTCTGGAATATGATTACGAAAGGGCGTCCCGCGGGGCGCCCTTTTTAGTTTCCGCAACGTTGCACACCTTGCTTCACAACGGCATCCAGGCACCAATTGCGGTGACTATTTGCTCATGTAACAGTCCATGTTGTGCCAGATCGTTGAGAGGAACACCTCGTGTCGACTATCTACCTATTGCGACATGGCGAAACCGTCTGGAACACTCTTGGACGGTTTCAGGGCCAAAAAGATTCGCCACTAACGGCGAACGGTATCGAACAGGCGGATTTCGTCGCTGGTATTCTTGACCGAGAACTTTCTGACGCCGGTCAGTTATTTGAGATGCAGATCAGTCCTCTCGGCAGAACTCGCGAGACCGCGAAAAGGGTCCAGCGCCTGCTGGCATTACCAAGTATCGAAAATGCTCGACTGATGGAGGTTACAGTTGGTTCATGGGATGGAATGACCAAATTTGAGATCGAGTCCGAGTTCCCCGGCCATCTTGACGGTTCTGATGCTTTTGACTGGTACTTCCGCTCACCTGACGGCGAGGGGTTCGATGACGCATGTAAACGTGCCAAGGCATGGCTTGCGGACGTCAGCCGACCGACGATAGCTGTATCACATGGATTGTTCGGACGAATTATCCGGGGCGTCTATGCAGGCCTGTCTAGGCGAGAAATGCTGGAACTGCCGGTTCCACAGAATGGCTTCTATCGTCTCCATGACGGCGTATTTTCCTTTGTGGACAGTCCTCCCGTTTAGAGAGTGACTCAGTGGTGGGCAACATGCTTCTCAACCGATCCATCCGCTGGCACGGCATCGAACTCGACACGTTCGAACACGCCCATGTCACTGCCAATGGCCGCGACACCCGCATTCGTGGCGCCATTATCGGCCCCGATTTCGGGCTCTTCTATCGCATCAAGCTCGATGAAAACGGCCATACCCGTACCGTCAAAGTTGAGCGCGCCGATGGCAAGCAGCTCGAACTTTTCGCCGATGGCGCCGGTGGCTGGTCCGATGATCGCGCCGAACCCATCCCGGCGCTGCGCGGCTGCATCGACGTCGACATCTGGCCCACCCCGATGACCAATGTCCTACCCCTCTGGCGGCACGACTGGACCGACCAACCCACAAGCTTCGCCATGGCCTGGATCGACGCCACCGACCTCACCTTCAAACGCTCCGAACAAATCTACACAAAACTCGACGAAACCCGTTTCCGCTTCCAGTCCGCCGATTTCGAAGCGGTGATCGAGGTGGATGAAGATAGGCTGGTGGTGGACTATCCGGGGCTGTTTGCGCTGGCTGAATGAGCAGCTTGTCGCTTATTGAAAATGTAGCCCAATTGCGCTACATATTGCTCCAAATTGAACGCCAACTTAGGAGAGTGAAATGGCCAATGCCGCATCCGCCACCGTCCGCTCCCGCGTCGATGAATCGATCAAGAACGAGGCAACCCTTGTGCTTGATGATTTGGGGCTGACCATCTCCGACCTCATCCGCATCACGCTGACGATTGTGGCCAAGACGCACGCCGTCCCGTTCGAGCTCAAAGTGCCGCGCCCGGAAACCAGGGCCGCCATGCTTGAGGCGCGCCAGCTGATGGCCGAAAATGATGAAGGGCACGCATCGCCGGACAAGCTGTTCCATGCCCTCGACAAAAAAGCCGGCTAGCAGCAAGCGCGCAGCGCTTCCGAGAAAGGCCGACTACGCCAAACAGTTCGAGAAAGATTGGGACCGGCTAACCGCCTCCGGTCGCTATGACATGACGCGCCTGCGCGAGGTCATGCTGCTGATCATCGCCAATAAGGGACCACTTCCCGCCGAGTGGAAAGATCACGAACTGAAGGGAAATTGGGCCGACCACCGCGAATGCCACGTCGGCGGCGATTTTCTGCTGATCTATATAGCCTCGCCCACCAAGGTCGTTTTCACCCGCACCGGCACCCATTCCGAACTGTTCAAGAGTTGACCGGGACGCCTGTAGTTCTAGTACTTAAATGGCCAGGCTCCCCACCCACCTGCCGTCATCCTCGGGCATAATCCGAGGATATGCTTATTTGGGCAGCGGATAAAAGCGCGTTGCTATGCCTGTGTTGCGCGTTTCGACCATGACATCGTGTAGGAACTTCCGCCGTCCCACAAGCCTGATGCAGAGCAGGCCAGAGCCATCTGCTTATTCTTCCTCCCATCAACCGGGCAGCGGTGGCGTTATAGCGATCAACTGCCCGGTGACAGTCGATAGGCATCTTCATCGTCGAAAGGGGGCTGGGGCCAACTATGTCCGCTCGCGGCCATCCCCATTAATCAAACCCCAAAGAAGCGATTGATTTCCGCTGCTGTGAACCGTTTAGCTCCCGGCACAACGGGGGTTACGATGCTCAGATTTGCAACGCTCACATTGCTCGCGCTCTGCTTGCTTGGCGGCCATGCCAATGCGCAGCAGGTCGTCAGCCTTGATCCCTCCTCCGTGGCCTATCGCCCACAGCTCCTCGCGCTTCGTGGCTGCGGCTTCGCCATCGGCGTCGACCCGTCCTGGTCCCATAAGGTCAGCGGCGGTGGCGGGGAAACCAAGCATACATTTGCCAGTGAAGGACAAGTCCAGGGCGCCATCGGCACCTTCGTGGATGAATTCGTCACTTCTGGCCTCGATATGACCATCACCTGCGAACAGGCCGACCCGAGCAGCGACAAGGGCCGCACCGCCTATAACCGCACCATGGCTGACGGAATGCGAACCAGCTATCTCTCCGGCGACGCCTCGTCCGTTTCATCGGTCAAACGCGCCGCCTATGGCCCGTTCAGAAACGGCTATCAGTTTGAATGGACCACGGCGAGCAATCACGACCGCTTCGGAACCCTCACTGCCACCAATGGCAATGTCTTCGCGCATGTGGGCGATACGCGCGTCACAATCTTCTATCGGCAGGGCGGCTATGCAGGGCCCCGCAACGCGAAGAAAATTCCCGCCGGCACAGTCATTCAAGCCAGCCGCGCCACCCAGGTGAAAATAACCTCGCCTCTGGTGATGATGGAATCGGGCGCAATGTTCGCCCAGCGCTCCCTCGCCATGGAACGCCGCTTCATCGCCACGGTCCTGAGCACAATTCAATAGCCCTGCTGCCGGGCCACTTGGCAGCGATCCACGGCATCTGCATCACGCATATCTGGCCGACTTATCCCCGCACTAAAAAGCTCAGGCATACTCGCCTCATCAACCGGGCAGCGGTGGAGTTGTGACGATCAACTGCCCGGTGACAGTCGGGAGGCCTCTTCATCGTCGCAAGGAGGCTGGGCTCGGAGATGGGTTGCGGCAGTAATGCCGCCCCTAGGAAACTCCCCTCGCCAGAAATCCCGGCGCTCCGAGATGCCTTGCGTCTCATTTTTAAATTTCGAGACAAAAGGCGTCTCGGAGCACCATCAACTAAAGCGAAACCGGGGACGGAAGCGCCACCCGGCGAAAACCCACGCCCGCCCCAATCCCGGCACAGATTTTTCCTTCCCCCGCTTCCGCCCGCCGTGCCACTCTGCTACCCCACGGCAAATACTTTCCGACGCGGAGACTGCCCCGATGAGCGCGACTTTCAAGACCCTCGATGAACTCGATCTCACCGGCAAGCGCGTACTGCTGCGCGCCGATCTCAATGTGCCCGTCGCCGATGGCAAGGTGACCGACGCCACCCGCATCGAGCGCCTCGTCCCCACCATCCGCGAAATCGTCAAGCGCGACGGCAAGGCGATCCTGCTCAGCCATTTTGGCCGCCCCAAGGGCAAGGTGAACCCCGAATTTTCGCTCGAACAGGTCTGCGAGGCCGTTGCCAATGAAACCGGCCATCCGGTCGGCTTTGTCGCCACCGACTGGGTCGATGTCAGCGCCGCCAAAAAGGCCATCGACGAAGCCCCCGCCGGCTCGGTCCTCGTGCTCGAAAACACCCGCTTCCACCCCGGCGAGGAAGAAAACGATGTCGAACTGGCCAAGCGCATGGCCAGCCTCGGCGATGTCTATGTCAATGACGCCTTCTCGGCCGCGCACCGCGCCCATGCCTCGACCGAAGCCCTTGCCCGCCAGCTTCCCGCCGCCGCCGGCCTTGCAATGCAGGCCGAGCTCGAAGCGCTCGAAGCAGGCCTGGGCAAGCCGAAAAAGCCCGTCGTCGCCATTGTCGGCGGCGCCAAGGTCTCGTCCAAGATCGACCTGCTCGAAAACCTCGTCACAAAGGTCGATGGCCTCGTCATCGGCGGCGGCATGGCCAACACCTTCCTGCACGCTCAGGGCGTCAATATCGGCAAGTCGCTGTGCGAAAAGGACCTCAAGGACACCGCCATCCGCATCATGGACAAGGCAGTCGATAGCGGCTGCGCCATCATCCTGCCCATCGATGCGGTCGTTGCCTGGCATTTCAAGGCCGACACCCCGACCCGCCTCTATGGGCTCGACGCCATCGACCCCGAAGGCATGATCCTCGATATCGGCCCCTCCTCAGTCGAGCGCATCAATGCCGCCATCGACGATGCGCACACTGTTGTCTGGAACGGCCCGGTCGGTGCCTTCGAAATGAACCCCTTTGACGCCGGCACCGTCGCCATCGCCAAGCATGTCGCCAAGCGCACCCATGATGGTCACCTGGTCTCCGTGGCCGGCGGCGGCGACACCGTCAGCGCCCTCGCCCATGCCGGGGTCAAGGACAAGCTCACCTACGTCTCCACCGCCGGCGGCGCCTTCCTAGAATGGATGGAAGGCAAGCCCCTGCCGGGTGTGGAGGCGCTGAAGAAGTGAGGCAAGGCGCCCAGCCAGCGAACTGAAATATCTACCATACAAGATTAGCCTTTCGTCGCATAAACGCAGGTCTAATCGCCCCGGCGCTGACGAAAGTCTAATCTGGGCCTCAATCGAGAATTGAGGAACACGATGACCAAGTCGCTCAACGCCATTGCCCAGAAACTCATGGCGCCCGGCAAGGGCATTCTGGCTGCCGACGAATCCGAAGGCACGATTGCCAAGCGCTTCGCCAAAATCAACCTGCCCAATTCGCTCGATCTGCGCCGCGACTATCGCGAAATGCTGTTTGGCGCGACCGAAGCCATGAGCAATTACATCTCCGGCGTCATCCTCACCGAGGAAACACTTGAACAGTCCGCCGTCAATGGCACGCCTTTCCGCGCCATCCTCGCCGATACCGACACCATCCCCGGCATCAAGGTCGATCGCGGTGCCTTCCCCATGCCCGGCGACAGCGGCGAAAAGATCACCGAAGGCCTCGATGGCCTGCGCCAGCGCCTCGCCCGCTATGCCGAACTGGGCGCCGGTTTCGCCAAGTGGCGCGCTGTCATCACCATCAACGACATCGCCCCAACCCGCAACAATATCCGCGCCAATGCCCATGCGCTGGCCCGCTACGCCATCCTCTGTCAGGAAGCTGGCATCGTCCCCGTCGTCGAGCCCGAAGTGATGGGCGATGGCGAGCCCGGCAATCACTCGCTGGAGCGTTGCGCCCAGGTCACCGGCGACGTGCTCGAAAATGTCTTCAAGGAACTGCGCCTTGCCGGCGTTGATCTGTCGGGCATGTTGCTCAAGCCAAACATGGTCCTGCCCGGCGTCAATTCACGCGACCGTCCCGGCGTCGAAGATGTCGCCCGCCGCACCGTCGAAGTGCTGCGCGAACATGTGCCCGCCGCCGTGCCCGGCATTGCCTTCCTCTCCGGCGGCCAGACTGACGAGGAAGCAACGGCCCACCTCTCGGCCATGAACAAGATCGCCGGCAAGCCATGGCCGCTGACCTTCTCCTATGGCCGTGCTCTCCAGAATGTCGCCCTGCGCACCTGGGCCGGTCGCCGCGAAAACTACGCCGCAGCCCGCGCCGCCTTTGCCCACCGCGCCCAGATGAACGCACTGGCCGCCCTCGGCGAATGGTCCAACGAACAGGACCGCGCCGCCTGATCCCTTCCTGACCCCCTTAGTCAGGCATGACGCGCACCCATCTCCCCGGATGCGCGTCTTTTTATCCCCGCAGGGGTGCATATGTGCGACCATTGCGTGTCGCCCGGCTTCTGCCTATTGGTGACCTGTCCCTTTTCTCGCCAAAATGGCGCTCTAGGGACGAGCACCATTGCGCATCCGGAAACCCATGCCTCCCCAGCTCTATCTCATCACTCCCAGCGATCCCGATCCGGCCACCTTCGCGCGCAGCCTGATGGCCGTGCTGACGGGTCCAGAGGTTTCCGCTGTGCTGATCCGGCGAGGCAGCCTGAGCGATGCTGCCTATGCCGACCTTGCCGGGCGGCTGGTGCAGGTCGGTCAGGCCGCTGGTGCCGCCGTGCTGATTGAGGACGATGTAGCCCTCACCCGCCAACTCGGGGCCGATGGCGTGCATGTCTCTTCGGGCGGCGCCAAGGCCATCCGCGACGCTGTTTCGGCCCTCAAGCCCGACGGTATTGTCGGTGTCGGCAATATCCGCAGCCGCCATGACGCCATGAGCTTTGGCGAGCTCGACGTTGATTATCTGATGTTCGGCCCCCTCTCGGGCTCGCCCGATCCGCAGGCGACCGAACTGGCCCAATGGTGGGCCGAGACTTTTGAAGTCCCTGCCGTCCATTCCAATCCCGCCGCTGACGCTGCCGGTGCCGATGAAACCGGCGCGGAATTCCTCGCTCTGTCCGACTGCGTCTGGAGCGCCAAAGACCCGGTGGCGGCTCTCGCCGCCTTTGATCGCGCATTGCGGGCCCCGGCATGATCATCGCCAGACGCCTTCTGCTGCTGGCCGCTCTGTGCCTGCCCATTCCCACCCTCGCCCAGGAAACCCCTGCCGAGGTGGTCAGCGACGCCGTATTCGGCCCGCGCCACCCGGTGGATTATGCCTTTGGCGCTTTCCAGCGCGGCTATTTCCTTACCGCGCTTGAGCTTGCCTTGCCCCGCGCCGAACAGGGCGATGCTGCGGCGCAGACCCTTATTGCCGAACTCTACGCCAAGGGTCTCGGCGTAGCGCAAAGCCTTGAGCGTGCTGCCGGCTGGTATCAGCTGGCCGCCGACAATGGCAGCACGCTGGCCGCGTTTGAGCTGGCCCTGCTCTATCAGGAAGGCGCCGGCGTGCCGCGAGATCGGACCAAGGCGGCAAGTCTGCTGCGCAAGGCGGCAGACGCAGGCTATATACCCGCACGTTACAATCTGGCCCTGCTGCATGTCGAAGGCATTTATGCCGAGCCAAGCCTGGTCACCGCCGCCGAGCTGATGCGCGAAGCGGCTGAAGCCGAATATCCCGAAGCCCAATACGATTATGGCTCAATGCTGATCGAAGGCGCCGGCATGGTGCCCGATCAGGCCGAAGGCGTGCGCTATCTCGGCCTGGCCGCCGCGCAGGGCTTCGCCCCGGCCCAGATCGATTTTGCCACCGCCCTTTATCTGGGGCTCGGTGTCGAACGGAACCTGGAAGAAGCCGTCGAATGGTATCGCCGCGCCGCAGAAAACGGCAATCCCGTTGCCCAGAACCGCTATGCCAAGCTGCTTGCCGTGGGTGAAGGCGTTACGCTCAACCTCGAAGACGCCGCCATGTGGCGCGCGCTCGCCCGCCGCCAGGGTCTCAGCGATCAGGCTCTCGACCGGCTGCTGGTCTCGATCCCCGCCGATAGTCTGGCTCGCGCCGAGGAACGCGCGCGGTTCTGGCCATCCGAGCCGCCCTCCACAATCGCCGAGGCGGCGCCTGCCGCCGAACCTGGGGAAATGTCGCCATTCCTGCCCACCCCGCTGGCGCCGGAAAACGCTCCGAGCCAGGTCGTCGATACCACCAGCGAAGATGCCGACGCGCCCGCTCAGGATCCGCAGGCCAATGCGCCAGCCAGTGCCGGAGCCGCGACGCCTCCGCCCGCTCAACCGCAAGACCCTTGAACCTCCGGCATTTCTGGGGCAATAAGCCCGCCACACTTTGAACCTGCGGCAGGGCCATCGGCCCTTCGGCTGCCGGGCCGGAAAAATCCTAGACGGGATTGCGGCACCGGGGTCAATGCGCCGCCCGAATTAGCGAGCAGCAATCCATGGCGCGTTCCGCCCTTCTCAACGTGATGGTCAATGCCGCATTCAAGGCCGGCAAGTCGCTGACCAAGGACTTCAACGAAGTCGAAAACCTGCAAATCTCCCGCAAGGGCCCGGCCGATTTCGTCTCGAAGGCCGATCTGCGCGCTGAACAGATCGTCTATGACGAGCTGCGCAAGGCCCGCCCGACCTATGCCTTCCTCATGGAAGAGGGCGGCGAAGTCGCGGGCACCGATGGTCAGCACCGCTGGATCATCGACCCGCTCGATGGCACCACCAATTTCCTCCACTCCATTCCGCTGTTCGCCGTCGCCATTGCGCTCGAACGCGCCAATGAAATTGTCGCCTCGGTCATCTACAACCCGGTCCTCGACGAACTCTACACCGCCGAAAAGGGCGGTGGCGCCTGGCTGGCTGACCGCCGCCGCCTGCGCGTATCGGGCCGCCGCGACATGTCCGAAGCCGTGATCTGTACGGGCATCAAGACCCAGGGCACCGCCAATGACACGCTGCAATTGCGCCAGCTTGCCACCATCAATCCGGCCGTAGCCGGCATTCGCCGCTCAGGCTCCATTTGCGTTGACATGGCCTGGCTCGCCTCGGGCCGCTATGACGGCCTCTGGGAAGCCGGTCTCGCCCCATGGGACGTCGCTGCCGGCCAGCTCCTTGTGCGCGAGGCGGGCGGCACCGTCACCGACTTTGCGGGTCAGGGTGGATCAGTCTGGAACGGCCAGATTGTCGCCGGCAACGAGCACATTCAGGGCGCGCTGCTCAAGACTCTGAAGCCCATTCAGTAGCCTCTGCGCGCATCACGTCCTGCCGCTCTATTAACCTTTCTAATTGTCAGGCCTTTCAGCCGCCTCTAGACTCGGGGGGTGGATGATTTGCGCATGAGGGGCAGGGTTCGGCAAAGATGACGCAAGATTACGATCCCTATCACCTCGCCAGTCCCACCGTTTACCTCATCAAGATCATCATCTTTTTGGTGCTGGTGGCGCTGGTGGCGGCCATTCTGTTCACCACCATTGTCAGCTTCTTCTGGGCCAATCCCTTCATCAACGGGCTGATCTTCTTCACCCTGGCGATTGGCATCTTCCTCAGCTTCCGCCAGATTTTCCGTCTCTTCCCGGAAGTGAAATGGGTCAATTCGCTGCAGGACGGCAATGTGACCAGCGTTCGCCCACCCATCCTGTTGGCCCCGGTCGCCGGCATTCTGCGCGAGCGGATCGGCGAGGCGATCATCACGCCGTCCTCCATGCGCTCCATTCTGGACTCTGTCGGCAATCGCCTCGACGAAGCCAAGGACACATCGCGCTACCTCACTGGCCTGCTGGTTTTCCTTGGCCTTTTGGGCACCTTCTTCGGCCTGCTCGAAACCGTGAGCTCGGTAGCCAATGTCATCAATGCGCTCGACGTCACCTCCGGTGACAGTGCGGCGCTGTTCACCAATCTCAAGGAGGGCCTCGTCGCCCCGCTCGGTGGCATGGGCACGGCCTTTTCGTCATCGCTCTTCGGCCTATCGGGTTCGCTGGTGCTCGGCTTTCTCGATCTGCAGACCAGCCAGGCCCAGAACGCCTTCTATACGGACCTTGAAGACTGGATGACCTCGATGACGGAGCTTGATCATCCGGTCACCGCCATGCAGGCCAATTCCATGGGCGTTGCCGGTGCCGATATGCAGGCCATGATCGAGCGCCTCGGCGCCAACATGCAGAACCAGAGTTCCTCGCAAAACGCCATTCGCGCCATGGCCGAACTGGCCCGCGGCATTGACGGGCTGGTCAAACACATCCGAACCGAGCAGGACGATCTCCGGCGCTACATGGTCGAGCAGGGCGAAACCAATAAAAAGCTGCGCGACCTGATCGAGGCCATGCTCAACGAAGCTGACAACGAGAACCGGAACTAGGCCATGGCGTCGACCCGGGCCCGCCGCCGACAGGAAGCCAATTACTGGCCGGGATTCGTCGACGCCCTGTCGAGCCTTTTGCTCGTCATCATCTTCATGCTGTCGCTGTTCATGCTGACCCAGTTCTTCCTCGGTCAGGAAATTCAGGGCCGCGACACAGCCCTCGCGCGCCTCAATGGCCAGATCGCCGAACTCACCGAACTGCTGCAACTTGAGCGCGCCAACTCGGACGACCTCACCTCACAACTGGCCTCGCTCACCGCAACCCTGGCCGGGGCCGAAGACGAGAATGACGCCCTCACAAGCCAACTCGCCGGGATCGGCGAAGGCATCGGCGATCGCGATGGCACCATAGCCGGCCTCCAGTCCGACCTCCTCGCCGCCGAGCGCCTGTCGGACGAAGCCAATGCTCAGGTCACGCTGCTCAATCAGCAATTGGCGGCCCTGCGTAGCCAGATCGGTGCGCTCGAAGCCGCGCTTGAGGCCTCCGAGGCCCGCGATGCGGAATCGCGCACCCAGATTGCCGATCTCGGCCGCCGACTGAACGTGGCTCTCGCCCAGCGCGTGCAGGAGCTCAGCCGCTATCGCTCCGACTTCTTCGGCCGGTTGCGCGATATCCTCGCCGGCCGGGCCGATGTGCGGGTGGTGGGTGACCGCTTCGTCTTCCAGTCCGAAGTTCTGTTCGACCCCGGCCAGGCCGATGTGCAGAGTGAAGGCCTGCCTGATCTCGACGCCCTTGCCGACGCCATTCTGCAGCTCGAAACCGAAATCCCGACCGACATCAACTGGGTGCTGCGCATCGACGGCCACACCGATAGCCGGCCGATTTCCAATGCCCGCTTCCCGTCCAACTGGGAGCTGTCGGCCGCCCGCGCCATTTCGGTCGCGCAATATCTGGTGTCGCGCGGCGTGTCGCCCAACCGGCTCGTGGCCGCCGGTTTCGGCGAATTCACCCCTATCGATCCGGGCGAAACCGACGAAGCCTATCGCCGCAACCGCCGCATCGAATTCAAGCTTACAGAAGGGTGATTTTCCCCGGGCGGGCCCCTCAACAAACCGCTTTTCCGTCCAACACTTAACCCTGATTTGAGCACACCTGCCCCTGTGCCCAATAGGCAACATCACAAAAAAGCCCGGTTTCCCGC
>JAEYTY010000004.1 GCA_023433775.1 Pseudomonadota bacterium | reverse complement strand
TCGCGGCGCTGATCGCCAAGGGCTGTGAAATTCGTGGCGACGCCACGGTCATGTCGATGATCCCCGAGGCCATCGCTGCGACCGAACAGGACTGGCAGACCGAATATGAGGACGCGATCATCTCGGTGAAAATCGTCGACAGCCTCGAAGCCGCCATCGCCCATATCGAGCACTATTCGAGCCACCACACCGAGGCCATCATCGCCGAGGACCCAGCCGCAGTCGAAAAATTCTTCAACGAAATCGACAGCGCCATCCTCGTCCATAATGCTTCGACCCAGTTTGCCGATGGCGGCGAGTTCGGCTTTGGCGGCGAGATCGGCATTGCCACCGGCAAGATGCACGCGCGCGGCCCCGTCGGTGTCGAACAATTGACCAGCTTCAAATACCGCGTCCGCGGCAACGGACAATTGCGGCCTTGAGCCTGCGTCCGCCGCTGCGCATTCCGGGCATAACCGATCTGCCGCCCTCGGCGGCCGGGATGCGCATCGGCCTTTTCGGCGGCAGTTTCAATCCCATCCATCAAGGCCATGTCCTGGTCATGGAAGAAACCCTGCGCCGTCTCGAGCTCGATGCGCTCTGGGTGCTGGTCACGCCCGGCAATCCGCTCAAGAGCCATAGCGAACTCCGCCCGCTGGCCGATCGGGTCACCGCAGCGCGGGAAATGATCACCCATCCGCGCATTCGCGTCACCGGCTTTGAGGCCGCCAAAGGCTTCACCTATACTTGGCAGACCGTCCGTTTCCTCACCCGCACCCTGCCCGACCGGCGCTTTGTCTGGATCATGGGCGCCGATAGCCTTGCCGATTTCCATCGCTGGGAGCGTTGGCAGGATATTGCGGCGGCGCTGCCCATGGCGGTTTATGTCCGGCCCGGCTCCGGCAATCGCGCCCTTGCCTCACGCGCCGCGGCAACCCTGGATCACGCCCAGGTCGACGCCATGGATGCCCCCATTTTGGCGCGTCTCCCCGCCCCCGCCTGGATCTATCTCCATGGCCGCCAGTCGGCGCTCTCGTCCAGCGCCATCAGGGCGCAGCAGCGTGATCAGGGCTGATCTTGCGAAATCCGCATAAAAGGCGCATATTTGACCCAGTCTTTTTGACATCAGGAACTGACGGCTTGCCGTTTGCCACGACGCCGCAACATTCCGATCAACAACCAAGGATGCTTAACTCTCGCATGACCCATGCTCGCGCATGGGCAGAAGGCCGTTTCTGATGGCCGCGCTGCCCGACAACACCACCTCCGCTCCCCCGGCCAATGCCGCCGGCCCCGCAAAACCCCTGATCGATGTCATTCTCGACACGCTTGATGACGCCAAGGCCGAAGAAACGGTCGCGGTGGACATCACCGGCAAATCCTCGCTGGCCGATCACATGGTTGTCACCTCCGGCCGTTCGCAGCGCCATGTCGGCGCCGTGGCCGATCAGGTGATCACCGCTTTGCGCGATGGCGGCTATGGCAAGCCACGCGTTGAAGGTCTGCCGAATGCCGACTGGGTCCTGGTCGATGCGGGTGACGTCATCGTCCACATTTTCCGCCCCGAAGTGCGCGAGTTCTACAACATCGAAAAGATGTGGCAGGCCGATTTCGCCGCCGACCAGCACTGAGTTCTGCCGGGACCGCATCTCATGCGCATTGCCATAGCAGCGGTGGGCCGGATGAAGTCCGGCCCCGAGCGGGAGCTGGTCGCACGCTATCTTGATCGCGCCGCCGCTTCCGGCAAGCCGCTGGCCCTTACCGGCTTTGAGGTGACCGAACTCTCCGAATCCCGCGCCGGCTCCGCTGCTGCCCGCAAGGGCGAGGAGGCCAAAGCCCTCCGCGCCGCTCTGCCCGATGGCATCGTCGTCACGCTCGACGAGCGCGGCAAATCCATGTCCTCGGACGCCTTTGCCAACCAGCTCGCCCGCTGGCGCGATGATGGCCGCCCCGCCGTGGGTTTCGTCATCGGCGGCGCCGATGGCATCAACCCCGATCTTGTCCGCTCAGCCGATCTCTCGATCAGCTTTTCGCCCATGGTCTGGCCGCATCAGCTGGTGCGCATCATGCTCGCCGAACAGCTCTATCGCACCACCACCATCCTCTCCGGCCACCCCTATCATCGGGGTGATTAGTGGGCGGCTGGAGGGTGAACAGATTTTTGCCTCAACTGTCGCGTTAAGCCCCTATGCGTCACGCTCAAGGTCAACAGTCTGCTAACGCCAAGACCTTTATGGTTAAGCAATGTTAACCGGCGGTTTGCCGGGCCTTTGCTATGGTGCCGCAATTGATTCGGGGGGTGACCCCTAAAGGAGACGCCATGCCCGCGCGGCCGGCAAGCATTGCAAAAGCCCTGCTGGCCGGTGTCCTCTTCACCGGCGCGGCTGCTTTGCCACTGCTCGCCCAGACCGAAACCGGGTCCGAAGCTCCCCTCGCCACCGACCTCCGCCCCGGCCTGCAACTCGAGACGCCCCCGCCCGTCGAAGAGCCTGCCGAACCCTCTGAAACCCCTGAAGACTCCACCGCCCCCAGCGCCGCGGACCTTGAGGCCGTCGAAGCCTCACTGACGATCAGCCAGGAGCGCATCGCCGAGCTCAAAGCGGAAATCGCCGCCATGGAAGGCGACCGCACCCAGCAAAGCGCCGCCCTCATCGCTGCCGCACAGCGCGTCAAGCTGGCCGAAATCGAGATTTCCGACGTCGAAGATCGCATCTCCGAACTCATCGTCGCCGAACTCGACGTGCGCGGGCGCCTCGATGGCGCCGATGCCGAAGTCGCCAATGTCCTCGCCGCCCTCGAGCGCATCTCCCTCAATCCGCCTCCCGCGCTGATCGTCGACCCGAGCGACGCTTTGGGCTCGGCCCGTGGCGCCATGCTGATCGCGTCCATCGTGCCGCAATTGCGCGAGCGCGCCGATGCCGTCGCCAAAGACATGAAAGCCCTGACCGACATCAAGCGTGCAGCGCTGGAGGAAGAAGCGACGCTCAAGGCCAATCACGACGTGCTGGAAGAAGAGCAGCTCCGCATCGCGACGCTCATTGCCGCGCGGAAACAGGGCATTACGCAGGTCAGCGCTTCCCTCGAAGCCGAAGAGGCCGAGGCCATGGCCCTGGCCGAACGCGCCGGCACTCTGCGTGAGCTGATTGGGGCCCTTTCCGCCCGCGCCGCCGCCGGCGCCACTGCTGCCCCAGCCACGGCGCAGGACCCGGACCTGCCGACCCTCTCCCCGGACGCCATTCGCCTCGCCTTTGCCGACCCCGCCCGCACCATGCCCGGCGTGCCCTTCCCACTTGCCCGGGGCTATCTCGCCCTTCCCGTCAATGGCGATGTCGCGGTGGACTTTGGCGCCAATGACGGCATGGGCGGCATTTCCCAGGGCCAGTCCATGATCACCCGCGCGCAGGCCCAGGTTGTTTCCCCCGCCGATGGCTGGGTTCTCTACAAGGGGCCTTACCTCAATTATGGCCAGATCATCATTCTCAATACCGGGGGTGGCTATACGGCTCTCCTGGCCGGCCTTGAGGCGATCAGTGTCGATGTGGGGCAATTTGTGCTGATGGGCGAACCGCTGGGCACTATGGGATCACGCACAATTGGCCGTACGGTAACGACCAATGCTGGCGCCGACCTGCCCACTCTCTATATTGAAATGCGACAGAACAACGAGCCTTTCAACCCAGCCGGGTGGTGGGCGCAAAATGAACAGACGGGATAAAATATCCATGCGTTTCCCCCTTCTTCGCGTCCTTGCCCTGAGCGTGGTGCTGCTTGTGCCGGCCACCATGCTGATTGCCCAGGACCAGACTCCGGCCCCGGCCGAAGAGGCGCCCAATCCCAATGGCGAGCAGCCTGAGCCCACCGCCGAAGAGCGCGCCTCCGCGTCCCGCGATCCGCTGGAGATCTATTCGGACCTCAATCTGTTCGGCGAAATCTTCGATCGCATTCGCGCCGAATATGTCGATCCGCCGGATGAGAAGGAGCTGATTCGCGCCGCTATTCAGGGAATGCTGACCTCGCTCGATCCGCATTCGGGCTATCTGCCCCCAGCTGACTATGACGATACCCGTCAGGACATTTCCGGCCAGTTTGGCGGGCTTGGCATTGAAGTCATGATGGAAGACGGCGTCATTCGTGTCGTCTCGCCCATCGACGATACTCCGGCGGCCCGCGCCGGCATTCTCACCAATGACTACATTGTGGAGCTGGACGGGGTTTCTATTCAGGGCCTCACCCTCGACGAAGCGGTCGAAAAGATGCGCGGGCCAATTGGTACGCCGATCACCGTCACCATTGTTCGCGAGGGCGTCGCCGAGCCACTCGAATTCGAGTTGACCCGCGCCAATATCGCCCTGCGCGCTGTGCGCTGGTCGATGGAAGGCGACGTCGCCGTCCTGCGCCTGCTGCGCTTCTCCGAACAGGCCTATATCGGCATCGAACGGGCCATTGAAGCGATCTACAAGGAACGCGATGGCGTTGCCCCCAAGGGCATTATCCTTGACCTGCGCAACAATCCCGGCGGCCTTGTGGACCAGTCGGTCTATGTCGCCGACGCCTTCCTGGATCAGGGCGCCGTCGTCCTCACCCGCGGCCGCAGCGAAGCCGAAAGCGCCCGCTATGACGCCGCGCCCGACCCGCTGGACGCCCAGCTTGCCGATGTGCCTGTGGTTGTCCTGATCAATGGTGGCTCGGCCTCGGCCTCTGAAATCGTGGCCGGCGCCTTGCAGGATCACAAGCGCGCTACCCTTGTGGGCACGCGTTCCTTCGGCAAGGGCTCGGTGCAGACCATTATCTCGCTCGGCCCCGATGGCGCCATGCGGCTGACCACGGCGCGCTATTACACGCCGGAAAACCGCTCCATCCAGGCCCTGGGCATCACGCCCGATATCGAGATACTGCAGAAGGTGCCTGCCGAATTTGCCGGTCGCGACGAGATCATCGGTGAAGCCGGGCTTGCCGGACACATCACCATTGAAGGCCAGGAAGAAACCTCCGTCGGCTCTTCGGTCTATGTCCCGGCCGAAAAGGAAGACGACACCCAGCTGCAATATGCGATCAAGCTGATCAATGGCGAAGAGACCAATCCGGCCTATCCGCCGGTTGCCGAATAGGTCGGCGCAGCAAAGAACATCATCGGCCCGGGGCGTTCATGGTCCCGGGCTCCATCCACCCAAAGGACCTGACCAGAGCCATCATGGCCAATGATCTCGGCAAACCCCTAACCGGTCGAAAACGCAGCCCGACGCGTTTCCGTTTTCCGCTGGCCCGGTTTCTGTTTGCCATTATCGGGCTGATTGCACTCGGCATTGTTCTGCGGCTGGTGATGGTGGACGATCCCAATGGCGGCCGCCCCAGCCAGGAAGTGGCGATTGTCAGCACCCGCGACGGCAATACCGTGGCCAATAGTGTCGCCTCTGGCCCCGCAACCATCACTCCCGATCCCCAGCAATATCCTGTTGGCGAAACTCCTGCGCCGCCGGCGCCCGGCACCGGCGCCAGCATCGGCTTTGGCCAGATCCCCGACGAATCCGGCGCTTTGCCCGATCTCAGCGAAGAAACCTCCAACGGCCCTATTCCGCGCAAATCGACCACGGGCCAGACGCCCTTTAGCGCCTATAGCCGCCCCGCCGAACTGGGCGCTGCCGCCGACGGGCCCAAGGTCGCCATTGTCGTCACCGGGCTCGGCATCAACGAACAGGGTTCGCTCGAAGCCATCGATACCCTGCCCGATAACGTAACGCTCGCCTTTGCCCCCTATGGCCGTTCGCTGGAATCGACCGTCGCCTCGGCCCGCCTCGCCGGGCACGAGATCATGCTCGAAATTCCGCTCGAGCCCTTCGACTTCCCCCAGAACGATCCCGGCCCCCACACCATGCTGACCGGCGAAGCGCCGCGGGCAAACCTTGAAAAGCTGTTCTGGCTGATGGCCCGTTTTGGCGGCTATTTCGGCGTCATCAACAATATGGGCGCCCGCTTCACCGCCTCCACCGCCGATTTCTCGCCCATCATGGAAGAACTGGGCACGCGGGGCATCGGCTATCTCGACGATGGCTCCTCAAATCGCTCCGTGGCCCAGCAACTGGCCGGGGCCAATAATGTCCCCTTTGCCCGCGCCAATCTGATGATTGACGCCAATCCCTCCCGCGCATCCATTCTCGCAGCGCTTGCCAGCCTTGAGGCACAGGCGCTGGAGTCTGGTCAGGCCATTGGTATTGTCGGCGCACTGCCCATATCTGTGCAGGCCGTGGCCGAATGGTCGCAGGAATTGGATGCCAAGGGAATTGCGCTGGTGCCTGCCAGCGCGATCATGAAATAGAAAAGACCATTAATGCCGAGCCTCCCGAACCGTGAAGCCATGCCCTATCGTGACTGCGTGGGCGTTGTCGTCTTCAACAGCCAGGGCAATGTGCTGATTGGACGCCGTAAGCCCGACGAAGGCACCGAGGACCGCTCCGAGGTCGAAGCGCCATGGCAGATGCCCCAGGGCGGCATCGACAAGGGTGAAGACGCCTTGCGGGCCGCCCTGCGCGAGCTGCATGAAGAGACCAATATTACGACGGTGAGCCTCCTCGCCGAGGCGCCCGAATGGATCTATTACGACCTGCCCGATGAAGCCTTGGGCATTGCCCTCAAGGGCAAATATCGCGGCCAGCGTCAGCGCTGGTTCGCCTTCGCATTCACCGGCAAGGACAGCGAAATCAATGTCGACGCTCCGGGCGGGGGCAAATATCCCGCCGAATTTGATGCCTGGCGCTGGGAAAAGCTGACCCGCACCCCATCCCTCATCGTGCCCTTCAAGCGCGAGGCCTATGAAAAGGTCGTTGAGGCCTTTGCCGATATTCCGCAACGCTTCACCCATGTCTGACGCGCCGAGGAGCCGTCTATGAAAACCATCGGCCTGATCGGCGGCATGAGCTGGGAATCCTCAGCGCATTACTATCGCATTATCAACGAAGAAACGGGTTCTCGCCTCGGCGGATTGCACTCGGCCCCGGTCATCATGCACTCGGTAGATTTTGCGCCCATTGCCGAAATGCAGGCCGCCGGAGAATGGGACAAGGCCGGCGCCGTGCTCAATCGCGCCGCGCGGGGCCTCGTCAATGCCGGCGCCGGGATCATTGGCCTCGCCACCAATACCATGCATGTGGTGGCCGACGCGGTCACTGCCGGGATAGACGCGCCCTTCGTTCACATTGCCGATCCAACCGCCGAGGCCTTGCTGGCTGATGGCTATGACACTATCGGCCTTTTGGGCACGCGCTTCACCATGGAAATGGGGTTCTACAAGGATCGTCTGGCCGAACGCGGACTGACCGCCCTCATTCCTGAAGTTGATCGCACCAATCTCAATGGCATCATCTATGAAGAGCTTTGCCGTGGCATCATCCGCGAGGAATCCCGGCGCATCTACGTGACCGCCATTGAGCGCCTCGCCGCGCGTGGCGCCCAGGCTGTCATCCTCGGCTGCACCGAAATCTCCATGCTGATTGATGACAGCGTGAGCCCGCTGCCAACCTTTGACACTACCGATCTGCACGCCCGGGCGCTGGTGACGGCAGCGCTCGCTTAACCGATCACGCCGCCGCCTGTCGGGCCGTCGCGAGCCGCGGCTCCACTGCCTCAATGCGGAAAATGCTGACAATGTCGTCGAGCCGGTGGGTCTGCCCCTCCGTCTGCTCAATAACCGCATTGGTCTGTTCAACCAGCGACGCATTGTGCTGGGTCATCTGGTCAAGCGTGCGCACGGCGCTGTTGACCTCCTCGATGGAGGCCGCCTGCTCGCGGCTGGCACGGGCAATGGCCTGCACCAGTGCATTGTTCTGCTTCACCGCACCGAGCATGGCCTCCAGTTTCGCGCTGGCCGCCTCGACCAGCGTTGAGCCGCCCTTCACCTCCTCGCGGCTCTGCTCGACCAGCGCCTTCACTTCCGCCGAAGCCTGCGCCGCGGACTGCGCCAGCCGGCGCACTTCCACGGCCACGACGGCAAAGCCCTTGCCCGCCTCGCCGGCCCTCGCCGCCTCCACCGAGGCATTGAGCGCCAACAGATTGGTCTGGAAGGCAATGTCGTCGATCAGGCCAATAATGCTCGAAATCTTGGTCGAAGACTGGGTGATCCGCAGCATGGCCTCATTGGCCTGGCCCATGACAGCGCCGCTCTGTTCAGCCGCAGCCGACACCGCCTGCGCCTTGCTGGCCGCGTCTTCGGCCATACCCGCATTGCCGGCAACCGTGCTGGCCAGTTCTTCCATGGCAGCAGAGGTTTCTTCGATGGTCGCCGCCTGGCGCGTCGTGCGTTCACTGAGATCGTTGGCGCCCGACAGCAATTCGCCGCTGGCCGTGCGCAGCGAGCCCGCCGTATGGCGCAATTGGCCGATCACCTCGGCAAAGCGCTCGACGGTCCCATTGAGCGCCACCCGCAAATCCTCGAACTCGGGTGGGAAGGGCTGATTGATGAGCGCGGTGAGGTCCCCCTCCGCCAGCCGCTTCAGGCCCGCGCCAATGGCCGAAACGGACTGCTTGCGGGCGGTCACGTCGGTGGCAAACTGCACCACCTTGTAAGGCACGCCCGCCGGATCGCTGATCGGGGTAAATGTGCTCTGGATCCAGACTTCCTGCCCGGAAATTGTCCGGCGCCGATATTCGCCGCTCTTGAATTCGCCGCCCGCCAGATCGTCCCAGAACTGGCGATAGGAGGCGCTGGCCGGGTCGGCATCAAAGAGGAATTGTGCATTGGGATGGCCGACAATGTCGGCCAGTTCATAGCCCAACAGAGCCAGAAAGTTCTCGTTGGCCCCGATCACCGTCCCGTCGAGATTGAACTCCACCACAATCTGCGAGCGCGAAATGGCCTGCAACTGGCCGGTATGGTCGGCGGCCTCGGCCAGATGCATTTGCGCTTTCGCATCAAGCGCGGCTTTCTCTGCCGCATTGGCACGAAAGATTTCCACCGCCCGCGCGATGGCGCCGATCTCATTGCGCCGATCGTGATATGGCACCACCTGCCCGAGGTCGCCGTCGGCCACGGCGCTCATCACCGCAGAAAGCTGCGGGATGGGCCTGGTCAGGCGGCGCGACAGCACCAGCGCCAGCGCGCCGATAGCGACCAGGGCAAGAAATCCTATGACCGCCAGGGTCTGCATGGTGCGGCCCAGCACCGCCTCAATCGGCGCCCTCGCCACCCCAACCATCATCGCGCCGATCACCGAACCATCTGCACGCGCAATGGGCTGATAGCGCAGCGCATAGTCCGCCCCGTAAATATTGGCGTCCGTCTGGATGGCGCTATTGCTTGTCAAAGCCGCATGAAGAGGAGTGTCAGCGCCGATAACATCGTTCAGCCTTGCGCCGTCGGGGTCGATCAGGCTGGTGCTGCCCATCTGGAAATCAGGGCTCGTCTCGGGGTCGAGCACATAGACCGACACCGGCTGTCCGGCGACGCGTGATACCGCATCGATGACATCATTGGTCCTGAAGCGGGGCATGGTTATGGCCTGCAGGCCCACGACATTGCCCGCCTCGTCGGACATCACCTCAAGGCTCGGCAGGCTGACCTGCAGCACCTGTCCGGCAATGCGCATGGTGCTGTTGAGCGCCACTTGCGTGTCGCGATGCACCGAACCGCTGAGGCTCACGAACACGCCACCCAGCACAGCCAGAACAGCGATCAGAAGAGCGCCGATTGTCATGGCGGAAATGGCAAAGGTCAGGCGCAGATTGCCCAAAAATGCGACCATAATGAAAAACTCCGCTGCCGGGCCGCACCCGGCCCTGATGATCCTCGCCCGCGCAGAGATTGGCGGGCAAAGATTAAGCGGATATTGAGAAACGCATTTTTTCGTTGTATATCAATGACTTGCTTAAACAATGGGCGGGCTGGTCATTTTTAATGCAAAAGGCCGCCTCCAAAAGAAGCGGCCTTTGCTGAAATTTTTGACAGATCGGCTTAGTGGACGTGGGCGCCGTCGATATGCTGCGCTTCGATAGCCAGATTGAGCAATCCGCTCACCACTTCCTGGGCATAGGATTTGTCTTCCGGCGTCGCCGCGCTTTCAAGCTGTGCTTCGGCCGACTTGATCTGCGCCTGGAGATCGGAGTGATCGAACTCGGCAAACGGCACGGACTGTTCTGCCAGAATGGTAAGACCTTCCGGCGACACATCGGCAAAGCCGCCGCGCACGAAAAAGACGCTGGCCTGGCCGCCATCCTTGGTCACGGTGATGAAGCCGGGACGCAGCGTGGTCATGAAGGGCGCATGGTCGTTCATGACCGTGAAATAGCCTTCGGTGCCGGGCACGGTGACCGAGGTCACGGTTTCGGACAGCACCAGCCGCTCGGGCGATACGATCTCGATCTTGAGGCCTTCAGCCATTCTTTAGTGTCCTTTGGCAACAGAGCCCGAATTGTCATCCGGGCTCCTTGACGAGACAAGCGGGCCGCGCACGGCCCGCGTCTGAATTAGGCAGCCTGTGCGGCCAGCTTCTGGGCCTTGGCCACTGCGTCTTCGATGGTGCCGACCATGTAGAAGGCGGCTTCCGGCAGGTGGTCATATTCACCATCGACCAGGCCCTTGAAGCCCTTGATGGTATCAGCCAGCTGCACGAACACGCCGGGCGAGCCGGTGAACACTTCAGCCACGTCGAAAGGCTGGCTCATGAAGCGCTCGATCTTGCGGGCGCGGGCCACGGTCAGCTTGTCTTCTTCGGAAAGCTCGTCCATGCCCAGGATGGCGATGATGTCCTGCAGCGCCTTGTACTTCTGCAGCACTTCCTGCACGCGGCGGGCCGTGTCGTAGTGCTCCTGGCCAACAACATTGGCGTCCAGAATGCGCGAGTTGGATGCCAGCGGATCCACGGCCGGGTAGATACCCTTTTCCGAGATGGCGCGGTTCAGCACGGTGGTCGCGTCAAGGTGGGCAAACGAGGTTGCCGGCGCCGGGTCGGTCAAGTCGTCGGCGGGCACGTAAACGGCCTGCACCGAGGTGATCGAACCCTTGTTGGTGGTGGTGATGCGTTCCTGCATCTGACCCATGTCGGTCGCCAGCGTCGGCTGGTAACCCACAGCCGAAGGAATACGACCGAGCAGAGCCGACATTTCAGCGCCTGCCTGGGTGAAGCGGAAGATGTTGTCCACGAAGAACAGCACGTCCTGGCCCTGGTCGCGGAAGTTTTCAGCAACGGTGAGACCAGTCAGGGCCACACGGGCACGGGCGCCCGGGGGCTCGTTCATCTGGCCGAACACGAGAGCGCACTTGGAACCGGCAGCCGAGCCACCGTTCTCATGCGGGTCCTTGTTCACGCCCGATTCGATCATTTCGTGGTAAAGGTCATTGCCTTCGCGGGTGCGTTCACCCACGCCCGCAAACACCGAATAACCACCGTGCGCCTTGGCAACGTTGTTGATCAGTTCCTGGATCAGCACGGTCTTGCCCACGCCGGCGCCGCCGAACAGGCCGATCTTGCCGCCGCGTGCATAGGGGGCGATCAGGTCAACGACCTTGATGCCGGTGACCAGAACCTGGCTTTCCGGATTCTGCTCGACGAATGCGGGCGCTTCCTGGTGGATTTCGCGCTTGGCGCTCTCGCCGATCGGGCCGGCTTCGTCGATGGGCTCGCCGATGACGTTCATGATGCGCCCGAGGGTCGCGTCGCCAACGGGAACCGAGATAGCTGCGCCGGTATCGACCACTTCAGCGCCGCGAACCAGACCTTCGGTCGTGTCCATGGCAATGGTGCGCACGGCGTTTTCGCCCAGATGCTGCGCCACTTCCAGCACAAGGCGCTGGCCATTATTGGTGGTTTCGAGAGCGTTCAGGATCGCGGGCAGGTGGCCATCAAACGTGACGTCCACGACGGCGCCGATGACCTGCGATACGCGACCGGCCTTTTTCTCTGCCATTTGTTTCGTCCTTCGCTGGATTTCTTAGAGCGCTTCCGCGCCCGAAATGATTTCGATGAGTTCTTTGGTGATCTGGGCCTGGCGCTGGCGGTTATAGCTCAGCTGCAGCTTGCCGATCATTTCGCCGGCATTCCGGGTCGCATTGTCCATGGCGGACATCTGCGCGCCATAGAACGAGGCGGCATTTTCGAGCAGGGCGCGCAGGATCTGCACGCTGATATTGCGCGGCAGCAGGTCCTCGACAATGGCTTCTTCGCTCGGCTCATATTCATAGGGCACGGCAGGTGCAGCCACTTCGCCTTCACCGCCGACCTTGTCGAGCTTGGCCGGAATGATCTGCTGGGCCGTCGGCACCTGGCTGATCACGCTGCCAAACTTGGCAAAGAACAGCGTGGCGACGTCAAATTCGCCTGCGTTGAACAGCGCCAGCACCTTGTCCGCCACCTGCTGGGCCTGCACGAAGCCGACCTGCTTGATTTCGCGGAAATTGAAGGTGTCGATGATCAGCTCGGGATATTGACGCTTGAGGATGTCATTACCCTTGCGGCCAACGGTGAGAATCTTGACCGTCTTGCCCTGGCTCAGAAGCTTGGCTGCATGTTCCCGCGCCAGACGCGCGATGGACGAGTTGAAGCCGCCGGCCAGACCGCGCTCGCCGGTCGCGACGACCAGCAGATGCACCTGATCCTTGCCCGTACCGCCAAGCAGCACGGGAGCATTTTCCTGACCATCATAGACAGCGCCAAGCGCCGCCAGCACCTTGCCCATGCGCTCTGCATAGGGCCGTGCCGCTTCGGCTGCTTCCTGGGCGCGGCGCAGTTTTGCGGCCGCGACCATCTGCATGGCCTTGGTGATCTTCTGGGTCGATTTGACCGAGTCGATCCGGTTTTTTAGGTCCTTAAGCGAAGGCATGGGCCTAGCGTCTCCCTAATGGCCTCAGGCCGCGTAGGTCTTCTTGATCTCATCGAGAGCCGACTTCAGCTTGGCGCGCGTATCGTCGCTGAGCAGCTTTTCGGAAGCGATGGTCGAGAGGATATCGGCATATTTGCCGCGCAGGGCCGAGAGCACGGTCTTCTCGAAATCGCCGACCTTGCTGACCGGGATCGCGTCGAGATAGCCATTGGCGCCGGCAAAGATCACCGCGACCTGTTCTTCCGTCTTGAGCGGGCTGAACTGGGGCTGCTTGAGCAGCTCGGTCAGGCGCGCGCCACGGTTGAGAAGGCGCTGGGTCGAAGCATCGAGGTCCGAACCGAACTGGGCGAAGGCGGCCATTTCGCGATACTGCGACAGCTCACCCTTGAGCGAACCGGCAACCTGCTTCATCGCCTTGATCTGGGCCGAACCACCCACGCGCGACACCGAGAGACCAACGTTCACAGCCGGGCGGATACCCTGGAAGAACAGGTTGGTTTCAAGGAAGATCTGGCCGTCGGTGATCGAGATCACATTGGTCGGAATATAGGCCGACACGTCATTGGCCTGCGTTTCAATAACCGGCAGCGCGGTCAGCGAACCAAGACCATGATCTTCGTTCAGCTTTGCAGCGCGCTCGAGCAGACGGCTGTGGAGGTAGAACACGTCGCCCGGATAGGCTTCGCGGCCGGGCGGGCGGCGCAGCAGCAGCGACATCTGACGATAGGCAACGGCCTGCTTGGTCAGATCGTCATAGGCGATCACAGCGTGCATACCATTGTCGCGGAAGAACTCGCCGATGGCGCAGCCGGTAAAGGGCGCAATGTACTGCAGCGGAGCCGGGTCCGAAGCGGTCGCAGCGATAACGATCGAGTAGGGCAGTGCGCCGGACTCTTCGAGCTGCTTGACGAACTGGGCAACGGTCGAACGCTTCTGGCCAACTGCAACATAGATGCAGAACAGCTTGTCGGTGTTCGACGCATTGGCGTCGTGGGCCGGCTTCTGGTTGAGGAAGGTGTCGAGAATGATGGCGGACTTGCCGGTCTGGCGGTCGCCAATGATCAGCTCGCGCTGGCCACGGCCGATCGGGATCAGCGCATCGATGGCCTTGAGGCCGGTCGACATCGGCTCATGCACCGACTTGCGGGGCAGAATGCCGGGAGCCTTGACGTCAACGCGGCGGCGTTCGGTGTGCTCGATCGGACCCTTGCCGTCGATCGGGTTACCCAGACCGTCGACAACGCGACCCAGAAGACCAAGGCCGACCGGGGTATCCACGATGGCGCCGGTACGCTTGACGACGTCGCCTTCCTTGATCGCGCGGTCATTGCCGAAAATCACGACGCCGACATTGTCGGCTTCGAGGTTAAGGGCCATGCCCTTCACGCCGCCCGGGAACTCGACGAGCTCACCGGCCTGCACCTTGTCGAGGCCATAGACGCGGGCAATACCGTCACCGACGGAAAGCACCTGACCGACTTCGGAAACCTGGGCTTCCTGGCCGAAATTCTTGATCTGGTCCTTGAGGATCGCAGAAATTTCCGCGGCTTTGATGTCCATTATCCGACCTCTTTCATGGCGATTTTCATCGCAGCGAGTTTTGTCTTGAGCGAAGAATCGATCAGCTGGCTGCCGACCTTCACCTGAAGGCCGCCAATCAGCGAGGGATCGACGAATTGAGTGAGCGTCACGGCCTTGCCCAGACGCTCCTTGAGCGTGGCGGCAAGAGCTTTGGTCTGGGCAGCGGTAAGCGGCGCAGCCGAGGTGACTTCAGCAGTGGTTTCCCCACGGGCGGCAGCAGCCAGTTCGCGGAAGGAAGTAATGATCTGGTCAAGGGCAAAGAGCCGGCCATTCCGCGCCACGAGGCGCAGGAAATTGGCGACCAACGCATTGGACTTGGCTTTGGCAAGGATCGCGTCAAGCGCCGATGCCTTGACGTCGCCGCTGATCACCGGCGAGCGGAGATAGCGCGAAAAGTCCTCGCTCTCGCCGATCAGGCGGGAAATATCGGAAAGGCCGGTTTCAACCGTTGCCAGCTGGTTCTCGCTCTGGGCGAGATCAAACAGCGCCGACGCATATGGCCGCGCGATCTGGGTAAGCACTGAATTCTGCGCTGCCAATGCCGCTTCACCCTCTCTCTGGCCGACCCTCTTGAACAGTTCCGTTGACCGGAACTCGGGCGGCTTATGAACGCTTGGACGTGCTCGGAAACGGGGTTCGAGCCGGACCCCTTGAAAGTCGGGCCCGCTCTAACACAGCCCAAGCGCGCCACGCAAGGCTTCCGGGGCTGATTCAATAGTGTCGAAAGTGTCGCACTTCGAACCGGCCCGCAGGGCAAATCGCGCCATTGGCGCGATTTGAGGTGAGAAGGCCATGAGAGCTACGCTCGAATGGCAGGGCGGGCCCTAAGGATGGAGCCCTTCCAAGCCGAGAACTCCGTAAAGCCTATGGCTGACTACCACAATTCCACCCATTGTCCCGATACCAAATTTTGGTACCATAACACCCAAGGAGACTTAACATGGCCAGAAACACATCCGTTTCCCTTGGCGATCACTTCGCCGATTTTGTGGACCAGCAGGTCGATACAGGCCGCTACAGCTCGGCTAGCGATGTGGTGCGTGCCGGGCTGCGCCTGCTCGAGGAACACGAGGCCAAAGTGAAAGCCTTGCACGACGCTTTGCGCGCCGGAGAAGAGTCGGGGCCGGCAACGCCGTTTGACGGCGAAGAATTCCTCCACCGGATGCATAAAAAATATGGCGCCTAGTGGCTCCTACCGTCTGACGCCCAAGGCCGATGCGGATCTGGAAGACATCTGGCGCTACAGCCGAGACCAATGGTCAGGCGCACAGGCCGACAACTACTTGCGGCAGTTTATTGTCGCCTTCGCCGACCTTGCATCCGGAACGATGAAAGGGCGGCCAGTCCCGTGGTCGGTGGGATATTTGCGACTGCTCATCGGATCACATGTCATTTATTACAAAGACCGACCGAGCCACATTGAGGTAGTGCGCGTCTTACATCAAAGCATGGACCCACAGCGTCACCTCTAGCCTTCAAACAAAACAGCTCAACCTACATAAAACTCATCGGATCAATATCCACCTGCACCTTGAGATCGCCCTTGGGCTTCTCCGCACTCGCCAGCCAGAAGCGCACATAGCCCGATAGATCAAAGTCCCGCCCCGACTGCGCCAGCAGGCGCACACGGTGCCGCCCGCGGATCATGGCGATAGGCGCGTCAGCCGGCCCGAAAAGCCGCATTCCTTCTGCCATTGGCGCCGCTGACAGCAATTGCCGCGCATAGGCCATGGCGGTCTGCTGCTCATTGGCCGAAACGATCAGCGCCGCCAGCCGCCCGAATGGCGGCATTCCGCCGGCCTCGCGCGCCAGCAATTCCTGCGCATAAAAAGCTTCCCGGTCGCCATTGACCATGGCCCGCATCACCGGATGGTCGGGATGATAGGTCTGCAAAAACGCCTTACCATGGCGTGAGGCGCGGCCCGCCCGCCCCGCCACCTGCGTCAAAATCTGGAAGGTTTTCTCCGCCGCCCGCGGGTCGCCATGGGCCAGCCCCAGATCGGCATCGAGCACGCCCACCACCGAGAGTTTCTCAAAATGATGGCCCTTGCTGACCAATTGCGTGCCGATAATCAGATCGTAGTCGCCCTTCTCAATTTCAGCGAAACGCTCGCGCAATTGGGCATTGCTGCCCATGTCTGTCGAGAGCAGCACGCGCCTCGCATCGGGAAACCGCGCCGCCGCCTCTTCGGCCACCCGCTCAATGCCCGGCCCCACCGCCACGAGGCTGTCGGCGGTCCCGCATTCGCCGCAGGTCGAGGGCGTGCGCATTTCATGCCCGCAATGGTGGCACATGAGAACGCCACGAAACCTATGCTCCACCATCCAGGCCGAACAATCGGGGCACTGATACTGATGTCCGCAGGAGCGGCACAGCGTCAGCGGCGCATAACCGCGCCGGTTAAGAAACAGCAGCGCCTGCTCGCCCCGGCCCAGCGCCGCGAACACTTCGCGCGCCAAAGCAGGCGCGATCCATTCGCCCTTTTCCGGTCCATTGATCCGCATATCGATGGCGGTCACATCGGGCATGGCCGCCTCGGCAAAACGCCCTTCAAGCCGCACATGGGCATAGCGCCCGGCATTGGCATTGTTGCGCGATTCCACCGATGGCGTGGCCGAGGAGAGAACTACCCGCGCCTGCGCCAGATTGGCCCGGACAATGGCCATGTCCCGGGCGTGATAGGTAAAGCCCTCAGATTGCTTATAGGCCCCGTCATGCTCTTCATCTAGCACCAGCAGGCCAAGCTCACGGAAGGGCAGATAAAGCGCCGAACGCGCGCCCACCAGCGCCCGCACACTGCCATCGAGCACGCCGCGCCACACCTTCGCCCGCTGCGCCGGCGTCATGTCCGAATGCCATTCGGCCGGCCGCGCGCCAAAGCGCCGGGTGAACCGCTCGATAAAGGTGTTGGTCAGGGCAATTTCGGGCAGCAGTATCATCGCCTGCCGCCCGGCGCGCAGCGTATCGGCCACCGCCTCGAAAAACACCTCGGTCTTGCCACCGCCGGTGACGCCATCGAGCAGGGCAACGCCGAACGCATGGGCGTCGAGCGCCAGGATTTGTCCAAGCGCGGCCTGTTGTTCGTCATTGAGCTGGGCAGGATTGCCATCCGGGTCAGGCGGCAAGACCACGGGCTGCGGCGGCATTTCAAGCCGCTCCAGCGCCCCGGCCCGCTCCAGTCCCTCGAGCACCGAGGATGAAACCCCGCTTGCCCCGATCAGCGCCGCCTTTGGCCAGGCCATATCATCGGCCAGCGTATCGAGCACCCGCAGCCGGGCCGGCGTCAGCTTTTCCGGCTCATGCCCGGTGCGCCGGTAGGCCACCACGGGACGCGGCGCATCCAGCGCTTCAGGCGAACGCAAGACCCCACGCAAAACCTGCCCCGGCGCCGCCAGCGTATAGCGCGCCACCCATTCGACAAGCTTGAGCAACTCCTCGGAAAGCGTTGGCACATCATAGGCTTGGGCGATGTCGCGCAGCCGGTTATGCGCCACCATATCCTTCGGCTCACCCCAGACCACGCCCAGCGTCAGCCTCGGCCCCAGCGGCACGGCGACTATGGAGCCGCGCTCAAGGGACATGCCGTCGGGCACGCGATAGGAATAGGGGCCTTCCACGGCCACCCCCACCATAACTGCCACAATGTCGCCGGGACCAAACATGTTTGTGCGCGTTCCGTTCTATGGCTCTTTTAGATAGGCAAGCGCCGCGATTCGGCTAGATGCCGGTTAAGCCCGGCTTTACCGGCGCAGGAACAGAATGGCTCCATGACCGACAGCGCTTTTGCTTCTGATGAATTTGTCCGTGCCCAGATGGCCGCCTGGCTGCGCGAACTGGGCTCGGTGCGCCGCCTCGCGCCCAAGACGCTTGAGGCCTATGAGCGCGATTTGGGCCAGTTTATCAGCTTTCTGGCCGGCCATATGGGCGGGCCCGTCTCCCTGCAATCGCTCAAGGAATTGCGCGGCGCCGATATTCGCGCCTTCATGGCCCAGCGCCGCAGCGAAAGTCTCGGTTCGCGCTCGCTCGCCCGGGTGCTTTCGGCATTGAAGAGCTTTTTCGGCTTTCTTGAGCGCGAGAATGTGCTGGCGACCGAAGCCCTTAATGTCATCAAGACGCCGAAAATCCCGCGCTCCCTGCCCAAGGCGCTAAGCGTGGTTGAGGCAAGGCAAACCATTGCCGCGACTGACGAAATGGAAGAGCGGCCATGGGTCGCTGCCCGCGACATGGCGGTGATCTCGCTCTGCTATGGCGCCGGCCTCCGCATTTCCGAAGCACTCGCCCTCACCAAGGCCGACCTCGAGGCCGATGTGCTGCGGGTGACCGGCAAGGGCGGGCGTGTCCGCATGGTGCCGCTGATTGCGCAAGTTCGCCAAGCCATTGATACCTATATCAAACTTTCACCCTTCAAGCTCTGGCCCGAGGAGCCGCTGTTCCGCGGCGTGCGCGGCGGCGTGCTCTCCCCGCGCCTTATCCAGCTTCGTCTGGAGCAGCTCCGCTCGGCCCTTGGCCTGCCGCCCTCGGCCACGCCCCATGCGCTAAGGCATTCATTTGCAACGCATTTATTGGGCAAGGGCGGGGACCTGCGGGCCATCCAGGAATTGCTGGGCCACGCCAGCCTTTCGACCACGCAGATCTATACCGCCGTCGACACCGAGCGCCTGCTCGAAAGCTATGCCAGCGCCCATCCGCGCGGTTAGCACTTGAGGCGATAATGTCAGCAGACTGTTATCTTTGACAGTCGCCGCGGGCAGGCATATTCCAGTTTCGCCCCCTCCCCGCCAAGGCGCATGATGACCTCCCCCAAAAACACGGTGCCGCCGGCTGATGCCGGCATGGATATGACTGGCTATGGCCTGGCGCTGGCGGGAGCCGTGCTCTTTTCCACCAAGGGCATTTTCATCAAGCTCGCTTTTGCCGAAGGCGTCTCCACCGAGATGCTGCTGGCCCTGCGGATGATCGTGGCGCTGCCGGTCTATCTCGTCATTCTGGTGATGATGCTGCGGCGCGAGGCAAAGCTGCGCGCCCTGCTGACCCCGAAGCGCCTCGCCATCACCATGGCCATCGGCATTCTGGGCTATTACATTTCGAGCTATCTCGATTTTCTTGGCCTGAGCTTCGTCTCGGCGCAATATGAGCGGCTGGTGCTCTTCACCTATCCGTTCTTCGTGCTGATTTTCGGCGTCTGGTTCTTTGGCGACCGGATGAACTGGAAGCTGGTGCCGGCCATGGCGCTGTCCTATTCGGGGCTGCTGGTCGTCTTCGGCTGGAACCTTGCCGTGCAACCCGACGGCTTACTGATCGGCACGCTCTTTGTGCTGGGCTCGGCCATCACCTTTGCCTTTTACCAGCACTTTGCCCGCAGCCAGATTGTCATCATCGGCTCCGGGCTCTTCACCTGCATTGGCATGTCCACCGCCGCGGTCGTCGCCATCGGCCAGAACACCATCCTGTCCGGGGTTTCCGGCTATGCCGAATTGACTCCCTCCATCTGGTTTTACGGTCTGCTGCTCGGCGTCGTCGGCACGGTCCTGCCATCCTTCCTGATGAATGCCGGCATTTCGCGCATCGGCGCCCGCGCCACCTCGTCGACGGCGGCGCTCGGGCCCATCGCCACCATTATCCTCGCGGTCTTTATCCTCGGCGAGGAATTCACCCTCTTCCATGCCATTGGCACGGCGCTGGTGCTGGGCGGGGCCTGGTGGTTTGCCCGCACCGAAAAGCGGGCCAAGCGCCTCCCCGAATAAACTTCGTTTCGGCGCTGTTGGTCGCCGCAAACTCGCTGTAATCTCCGTCCAACAATCGCGGCCAATCCGGGGAGGGACTTCCGATGCGTCCAGCGAATATTTTCCTGAAACACGGCCTTGTGGCGCTGACATTCGCCATTGGCGCGGCCCTGCCCGCTCTGGCGCAGGATAGGCCAATCGAATTTGGCGACAACGCCTCCGAATGGTCCGAAGACGGCGAATGCGACGATGCGCGCTTTACCGGCGAGGGCATGGCCTTTCAGCCGACCGAAGCTGAAATCATGCATGACGCCATCGATTGCGAAGCCGCATTCAATGCCGGGACCATCACGCTGAAACCGGCATCCGAAATGGCCGAAAATCCGCCGGAAGCTGTGGCCACGCCAGCGCCGGAGGAAACCGCCCCCGCCGAAGCCGCTGCGGATGCCCCTGCGGCGACCGAAGTCACAACAGAGGCGCCCGAGGCTGCTGCGGTCAGCGCCGACGATATCGATTTTGGCGACAATGATTCCAGCTGGTCCAAGAATGGCCTCTGCGATGATCCGCGGTTTGAAGGCGCGGGCATGGCGACGGTGCTCAATGACGCCGACATCCTGCATGACGCCGCCGATTGCCGCATCGCCTTCCGCGATGGCATGATCACACTCAAGACCCCGGGCGGTCCGACGGATATCTATTTTGGCGACGATTCGACGCCCTGGCCCAATGATGGCGAATGCGATGATCCGCGCTTTGCCGGTGAAGGCATGGCGCGCAATGTCTATCCCGAAAATGCCGCCAAGGACGCCAGTGATTGCCGCGCCGCATTCAATCTCGGCACAATCACCTATCAGGGCGAACAGGCGCCCGAACCCTTCGATTATGGCTCCGACTATTCCCGATATGCCAATGACGGCGAATGCGATGATCCGCGCTTCACCGGCCCCGGAACCAACAAGAAGCTATTGAGCGAAGACATGATGGGCGACGCGACCGATTGCCGGATGCTCGAAGAGGCCGGCTCGGTCACCATCCGCACGGTCTATACGCCCGAATATATTGCCGGCGCGCCTTATGACAGCAGCACCATCGAATTTGGCGACAACAGCTCGAGCTATGCCAATGACGATGAATGCGACGATCCGCGCTTTGAAGGTCCCGGCGCGGTCTATAACCCTTCGGAAAGCCATCTCAATGCCGACGCGGACGATTGCCGCGCCGCTTATGAGGCCGGCCGGATCACGATGATCGATCAGGGTCTCTGAACAACAAGGGGCCGGCCTGAAACCGGCCCCTTGTTCAATCGGCCAGCGCCGGTTTGACCGCAAAGACGCCCGCTTCCACCTTTGGCCCGCCGCCCATATCAGGCACGGCATAGGCCGCAACCTGCTCCAGATGTGCCAGCGGCAGATCGCGCCGGAAGGGGTCGCCAACCAGAACCCGGCTCCCCTGCCGCGCCAGTCCCTGCAGCAGCGGCAGCATGAACGCGGCCACGCCAGCATCATAAAACACATCGCCAGCGAGGACGATATCGGCCTGCGGCAAACCCGTTGCCGTCCAGAGGTCCAGCAACGCGCCATTGGCCCTCGCATTGAGCATCAGCGCCACCCGCCCCAGCGGATCGGCTTCGCTGGCCCAAACCTTGGCCGCGTCCGCCCGGCTCGCAGCAATGCCCACCAGCCCCGACCCGGCCCCCAGATCGAGCACATTGCGCCTCCGCACAGTCTCGGGATTGTTCTCAAGATAAAGCGCCAGCGCCGCCCCGCCCGCCCAGGCATAGGCCCAATAGGGCGTCTCGTCTTCAAACCCGTTTGCCGTCAGAAAAGCGGTGAGGCCGGATTGCGGCGTCGCGCGATAAAGGCTGATCCCGGGATAAAAATCGAGCGGGGTCAGCACCAGACGTGAGGTGATGAAATTCTCGATGTGAGCGGCGCTTACTCGGACAGCTGGCAAGCATCGACCCATTTATTGCCGCACAATTGCGCCAGCCGCTCCACGGTGAGCTTTACCGAAGCATGGGTATCACCGCCCGCCGGAATGACGAGGTCATAGATCTTCAGCGACACATCCAGAAAGATCGGCAGCGGCGCGGGCAGGCCGAAGGGACAGACCCCACCCACCTGATGGCTGGTCAGCCGCAGCACATCCTCGGCGCCCAACATGCGCGGGCGCCCGCCAAAGGCAGTCTTGGATTTCTGATTATCAAGCCGCGCATCGCCGCGCGTCACCAGCAGAAATTCCTCGTCGCGCACGCGGATGCAGAGCGTTTTGGCAATCTGGCCCGGCTCGACCCCATGCACTTCGGCGGCCAATGGCACAGTGGCGGTCGAGGCTTCGGTGACGACCACGGCAAGGTCCGGCGCGCGGGCAGCAAGATCGTCTTGAACAGAAGAAAGGCTCATAAAATCCTCAAAACAAACTCGCCAGCCGCGTTTCATATTTGAAGCGCGTCTTTTCGCGGATGGGCGTGGTCACGGCGCGGCGCATGAAATCGAGCGGAATGTCTTTGTTGCCATCGAAAGCCATTAATTCGCTGACGCTGATCCGCTCACCCTTATAGGGCACGATCGTCACCGCCATGCCGGCCTCGACCGGGCCGGGGCTTAACACGCGGCAATAGGCGCCGGGCCGATTGGCGCGATGAAAGCGCCTCACCCAGAGCGGATCGCCCATGCGGGCGGCAAAGGTCATGCAGGGCGTGCGGTGATAGGTGACCTCAAGCACGCAATCGCCCAGGATAAAACGGTCGCCAATGCAGGTTTGCGCGCTGGTGGCGCCGGCAATGGTGAGGTTTTCGCCGAAGAGGCCCGGCGCAGGCAGGTTATCGAGCTGGCTGGCCCAGAACTGATAATCTTCCTCGAAATAGAGATAGATCGCCTGATCGGAGCCGCCATGATGGCGCTGATCGACAATGGCGTCATGGGCAATGCCCATCGGGCCGATTCCGACCGGGCCGGAAACCGGCTCCTTGCAGATGCCGGTCAGCGGACCAAAGCCGGGAATATGCCGCGCTTCGCCCACATTGACGCTGACGAGATGGGCCAATTCACTTCTCCCGGCTGGCAAAGTAGCGCACCGTCGCCCGCAAACCATCGGCTTTAGGGCCAAAGGTGCGCAGCGCGAGGATGGCGTCATTGACGATGGTATCGAGCGCCTTGCGCGCGCCATCGACACCGAGCCGGGCCACCAGCGTCTGCTTGCCAAGGCCCGCATCCTTGCCCGTCGCCTTGCCCATAGCCTCGGGCGTTGCCGTCACGTCCAGAATATCATCGGCCAATTGAAAGGCGCGGCCGGCGGCCTCGGCATAGGCGGTGAGCGCCGAGAGCGCCCGCGCATCGGCCCCGCCGAGAATCGCCCCCATCCGTACCGAAGCCCGGATTAGCGCCCCGGTTTTCATCGCCTGCATCACGGCGATATCGCCCTCGGACAAGCCGCCCTTTTCGCCCTCGATATCCCGCATCTGCCCGCCCACCATGCCGCCTCCGCCGCTGCCAGCAGCGAGTTCTGCCACGAGGGCAATGCGAATATTGGCATCGGCATGGGTGGAGGGATCGGCCAGCAGGGTAAAAGCCTGGGTCAGCAGCGCATCGCCCGCCAGAATGGCGGTCGCCTCGTCAAAGGCTTTATGGACCGTGGGGCGGCCGCGGCGCAGGTCATCATCATCCATGGCCGGCAGATCGTCATGGATCAGCGAATAGCAATGGACCATTTCGACCGCGAGACCGGCATTGAGCGCCGCAGCGGGCGGCAGCGAAAAGATCGCCGCAGCCTGACGCACCAGCAGCGGACGCAAGCGCTTGCCGCCTTCAAGGCTGCCATGGCGCATCGCCGCCACCAATTGTTCGGCAATCGGACCGGGCCCGGAAAGCCGCGCGCCTGTCAGCATGTCGGACAGGGCGGCCTCGACGGAGCGGGCGCAATCGGCACTGTCGGTGGAGAAATCAGCCATGCTCGTTGCTAGCCGGTTTGGGGCCGGGGCGGCAAGGGGTTGGCCTCCGCCATCGCGCCCGCTACACAGCGCCATGGCCCGGCGCGCACGAAAATTCTGGCGGTTCATCCGCATTCCAATCGGCATCATCGCCGTGCTGGTGGCCATTCCGCTCCTGCTGACGCCGCTTTATATCGTCGTGCAGCCGATTTCCGTGCCCATGCTGATGCGCACGCTGACCGGGCAAAACGTCACCCGCGAATGGCGCAATATCGACGATATTTCCGACCGGCTGAAGGCCGCCGTGATCCTTTCCGAAGACGGGCAATTCTGCCGCCATTGGGGCATTGATGCCGCCGCCCTGCGCGACGAGATCGGCAATTACTTTGCCGGCCGCGACACACGCGGCGCCTCGACCATCACCATGCAATTGGCGCGCAATCTCTTCCTTTGGAACCAGCAAAGCGCCCTGCGCAAGGCGCTCGAAGTGCCGCTGGCCGCCTATATCGACCTGGTCATGCCCAAAAAGCGCATCATGGAGCTCTACCTCAATATCGCCGAATGGGGTCCCGATGGTCAGTTCGGCGTCGCCGCCGGATCGCTCCACGCCTTCGGGCGCGAACCGCAGAACCTCGACTGGCGCACTGCCAGCCTCCTCGCCGTCACCCTGCCCAACCCTATCCTGCGCAACCCCGCCCGCCCCAGCGCCGGTCTCGCCAGGGTCGCCAGCATCGTCGAAACCCGCGCGCGTGAATATGGGGAACGGGCGAGCTGCGTGGGACAGGATGGGCGACTGGCGCTCTGAAAGCCTTGCAAAACCGCCCTTCCAGCCGTATATACTCTTCTGATAGGAGATATATACGTGGCCTTCTATGTCCGGGATGAAACCACCGATGCCGCCGTGCGCAAGCTGGCGCGTATGCGCAAGCAAGGTCTCACCGAGACCATAAGACAGGCCGTCGAAGCCGAAATCGCTCGCGAACGGGACAAATTGCCCCTCAGCCAGCGATTGGCGCCGCTGGTCGGGCGCTATCGCAGCTATCCCGAGACAGGCGCAGACGCCGACAAGGCATTTTTCGATGCCTTGTCCGGGGACGATTGATGTTTATCGATGCCTCGGCGGCCATCTCCATCCTGAGCGGAGAGGATGACGCCGCCGACCTGGCACGCCGGCTCGAACAGGCTGAAACCCCGATGGTATCGCCCCTTTCGCTCTATGAAACTATCGCCGGGCTCGCCCGCAAACGCGCCTGCCCCGTTGAGGAGGCCGAAGCCCTGGTCGACCAGTTCGTTGCCGAAGTGGGCGCGACAAATGTTGATATCTCGCCCCCCATCGGGCGCTTGGCGGTGGAAGCCTTTGCCCGCTTCGGCAAGGGGCGGCATAAGGCCGACCTTAACATGGGCGACTGTTTTGCCTATGCCTGCGCCCGCATCCATGATGTGCCCCTGCTGTTCAAGGGCAATGACTTCGGCTTCACTGATATTCTGTCAGCTTAGGTTGGCCCCCGGCCATTCGAGCCCAGCTCTCATGGCCTTCTTCTCTAAAATCGCGCCACTGGCGTGATTTTGCCTTTGGTCGTTCAGAAGCCCCTAGCCAAGCGCCTGCACTTCCTCTATAGACCCCACCAATCCTGACAGAGATATTTCTCTGGCCGCTTTCGGCGGCGCAACGATTTTGAATTCGGAGTACCGAAAATGGCAGTTCCAAAACGCAAGACCTCGCCGATGAAGCGCGGCTTCCGCCGTTCGGCCGACGCGATTGCCAACCCGACCTATGTCGAAGACAAGGATTCGGGCGAGCTGCGTCGTCCCCATCACGTCGATCTCAAGTCCGGCATGTATCGCGGCCGGCAGATCCTCGCTGCGAAGAAGTAAGCCGAAAGGCTGTTTGGCGCTCATGCGCTTGATCTGATATTGCAACGGCCGATCCCGGCATAAGGGGTCGGCCGTTTCGTTTTACCTGCTGCTGGCAAAAGCAGCGTCACCCGGGAGAGCCAGCCATGAGCACGCGCGTTGAATCGGACACGATGGGCACAATCGAAGTGCCGAACGAGAAATATTACGGCGCGCAGACGGCTCGGTCCCTGATGAATTTCGATATTGGCGGGGAGAAGATGCCCACCGAAATCATCAAGGCCTTCGGCATTCTCAAGAAGGCTGCGGCTCTCGCCAATTTCAAGCTCGGCCTGATGGACGAAAAGACCCGCGACCTCGTGGTCGCCGCCGCCGACGAAGTGATCGAAGGCAAACTCGCCGACCACTTCCCGCTCGTCGTCTGGCAGACCGGCTCAGGCACCCAGTCCAATATGAATGTCAACGAGGTCATCTCTAACCGCGCCATTGAAATGGCCGGCGGCGTGATGGGGTCGAAGAAGCCCGTCCACCCCAATGACCACGTCAATATGAGCCAGAGCTCGAACGACACCTATCCCACCGCCATGCATATCGCGGCGGTCGAGGCGGTCGAGAACTATCTCTATGAACGCGTCGCGCTGCTGCGCAACACGCTCAATGCCAAGGCCGAAGAATACATGGACGTGGTCAAGATCGGCCGTACCCATTTGCAGGACGCGACCCCGCTGACCCTTGGCCAGGAAATTTCCGGTTGGGTGGCGCAGATCGACTATGCCGTCGCCGTCATCAAGGCGACCATGCCGCAACTCAAGGAACTGGCGCTGGGCGGCACCGCCGTCGGCACGGGCCTTAATGCCCATCCCGACTATGCCGTGACCGTGGCCAAAGAAATCGCCACCCTCACCGGCCATGACTTCGTCACCGGCCCCAACAAATTCGCCCTGCTCGCCGGCCACGACGCCTTTGTCGGCACTTCGGGTGCGCTCAAGCAACTGGCCGTTGCCTTCATGAAAATCGCCAATGACGTGCGCTGGCTGGCCTCCGGCCCCCGCTCGGGCCTGGGTGAAATCACTATTCCGGAAAACGAGCCCGGCTCTTCGATCATGCCGGGCAAGGTCAATCCGACCCAGTCCGAAGCCATGACCATGGTTGTGGCGCAGGTGATGGGCAATGACGCCGCCATCGGCTTTGCTGCATCGCAGGGCAATTTCGAGCTCAATGTCTTCAAGCCCGTCATCGCCTATAATTTCCTGCAGACGGTTCGCCTGCTGGCCGACGCCGCAAAGAGCTTCAACGACAATTGCGCCATTGGTATCGAGCCGGACCGCAAGCGCATCAAGCAGCTGGTTGATCAGTCGCTGATGCTGGTGACCGCGCTCAACCGCAAAATTGGCTATGACAACGCCGCCAAGATCGCCAAGACCGCCCACAAGAACGGCTCGACCCTGCGCGAGACCGCAATCGAGCTGGGCCTCCTCACCGGCGAAGAATTCGACGCCGAAGTGAAGCCCGAACAGATGGTCGGCCCGCTGAAGCTGAAAAAGTAAGCGCCAAGGGGCACGCCTGCTCCTCCCCCTGAAGAAAGGGGAGGGCTCAGGTTGAGCGTTTCATCCTCACCGTGTCATAGTAGGAATTGACGAGAGCGGCGCATCCGAAGTGAACATTACCGGCCGGGTGGGGAGAATCAGGAGCCCCGCCGCGCCTTTTCAATCGCCGCGACATCGATCTTCTTCATGCTCATCATGGCCTCAAAAGCCCGCCTTGCCTCGTCGCCGCCGGCGGCCATGGCTTCGCTGAGGGCGCGCGGCGTGATCTGCCAGGAAACACCCCACTTGTCCTTGCACCAGCCGCACATGCTTTCCTCGCCACCATTGCCGACAATGGCGTTCCAGTAGCGGTCGGTTTCTGCCTGGTCCTCGGTGGTCACCTGGAAGGAAAAGGCTTCACTATGCTTGAAGGCCGGGCCGCCATTGAGCCCGATGCAGGGAATGCCCATGACGGAAAATTCCACCGTCAGCACCGCCCCTTCCTTTGTCGAAGGATTGTCGCTCGGCGCGCGGCTCACCTTGCCGACATGGCTATCGGGAAAGGTCTCGGCATAAAACCGTGCCGCTGCTTCCGCCTCGGTGTCATACCAGATGCAGACGATGTTTTTGGGGATAGTCATGCTGTTCTCCTCAAATCCGGGCTTAGAAAGCCATTTAACCTAGCCCATCCGTTGCAAGTCCGGGCAAGAGAGCGACGATCCGCAATCGCCTGTTTCGACCTGCCGCAGTTCTTTTTCTGGCCCTTCCGCAGCCAGGCATCCTCTGGCATGGTGGCGCCTCCAGAGGAGATCGCAGACCATGACCGAAACGGTGATCATGCCCCACCATGTTGCGCCGCGCCGCCAGGGCCCGTTCATCCCGCCGCTGCTGGTCCTGCCGCTGCTCGCCTATAATGTGATCGTCTTCCTGTTCTTTGGCGGCAATCCCGCCAATTGGTCCGCGGGGCTCTTTTCCATTCCCATGCCCTCGGGCATGGCCTGGGCCATTTCCGCGGGTGATTTTCTGCTCGTCATCGGCATTGTCTGCCTGTTCTTTGAAGTGCTGAAGTCGACCAATATCGGACGCAGCTCCATTCTCGAGCACATGCTCTCCATGCTTGTCTTTGTCGCCTTCCTCGTCGAATTCCTGCTGGTCGGCGCTGCCACCAGCTCGGTTTTCTTCCTGCTGATGGTGATGAGCCTGATTGACGTGGTCGCCGGCTTTACCGTCTCCATTTCCAGCGCCACCCGCGACGTTTCCATGAACTGACGCGTCCATGCGGACCCGTCTCTATTCTCAATTGCTGGCCATTGCCCGGCGCGAGGCCGGGGCCGATGAGGCCGAAGACGTGGTGCAGGATGCCATGCTGGCCGGCATTGCGGCCGGAAGGCAGGATTTGAACGATCCGGCCAATGCGCGCTGGCTCTGCGGCGTGGTGCGCAATCGCGCCCGCATGACTGCTCGGGCCGCCCGCCGCCGCCGCACGCGCGATCACGACTGGCAGGCCAGCCGATCCCAGCCTGCGCCGGCAGATAGCGCCGATCCGGCAAATATCGCAGCCGACCTGCCCAAAGCGCTGAAATCTCTGGCCGCTCTGGTGCTGACCGGCCACAATCGCCGCGAGATTGCCTATCTGCTCGATCTGCCGGACACGGCCCTGCGCCAGCGGATCAGCGCGCTCAAACGCCACCTGACCCAAAAGGGCATTGCCGCGCCGGATGAATTGAGCGGCCTCAATCTCGACCTGGCCTATGGCCGCATCCGCGATGCGCTCCTGCCCGCCCTGCTCCGCCACGGCGGCAGTTTTGCCAGCCACGATCCGGACGGGCATCTTTTTTTGGTCAGGCGCTCACAAAATTCAGGTCCGCGGCAACAGGACAATGTCAGCAAAAGGAGCCTGTCATGAGTTTCAAACCCAAATCGGCCAGCATTGTCTTTTACGTCAGCGATATCGAGCGCACCGAAGCCTTCTATAACCAGACGCTTGATCTCGGCCTCACCCGCATGGAAGGCGCCGATCCCTTCTGGCTGCAGGGCAATCTCGAAGGCGGGCCGGACCTGGTTTTCTTCCAGATGGAAGGCCAGCGCGGCAATACGCCGGCCGTGGTCTTCGATATTGGCGAAGGCGGTATTGACGACATCGTCGCCGCACTGGCCGCCCAGGGCGTCACCATCGTCACCCCGGTCTCCGAAGCCCCCGGCGGCTGGAGCGCCGATTTTCTGGACCCCGATGGCTTTGGCCTTGGCCTCTGGCAATCGGAAGATTTTCCGCGCTCGTTGAAATAGCTGGCCGGGAGCAGGCCCTCAGGCGCGCTCGAGATCCTGCTCCTCGCCACCAGCATCCAGTGCAATATGCACTTCCTTGCCGTCAGCCCCGCGCAGCACGAGTTCGGCACTGCCGCCTATGGCGCGCATATAGCGCCCAATGGATGATAACAGCATGTCATCGCTCTTTTCCGTGCGCGAAACATTGCTTTGCGGAATTTGCGCGCTGGCGGCCAATTCAGACTGGGTCAGCCCGGTTTCCTTGCGCAATGCCGCCAGCGCCGCTCCGGCAAGCCGCCTTGTGCGCTTTTCATTGAGGCGATCCTGAACATCCAGCGGCAGCTCCGCACGCATGTCCTTCCAGGAAACCGCGCCCTTTAATCCGGCCATTTCTTGCACTCACCTAATCAATCAATCTAGCGATCGGCAGCGTCGTCTCCGGACAGCCATTGATCATAGCGGCTATCTGCCTTCCTGATCAGTTCCCTATAGAACCGGGCCTGATTAACGCCGCTTTTGTCACCGCCACAGACAACGATAGCCCTGCGCTCCGGGTCGAAGGCGAAGGCAACGCGCCACGTATTGAGAACCCGGATTTCCTTCATATTGGCGTGTTTGGAACCATGAAGAGTATCCACATTGGGCCGGCCCAATTCGGGCCCTGTCTCTCTGAGCAGGTCAAAAACCTCTCCCAACGCCTCTTTCACCTCATTGCCCAGCGCCCTGAACTCGGGAGCATAGTCGGGGTGAAAGATCACCTCATATGTGTCCATCTCGCCCCGCTTCGATTTGGCGCTAAAAATATCATCAATGATATATATCGTCAATGATATGTTCCGGCAGTGCATTTCTGCCGTGTATTGCCCGGCCTTGTGAAAACCGGCCCCTTGCTATATGCAGCGCGCGACCCTGCCGGGCCTGCCCCTTTTTGGCACCGGCTATCCATATCGCATGGTTTGTCCTGTCCAGCCCACCCGAGGTCTCTCCCGTGGGGCGGTTTTGCGGATCATGCCAGTTAAGGCTGACCCACATATGTCCCTGCGCAATATCGCAATCATTGCCCACGTTGACCACGGCAAGACAACGCTCATCGACGTACTGCTCAAGCAGTCCGGCTCCTTCCGTGAAAATGAGCGCGTCGAAGAACGCGCCATGGACAGCAATGATATCGAGCGCGAGCGCGGCATCACCATTCTGGCCAAGGTCACCTCGCTGCTCTGGAAAGACACGCGCATCAATATCGTCGACACCCCCGGCCACGCCGACTTTGGTGGCGAAGTGGAGCGCATCCTCTCCATGGTCGATGGCGTGGTGATCCTCGTGGACGCCGCTGAAGGCCCGATGCCCCAGACCAAGTTCGTGCTGGGCAAGGCGCTGGCCCAGGGCCTGCGCCCCATCGTTGCCATCAACAAGATCGACAAGTCCGACGAGCGGCACCTTGAAGTGCTCGACGAGGTTTTCGACCTCTTCGTCGCGCTCGACGCCAGCTCCGAACAGCTCGATTTCCCGGTTCTCTATGGTTCGGCCAAGCAGGGCTGGATGGCGCTGGAGCCCGAAGGCCCCAAGGAAACCCTGGCCCCGCTGCTCGACAAGGTCGTGGAACACGTGCCCGAGCCCGCCGTGGAAGAAGGCGCCTTCCGGATGCTGGTCACCACCATCGAACGCAACCCGTTCCTGGGCCGCATCCTCACTGGCCGTATCACCTCCGGTTCGGTCAAGGCCAATGATCCGATCCACACGCTCAACCGCGATGGTAAGGAAGTCGAAAAGGGCCGCGTCTCCAAGGTTCTGGCCTTCCGTGGCCTTGAGCGCACCCCGGTCGATGTTGGTGAAGCCGGCGATATCGTCGCTATTGCGGGTCTCGTGACCTCGACTGTGGCCGATACGCTCTGCGCCACCACGGTGACCCAGCCCATCGCCGCCAAGCCGATCGATCCCCCGACCCTGTCGGTCACCTTCCGCATCAATGACGGCCCGCTGGCCGGTCGCGAAGGCGACAAGGTTCAGTCCCGCGTCATCCGCGAGCGCCTGATGCGCGAAGCCGAAGGCAATGTCGCCATCCGCGTTACGCCGGGCGACGACAATGACTCTTACGACGTGGCTGGCCGCGGCGAATTGCAGCTCGCCGTGCTGATCGAAAACATGCGCCGCGAAGGCTTTGAGCTGACCATTGGCCGCCCCAAGGTCCTGATGCAGGACATTGACGGCGTTCGCCACGAGCCGATTGAAGAAGTCATCATCGACGTTGATGACGAGCATACCGGCACGGTCGTCCAGAAGCTCACCGAGCGTAAGGGCGAATTGACCGACATGCGCCCCTCCGGCGTTGGCCGCACCCGCATCCAGCTCCTGGTTCCCACCCGTTCGCTGATCGGCTACCAGCCCGAACTGCTTTCGGACACCCGCGGCACCGCCATCTTCAACCGCCTGTTCCACTCCTTCGTGCCCTATAAGGGCGAACTGCCGGGCCGCCGCACCGGCGTGCTGATCTCCAATGGCACCGGCCAGTCCGTGGCCTTCGCCCTCTGGAACCTTGAAGATCGCGGCCCGATCATGATCGACGCCGGCGTCGATATTTATGAAGGCATGATCATCGGCGAGCATTCCCGCGAGAACGACCTTGAGGTCAACGCGCTCAAGGGCAAGCAGCTCACCAATATCCGCACCACGTCCAAGGACGAGGCCGTGCGCCTGACGACGCCCAAGAAGCTGACGCTCGAACAGTCGCTCGGCTATATCGCCGAAGACGAATATGTCGAAGTGACGCCCAAATCGATCCGCCTGCGCAAGATCTTCCTTGATCCCAATGACCGCAAGCGCATGAGCCGCGCCGCCAAGTCGGCGTAATCTCTCAAATGCTTCAAGGGGCCCCGGTGGAAACGCCGGGGCCTTACTTTTTCTTGGCATTTGATGGCCATGGTGCGCGCATCAAACACGGAGGCTGCCGCATGACCGACCTGATCATCCAGACCATCACCGATCTGGGCTATCTCGGTATCTTCCTTGTCATGCTGGCCGAAAGCCTTTTTCCCCCCATCCCCTCCGAACTCATCATCCCCTTTGCCGGCTTTGCCGCCGCCAATGGCGATCTCAATCTCTTCGGCGTCCTCGCCACCGCCACCTTCGGCGCGGTGGTGGGCATGTTGCCCTGGTATTTCGCCGGGCGCATTTTCGGGCTCGAGCGCGTGCGCTGGCTGGCCGACAAGTTCGGGCGCTTCATGGCCTTCAATGCCGATGAAATCGACATCGCCGTCGGCTTCTTCAAACGCTACGGCCCCATCATGGTGCTGTTCGGGCGCCTCCTGCCCATCATCCGCACGCTGATTTCCATCCCCGCCGGCCTCTCCCATATGAGCCTGCCAATATTCCTCCTCGCCTCCACCATGGGCGCGCTGATCTGGAACACCATCCTCACCATGGCCGGCTATATCCTCCACGAACACTACCATGTCATCGAAGTGGTGCTCGATCCGCTGAGCTATGGCGTGCTGGCGCTGGTCGTCGTGCTCTATCTCGTCAAGGTCATCACCTGGAAGCCGAGCCGCAAGCGCGACTGATCCTGCCTCGCAATTTGCAGCCCGCTTTTGCAAAATGCATCGCATCCCCGTCGTCAAAATGCGAAATTTTACAAGGCTTTAATCTCTCCGCCCCGGTTTCCGGGCCCCCGCCATCTGGCACGCTTCGTGCAATAGGGGTGGCGTCCGGAGAATTGGTATTGCGTACCGGATCTGAGTTTTGAGGCCCTGCACCGCGTAATGTGTGCAGGGCCTTTCTGTTTGCGCCGCGCCGCCCGTCTTGCCGCTTTGGCCATGAGGCACTAGATAGGGCAGGACTTTTCCATCGGAGACGCCCATGCGCGCCGTGCTCGACATCATCCTCATCCTCTTGCAGCTCTATTGGTGGGTGCTGCTCATCATGATCATCATGAGCTGGCTGATTTCGTTCAACGTCATCAATACGCGCAATCAGTTCGTCGAAGCCGTCTGGCGCATCGTCAACCAGCTGACCGAGCCGGTGCTGCGGCCCATCCGCCGCTTCATGCCCAATTTCTCCGGCCTCGACCTCTCCCCGCTGATCGCCTTCCTTCTGATTTTCTTCATCCAGGCGATCATCAATTATTACCTCTACCCCAGCGTCGTGCGCGCCGGCATCTGAGCTGGCTGACAGCCCAAAATTCTATCGGCTCGGCCCCCAGGGGCTGAGCCTTTTTGTTCGCGTCACCCCCAATGCCGGGCGCGACGCCATCGAGGGCGCGGAAACCCGCGATGATGGCACCAGCGTCCTCCGCCTGCGCGTCGCTGCCGTGCCCGACCGGGGCAAGGCCAATGCGGCGGTCATCGCCCTCCTCGCCAAGGCGCTCGGCCTGCCCAGATCGGCACTGACCCTTGCCAGCGGCGACACCAGCCGCTTCAAGACCATCGCCATTGCCGGCGATGGCCCGGAGCTTTCCGCCCGCCTCGCCCGGCTCGACCCGGCCTCTGCCCCCTGCGACAAATCCTCGCAATAACCATTGCTTAACCCGTCAATCCCGCTAAATTCGGCAGCGGGAAGGGGCCCGAGGAGGGCGGGTAATGGACCGGACAACAAGATCCGGCCAGACCAGCGTGGGCTCCTGAGGAACTTTTCGAGGAACACCTTATGGATCTGGTACTCTGGCTGATCGTCGCCTGTGGCGGTCTGTCTATCGTTTATGGCGTGATCACCACGCAGGGCCTGATGGCGGCTGACGCCGGCTCCGAGCGGATGCAGGAGATTTCGGCTGCCGTGCGTGAGGGCGCATCGGCCTATCTCAAGCGTCAATACACCACTATCGGCATTGTCGGCGTGGTCATCCTGATCGCCGCCTGGCTGCTGCTGGGCGTCTGGGCCGCTGTCGGCTTCCTGATCGGCGCCGTGCTGTCCGGCGCTGCCGGCTTTATCGGCATGAATGTCTCGGTGCGCGCCAATGTGCGTGTCGCCCAGGCCGCTGTCGGTTCGCTCGCCAAGGGCCTCGATCTCGCCTTCAAGTCCGGCGCCGTCACCGGCATGTTGGTGGCCGGCCTCGGCCTTCTCGGCGTCACGCTCTATTTCATCGTGCTGACCGCCATGGGCTATGCCGCCACCAGCCGCACCGTGATTGACGGCCTTGTGGCCCTCTCCTTCGGCGCTTCGCTGATTTCCATCTTCGCCCGTCTCGGCGGCGGCATCTTCACCAAGGGTGCAGACGTCGGCGGCGACATGGTGGGCAAGGTCGAAGCCGGCATTCCGGAAGACGATCCGCGCAACCCGGCCACCATTGCCGACAATGTGGGTGACAATGTTGGCGATTGCGCCGGCATGGCCGCCGACCTGTTCGAAACCTATGTGGTCACCATCGTTGCCACCATGGTTCTGGCCGCCATCATCCTGCCCGAGCAGTTCAAGCTGATCGGCATGGTGCTGCCCCTCGCCATTGGCGGCGCCTGCGTCGTCACCTCGATCCTGGGCACCTATTTCGTCAAGCTCGGCTCCGACAACAACATCATGGGCGCCCTCTACAAGGGCATCATCGCTTCGGGCGTTCTCTCGCTCGTCGCGCTGGTTCCGGTGCTCTGGGCCATGTTTGGCGACATGAACGTCGCCATTGAAGCCAGCGACAAGACCTTCACCCCCTGGAGCCTCTTCTGGTGCGGCGCGGTGGGCCTCGTCATCACCGGCCTCATCATCGTCATCACCGAATATTACACCGGCACCAATCGCCGCCCGGTGAACTCGATTGCCGAGGCCTCGGTCACCGGCCATGGCACCAATGTCATCCAGGGCCTTGCCGTTTCGCTTGAATCCACGGCCCTGCCGGCCCTGGTCATCATCGCCGGCATCATCGTCACCTACTCGCTGGCAGGCCTGTTCGGCATTGCTTTCGCGGTCGCCACCATGCTCGCCATTGCCGGCATGATTGTCGCCCTCGACGCCTTCGGCCCCGTCACCGACAATGCTGGCGGTATCGCTGAAATGGCTGGCCTCGACGCTTCGGTCCGTCACAATACCGACGCGCTCGACGCCGTGGGCAACACCACCAAGGCCGTCACCAAGGGCTATGCCATTGGTTCAGCCGGTCTCGGCGCTCTGGTGCTGTTCGCAGCCTATACGCAGGACCTGATCTACTTCGCCAACCTGCCTGACGCTCCGGCCATCTTCCAGGGCATGGGCACGCTCAGCTTCTCGCTGGCCGACCCCTATGTCGTCGTGGGCCTGCTGTTCGGCGGCCTCCTGCCCTTCCTCTTCGGCGGCATGTCGATGACCGCCGTGGGCCGCGCCGCCCAGTCGGTGGTGGTGGAAGTGCGTCGCCAGTTCAAGGAAAAGCCGGGCATCATGGCCGGCACCGACAAGCCTGATTATGGCCGCGCCGTGGACATGCTGACCCGCGCCGCGATCAAGGAAATGATCGTCCCCAGCCTCCTGCCCGTGCTCTCCCCCATCGTGGTCTTCTTCGCCATCATGTGGATTGCCGGCCCGGCGGCTGGCTTCTCGGCTCTGGGCGCCATGCTCATGGGCGTCATCGTCACCGGCCTCTTCGTCGCCATCTCCATGACGGCAGGCGGCGGCGCCTGGGACAATGCCAAGAAGTCCTTCGAAGACGGCTTCACCGATAGCCAGGGCGTGGTCCACCACAAGGGCGGCGACGCCCACAAGGCCTCCGTCACCGGCGACACCGTCGGCGACCCCTACAAGGACACGGCCGGCCCGGCCGTCAACCCGATGATCAAGATCACCAACATCGTAGCGCTCTTGCTGTTGGCGGTGCTGGCTCACATGGGCTGACCAGACACAGTCTGGATTGAATGAAGAAGGCCCGGGGCGAAAGCTCCGGGCCTTTTTTTTGATCCTAAGGTTCAATAGTGAGAGCCTTGGTCAGCTTTCGCGACAGCTAGGCGTACTGGATGAGAATCCAAGTAACTGCAGAATTTCCATACGGAGGCATACGGTTACCTTCGGCAATCGGAGCAGTGGTGGAGAGTGTACCAACCACCTTCCAAACTCCGCTTTCCGGGCACGTTGAGCCGGTCCGCGCCGTGGTACCAAGTGGGGCGAGGGATTTCGAATTGTACGTTGAGAAAATGCTCATGGTTTTGACTCCAAGTTGAGCGTCTGGAGTCGAACCTTGACGTGGGTACCAGTACGATGATTGAATCGTTTCTGGTCTTTGCGGACCACGAGCCCCCGGTTCGACAGGATTGGGGCTAATAGGGCCATCTGACGCTACGAACGTCAGGTGGCTCATTCTTTTCGGCGAAAGGACTATGTTGGTTCCTCCGGTCGAATTAGATCAGCACGCAGTTTCCACCTCGGTGGATTTTCGGCCTCATCCAACTTTAGCCGATTCTTGGATTTGTTGCGGCTCAAGAATGTGGTTAGCGCATTAGTATTCGCTGGATGCTTGTTCGCCGCTAAAGCCTTTTTAAGTTGGGCAGACGTCATTCCTTCGGGGACGGGCTCCAGAATTGGAACCAACACGGTCCAAAAAAAGTTGTCCGTAAGGCTGGCTTCTGACTTTTTCTCTTCAAGCTGTCTTTCTACAAAGGAAAGCTCGTGCTGAAGAGCCTCAATGGCCACCTTCAATGCAATACGACTGCGGATAAGGTCTTCTCGACTACGCTCCATAAATCCACCGTTACAACTGTTACGTAGGAGCGTCAAATCCGGCATTGTAGTGTCTTGAAAAAATTTACTACTGTAAAATCATATAGTTACAGAATTTGGTCGGCAACAATTTGCTCACAGCCGTTACGCCTGTAAAAGCCTTTACAGGCGTAACGGCTGAATTTTGATCAGTCAAGGCTTGTTCGTGTATAGATTGAACTATTATTTTTCGTAGACCTCCCTTTGATACCCTTTGAAGTTGCCGACCAGTTTATCCCGCCCCACTATACAATCATTTAGAAGGCTGACGCGGGCTGACTTCCCAAACCAAAGACTGTGGCTTCACTCCTTTGAAGCCGTGCCAGACAAGAAGGCCATGAGCGCTGCGCGCGAATGGCGCAGCTTGGCCGACAGGCCTAGCGTAGCTCGGAGGGGGTGACGCACAGTTTCACTCGATGCACCCACCCCCACTTACCCATCTTATCCCCGGTGCAAAAACCTCAGGCATACTCCCTCCATCAACCGGGCAGCGGTGGAGTTGTGACGATCAACTGCCAGGTGACAGTCGGGAGGCCTCTTCATCGTCGCAAGGAGGCTGGGCTCGGAGATGGGTTCGTGGCAGCAATGCCCCCCTAGGAAACTCCCTTCGCCAGAAACCCCGGCGCCCCGAGGCGGTTTTCGTCTCGTTATTTTACTACTCAGAGGCGGAATCCGTCTCGGGGCACCATCAACGACCTCAAAACCGGGAGCGGAGGCGCCGCCCGGCGAAAAACCACGCAAATAAAAATGTCGAACCCCGTCACCCTCAATCGTCGCCTCACCGAAACGGGCGCTATGATGCCCGCAAGCTGAGGAAAGACACATGCGTAAAGTGATTGCCGGGCTTTTTCATTCCGTCGATGGCGTGGTGCAGGACCCGTTCAAATTCCAGTTCGACAGCTTTGATGACGCGCTGGGCGAAATGCTGACCAAAATCCAGGAGGAGACCGACTCGGTGCTGATGGGCCGGATCGGCTGGTCGGAATGGGCGGGCTATTGGCCCAGCGCGACGCAGGATGGCGATTTTGCCGACTTCATCAACAAAGTGCCCAAGCATGTCGCCTCCAATACGCTCACGCAGGGCGATCTCAAGGCCTGGTCCAATTCCCACCTGATCAGCGGCGACTTTGCCGATTTCGTCCGCGACCTGAAGGCCACATCCGGCGGCACCATCGCGGCCATGGGCGGCATTTCGCTGGTGCGCCAATTGCTCTTTGCGGGATTGATGGATGAACTGAACCTCATCACCCATCCGGTGATCGCGGGCGAAGGCCGGCACCTGTTCGAACCCGGCGATCCGACCACGCGCCTTGAGCTCGTCCGCTGCGAAATTTCGCCCAAGGGCAATGTCGTGCAGACCTATCGCAAGCGGGCCGATTGAAACCGGCCTCAGGAGGAAAACGCCATGAACCAGCCCATGCGACTTCAGGGCATCTATGCCTGCATTGCCGTCGCAGACTTCGCCACCGGGGTCGATTTCTACATCAAGCTCATGGGCCGCGAGCCCGATGACCGGCCCATGCCGAACATGGTGCAGTGGCGTAAGGGCGGTGGCCTGCAAATCTGGCACGATCCCGCCCATGCCGGCCACAGCCGCACCACCATCGTGGTCGATAATATGGCCATTGAGCGCCAGCGCCTCGCGCCCCTCGGGCTTCACCCTGGTCCCGATGCCGCCGGCGACTGGGGCATTGTCGCCCAGCTCACCGACCCCGACGGCAACCAGATTACGCTGGCCGAACCGCCAAAGGGATTTGGGGGCTAGGAGGCGTTATCGGAATTGGCTGAGTTCAGCCAGCCGCGCCAATACCCGGTCTTTCTCCAGCGTCAGCCCCTTATAGTCGAGCTGTTCCGGGGTCAGCGCCGCGATCTGTTCGGCGAGCGATGCGGCGATTGGCCCGGCCTCGGGATGGCCGGCAAGCGTTTCGAGCGAATCGAGCGAAATGCGGATGGAAAAGGCAATGGCCCCGGTCTGGGGCAGCTTGCGCAGGGTCTGGCGCTCGACGCGGAGGAAGACCGGGTCGGCCCGCTCGCCCGCGCCAAAGCGGCGCATATCGGGCCCGAGACTATCGGGACGAAACAACCGCTGGTCGCCATAAAGCGAGAAATTCCAGCGGATCATCGGCGTTTCGACCCGCATGGCGTCGAACATGCGCGCCATGATCTGCGCCTGCCGCGTGCCGGGGCCAAAGCCGGGCACCGGCGCATGAATGGCGTCGAGCGCCTTGCCGATCTTTTCGCCCAGCACCCAGGAGGACGGAAAGGCCAGGCTCCCCGCGCTCAGCAGCCAGCCTTCCGCGCCCCGCTCGAGCAGCAGCAGATCATCCTGCACCAGCGCGGCGGCGATGCTGAGCGGCGGAGCATCGCCGGCCAGCGCAACCGTCTCGCCGGTCGGCACCACATGCAGCCCCGTGCCTTCGCGCCGCCAGAGATCGGGGAAACGCTCGGGCAGATAATCGGCCAGCAGGGCCAGCAGCTCGGCCTGGGCCGGACGGCTCGCCGTGGTTTCGGCGAAAATTTCGGCGCCGTGCTCGCGCTGCAAAAGCGCCTTTTCCGCCAGCTGCGCCGCCATCGCCCCGTCGGGCTCGAGCCAGTCCGCCGGATCGAGCGGCCTGGTCCCGATCTGGAACAGGCGAGAGGACCCATCATAGGGCGTGGGCAGCACGGGTGCGATCATGCGCTGTCCTCGCCTTCGAGCACGGCGATGATGCGCGCCATCATCGAGAAAAACTGCTCCCGCTCCTCGGGCGCAAACTGGTCCAGCACCAGCGCATTGATCGCCGTTGCGACCTGTTCCACCTGCGGCAGTTTTTCGAGCGCCAGCGGCGTCAGCTCCACCAGCGTGCTGCGCCCGTCTTCCGGGTTTGGCCGGCGCTGCACCAGGCCATCGCGCTCCATACGGTTGAGCGTGGCCGCCATGGTGGCCTGTTCCACCGATGAGCGTTCGGCCAGCAGTTTCTGCGTCATGGCCGCGCCATGCTCCAGCGCCAGCAGCACCGGCATGTGCGCGGGAGCAAGACCCAGCGGCGCCAGCCGTTTTTCCAGTGCCCGCACTAAAAGGCGTCCGGCCATATTGGTCATATATCCGGCAGATGTCTCTCGGTGCAGGGGCATTTACATAGCATACTCAGTACTTATATAGTATGCTCACTATATCGGATTTATCCCGGCATTGCCATGGAGAGCATGATGTCCCTCAAGAGCACGATGCAGCATTATGGCACTGTCGCCATTGCCATCCACTGGCTCACCGCGCTGGCCGTCATCCTCATGCTGGTCTCGGGCCAAGCCATGGATTTCAACCCCGCTGCCGCCGGCGCCATCCTGCCCTATCACGTCATCCTTGGCGTGCTGGTCGGCGTGCTGACCCTCTTCCGCATCCTCTGGTGGCTGGTCTTTGATCGCCAGCCACAACCCGTGTCCGGCCTGAGCGGAATGCAGCATCGCCTCGCCGGCATTGTCCATCTCGGGCTTTACGCTGCCATGCTGATCATGGTGGCCTCGGGCATCGCCATGCTGGCGCTGACCGGCGCGGCGCCTGCCATCTTCTCGGGCGGCCTATTGCCCGACTTCTCGACCGTTCCGCCTTTTGTAGTCCATGGCCTCGTCAGCCGCCTGCTGTTGCTGCTTGCCCTCGGCCACATCGCCGCCGCTCTTTGGCATCATTTCGTCCGGCGCGACGGGCTGATCAAGCGCATGATGCCCTCAAGAGGATAGGCCGTCCGCGCTGCGCCATCTTGACGAATCCCGTGTCTTGGCTTCTGCCTCATACAATCCCGGGAGATCGTTCACACCATGCGCCAGACACTTGCCAACCTGCTCTCCTCGCGCCGCTGGGAGCAGGCGATAATTGCGGTGATCATCGTCAATTCGATCATTCTGGGCCTCGAAACCGATGCCCGCATCATGGCCGCCATCGGCCCCCTGCTCCACACGCTGGATGCCATTATCCTGGGCATTTTCACCATCGAGATCGCGCTGCGCATCTATGCCTTCGGGCCGCGCTTCTTCCGCGATCCCTGGAGCCTGTTCGATTTCGCCGTGGTGGCCATTGCGCTGATCCCGGCCAGCGGCCCCTTCCAGGTGCTGCGCGCCCTGCGCATATTGCGGGTATTGCGCCTGGTTTCGGCCATGCCCGCGCTGCGGCGCGTGGTCGGCGGGCTGGTGGCTGCCCTGCCCGGCATGAGCTCCATCATCGTGCTCATGGCCATGCTGTTCTATGTCGCCGCGGTCATGGCCACCAATCTCTTCAGCGCCAGCTTCCCCGGCTGGTTCGGCAGCCTGGGCGCCTCGCTCTATACGCTCTTTCAGGTGATGACGCTCGAAAGCTGGTCCATGGGCATTGTCCGGCCGGTCATGGAGGCCTATCCGCTGGCCTGGATGTTCTTCGTGCCCTTCATCCTGCTCTCGACCTATGCGGTGCTGAACCTCTTCATCGGTGTCATCGTTTCGGCGATGCAGGAGGAAACCGAGGCCACAGCCGTTGCCGATCGCCAGGCCCTCCATGACGACAGCGCCACCATTCTCGAGGAATTGCGCGCCCTGCGCAGCGAAGTGGCGGCACTGCGCAGGGAAAGCGGCAAGTGAACCGGCCACAGGGCCGCGCCGTATTCGCTCCATAGGCTCTATGGAGGTCAAAAAATGCGTCGCTGGATCTGGGTTGCCGCAATCATGCTTCTGGCCACGGGCAATGCCATGGCCGTTTCAGTCTGGGAATTGTCGAGAATTTGTGGCGATGACGCCAAGGCCTATTGCGAGGGCGTCGGCTATGGCGATGCCATGCAGACCTGCCTCGACAAAAATTACAATGCGCTGACCCCGGGCTGCCAGGCCATCATGGACCGCATCCGTGGTGGCGAGGCGTCAGCCTGTTCTAGGGAAGACCAGAAACAAAAAGGCGGACCCTGCGGCCCGCCCCAAAATTCTCGTCAGGCCCTATGGCTCAGCCCTTTTTGGCCATCTCGATGGAATCGAGAATAACCTTGCGAGCGTCGGCCAGATCACCGATCCGGTCGATGCGCGCCCATTTGCCCGGCTCGAGATCCTTGTAATGGGTGAAGAAGTGCTTCACGCGCTCGAGCTGGATTTCGGGCATGTCGCCGATATCCTTGATATCGTCATACATGCGGGTCAGCTTTGAAACGGGCACGGCGATGATCTTTTCGTCCTGCCCGCCATCGTCTTCCATGAACAGCACGCCGACCGGGCGCGAGCGCACCACGGCGCCGGGCACCAGCGGGCGCGAATTCATCACGATGACGTCCAGCGGGTCGCCATCGCCGCACAGCGTATGCGGCACGAAGCCGTAATTGCCGGGATAGCGCATCGGCGTATAGAGGAAGCGATCAACGAACAGCGCGCCGCTCTCCTTGTCGATCTCATATTTGATCGGCTCGCCACCCAGCGGCACTTCGATGATAACATTGAGATCGTCGGGCGGGTTCTTGCCGGTGGGGATCGCGTCGATATTCATGGGCGTGGGGTCCGGTTCATCGGGAGGGGGCGGAACGGGGCCAGCTTCTGCCCATTCCTGCCCGCCATGGCAAGCCGCAAAACCGCCGCACCCGCCATGCACGGGCCGGGCAGCGCCCCGTCAGACCCGGATTATTTGACGATCAACACCGGAATCTGGGCGTGCGCCAGAACTTCGGCTGCCTGGCTGCCCAGCAGCAGGCGCCCAAGGCCGCGCCGTCCATGCGAACCCATGACGATAAGATCGCTGCCCCTTGCTTTGGCTGTATCAAGAATAGCCTCTGCCGGACGCCGACGCGGCACATGCAGGGTCTCGGCCGTTACTCCCGCCGCCTCGGCTTTCTGCCGGGCCGCATCCAGCAGCTTTTTTGCTTCTTCCCTATACCCCTCTTCCAGCCGCTCAATGATCGGGCCGGCGTCAATTGTGCCAAAGCCGCCAGAGCCGATGCCTGTGCTGACCGGATCGGTGGCATTGAGGATGAGGAGACTGCCATTATGCGCCCGGGCCAGCGCCAGCCCGGTGTCGAGAGCCTTGGCACCAAGTTCGGAGCCATCAATTGCAATCAGCATTGTCTTGAACATTTTGGGGAAACCTCCTTGTTCCGCCCAATATGCCATGACCATGATACCGGCATATTGATCTGAATCATAAGCCATGGTCCGGAGGCTACGACATGCGCGCCAATGCCCTGCTGAAAACGAAAAGCCTGGTGATGCTTGCCGGACTGATGGTTCTGTCCACTTTGCCCGCGTCGGCCCAATCGGGATTTACCAGCGCCTATACAGACATCAACCTCGATGAATGCCTGGTGCTTGAGGCCGATGACTTTGGCGCGAGCTGGGCCTGTCCCGGCTACAAGGGCTTTCCACTCATGGTGCAGGAAGGCGATCTGCGCTTCGCGCTCCGTTACGGTTTTAACGTCGACAAGGAGTCCGGCGGCACACAGACCCTGCCGCCCTTCAACAATATCGGGCCAAAACTCGAATGGCGGCTCTCCAATGCGTCAGGCCGCTGGCTGCCCATCGCCACCATCCTGCGCTATTTCACCGCTGATCCGGAAACCGGCGTCGACAAGGGCCAGGTGCTGGTGGTGACCCAGATCAAGGAAGGCAATAGCTGCCACATCGCCCATATCGATGCCCTGGCCAACAAGAATGCCAATGAACTGGCGCGTGAGGCCGCTGACAAGGCAGGCGATTTCGACTGTGCACTCGATGAAGTCGAAGTGATCGGAGAATTCAGCGCCTACTGATCCAGCGCTTCGTCGCTGTCGGCCCGGCCACGCACCTGATTGCGCAGCACGGTGCGGTCGCGGCTCGACACCCCGATCAACTCGGCAATGCGCCAGACCATATTATCTTCGAGCTCGTGATTCTTGCGGTCGGCAAAGACCACCGTCCACATCATGCGGATAATCTCGATCCGGTCTGCCATGTCCAGCCGGGTAATGCCGGTGGTGAAATTATAAAAATCCACCGCCTCGGCATCGCGTCGCGCCGCTTCCGCGATCAGCTTGTCCACCGCGCCTTCGTCCAGGTCATAATGATCCATCAGCGCGCCACGAATGGCCTGACGCTCGGCATCCTGCATCGTGCCATCGACCGCAGCCAGATGCACGAGCAGCGCCGCAACCGACACTTTGGGGTCATGCGGATCGGCCGATACATCGGATTTGCCGAACAGGCGGGTCAGGGCCTCGAACATGCGGGGGGGCCTCCGTGGGTGCGAAGAAACAGGATGCGCGCCACAAGGCAGGCCCGGCCAGAATTAGCCATAAGACCCGTCGGCTCAATGGCCTCGAACATGCCTCAAGCGCTCTTCTCCAAAGCTGATGCAGCCGCGCCACACTCAGGAAACCCAAAAATGGACTCGACTCCGGAGGGATTCGGAGTCACCATGTTCCTGTTTTGTTCACATATCCGGTCGGGCCATGCAGACCCCGCATCACCAACAGCGCCTTGGCGCGCTGCGCGACATCATTGCCGATATCGAACGCAAGCCCGCGCTGGCGGAAACCGCTAACCAGTTGCCATTTGATTCGACCGATGCCTTTCCAACCCTGCCGGGCGGGCTGGTGCAGGAGATTTTTACCGATGAAATCCGCAATAACAGCGCCAGTCTTGGCTTTGCCCTCGCCCAGGCCAAGAGCCTGCTCACCGCTCGCCGTCCGACGATTTTTTACCTCCAGCTGATCCGGGAAGGACAGCAATTCGGACTGCCCTATGGCCCGGGCCTCTCCTGGTTCGGTCTTGAGCCGGCCCGGCTGGTGATCGTGCGCGTTGCCGACATGACGGAATTCCTCTGGGCCGCCGAAGAGATCGCCTCCTGCCGGGCCGTGGCCGCCCTTGTGGCCGAGGTAAAGGGCGAGCCGAAAATGCTCACCTTCACGGCCAGCCGACGCCTCAGCCTGCGCGCCTCGAGCAGCAAGGTCTCTATCCTGATCTTGCGCTATGGGCGCCGCCGGCAACACAGCGCCGGCCATTTGCGCTGGTGGCTCGGGCCACAGCGCAGCGCCCGCAACCCCTATGACGACCGCGCGCCCGGCACCGCACGATGGCAAGTGCGCCTCGAGAAAGGCCGCATTGCCGGCAACCGAACCGACTGGCTGCTGGAGTGGACACCAAATGGCTTTGCAACACTCACCCAAATCACAAAATCTCATCAAGCCCGCCCTGAACCGGCGGTTTCTGGTGCTGTTTCTTCCCTTCTGGGCCACCGACTATCTCAAGCGGGCTGACCGGTCCTTACGCGACGGGCCGCTGGCCCTTTATGAGCATATCAAGGGTGGCCTGCGCCTCGCCGCGCTCGACCCGCAACTGACGCGGGAAGGGCTGCGCATTGGCCAGAACCTGGCCGATGCGCGGGCCATCTGGCCCGGCCTGACGGTGCGGAAAATCGATCGCCCATTGCTCAGTGCAGCCTTTGAGGATTTTGCCGACTGGCATTCCAATGCCAGTCCCCTGGTTTCTGTCCTCACCGACAAGGCCGGATTTGGCGATCTGGTTCTCGACATAACCGGGGTGGCGCATCTCTTTGGCGGGGAAGCCGCCATGCTGCGCCTGCTGCTGAGCCGGCTGCGGGCGCTGCATTATACCGTCGCCGGCGCCATCGCCCCCACTATCGGCGCTGCCTGGGCCGTCAGCCATTATGGGCGCAGCCAGGTGGTATCGGACGAAGAGCTGGAAGCCGTTCTGGACGCCCTGCCGGTTACGGCATTGCGCCTTGAGGACAGCCAGGTTTCGCTGCTCACCCAGATGGGTCTGACCAATATCGGCCAATTGCGGCAACGCCCGCGCAAGCCTCTGCGGGCCCGGTTCGGGGCCGAATTGCTGATCCGCATCGACCAGGCCTATGGCCAGATCGAAGAACGCATGACCCCTCGCCTGCCCCTGGCCGACCATCATGTCGACCGGCGCCTGGCCGAGCCGATCAGCCTCATGGACGATGTGCTGCTCATTACCCACGATCTCGCCGTGCAGCTTGCCTGCCACCTCGAAGCGCTGGGCATGGGGGCGCAAAGCTTTCACCTTTTTCTCTACCGGGTCGACCACAAGGTGATGACCCTCTCGCTCAATGCGGCAAGGGTGACGCGCGACCCTGCCCATATCACCGATCTTTTTCGCCACCGCGCCCAGCGGCTGGAAGGCGAATATGACGCCGGCTTCGGCATCGACATGGTACGGCTGGCCGCTGGCAGCCTCGAACGGCTCGACGGGGTGCAGACCGGCGCTTTCGCCACGGGAAGCGGGCTGGAGGATGTTGACCGCCTCAATGACCGGCTGAGCAGCCGGCTGGGGCCGACTGCCGTGTTGCAGACAGAACTGGTGGCCACGCGCCTGCCGGAACGGGCCGCAATTTTGGTTCCGGCAATTGCTGCCCATCGTCAGGAAGTTCTTGCCCCGGCGCTGCAGCGCCCCCTGCGGCTCCTGCCCATGCCGGAACGCGTCATGATCATGGCCGAGGTGCCCGACGGCCTGCCGGCGATGATGGTCTGGCGGCGCGACAGCTATCGGCTGGTCAAGGGCGAGGGACCCGAAAGGCTGGGCGGAGAATGGTGGCGGCACAATGCCCGCCTCCAGCTCGCCGAGCCGCACAAACCCAAAGAGGGTGAAGCCGCGCCTCATGTGCCCGATTTGCCGCTCTTCAGCCCGGATGATCGGACACGGGATTATTATGCCGTCGAAGATCAGGATGGCCGGCGCTTCTGGGTCTTTCGCCAGGGCTTTTACGGCGCGGCCCGGAGCCCGGACTGGTATCTGCAGGGGCTCTTCGCATGAGCGGGGAGAACATGCCCGACACCAATGGCGGGACGGCCATCCAGATAGCGGCGCCCTTTTATGCCGAACTGGTGACGACCAGCAATTTCTCCTTCCTGCGCGGTGGCTCCCACCCGGAAGAACTGGTGGCCCATGCCATGGCCATGGGCATGACGGCGCTGGGCATATGTGACCGCAACAGTTTTGCCGGCGTGGTGCGCGGCTATGTGGCCGCGCGGGACAACAAGCAGCTCAGCCCCGACTTTCGCTATCTGGTGGGGGTAAGGCTGGTCTTTGCCGACGGCACGCCCGACATCATCGCCTATCCCACGGACCGGGCCGCCTATGGCCGGCTCTGCAAATTGCTGACCATCGGCAACAGGCGGGGTGAAAAGGGCAATCCGCTTTTGCTGATCGAGGACCTCTTCGGCTCCAGTCATCCGGCCTCCGAAACCGAGCAGGGCCCGCCGGAAGATTATTCGCAGGGCCAGCTGTTTATCCTCATGCCCGATGAGACCGACTGGGGCCTCACCGAAAAAACGCTCAATTGCCTTTCCCGACAGGCTCGCGACCGTGTCTGGGTCGCCGGGATTCCTCATTTTGACGGGCATGACCGGGCGCGCCTCAACCGCATCGAGGCGCTCGTCAAACGCCATGGCGCCCGGATGATCGCCACCAATGACGTCCGCTACCACCGGCCGGACCGCAGCATGGTGCTCGATGTGGTGACCTGCATTCGCGAACACGTCACCCTGGAGCAGGCCGGCTTCCGGCTCACCGCCAATGCCGAGCGGCATCTGAAGTTGTCCGAGGAAATGGCGCGGCTCTTTTCCGAGCATCCAGACGCCATAACCCAGACACAGAGGTTTATCGGGCAGATCCATTTTTCGCTCGACCAGCTCGAATATAATTACCCCGAAGAGACAGTGGGAAACGGGGAGACCGCCCAGCAAACCCTCGAACGATTGACCTGGGAAGGCGCGGCCCGGCGCTTTCCCGAAGGCCTGCCGCCCGAAACCCACGATCAGATTCTGACCGAGCTCAAGCTGATCGATGAAAAGGGCTATGCGGCCTATTTCCTTACCGTACAGGACATTGTCCGCTACGCGCGGCAGGACCTTGGCATCCTCTGCCAGGGGCGCGGCTCGGCGGCCAATTCCACAGTCTGCTATTGTCTCGAGATCACCTCGGTCGACCCCCGAAAGGCCACTCTGGTCTTTGGCCGCTTCATTTCCACCGAGCGCGACGAACCACCCGATATCGATGTCGATTTCGAACACGAACGGCGCGAAGAGGTGATGCAATATGTCTATGCCAAATATGGTGGCAAGCGCACGGGCCTCACCGCCAATGTCATCTGCTACCGCTCGAAAAGCGCCATCCGCGAAACAGCCAAGGTCTTCGGGATTTCTGATGACACCATCGCCGCCTTTAACCAGTTGCACTGGGGCTGGGGCAGCAAGCTCGACCTCAAGGACCTGACCCAGCTCGGACTCAATCCGGACGAACCCGTTCTCGCGCAAATGTTCGAAGTGGTGAAGGTGCTGCGCGGTTTTCCCCGCCACCTCTCCCAGCATGTGGGCGGCTTTGTCATCACCCGCGATTCTCTGGAAAGCCTCGTGCCGATCAGCAAATCGGCCATGGATAGCCGCACCATCATCGAATGGAACAAGGACGATATCGACGCGCTGAAAATCCTCAAGGTCGACATATTGGCGCTCGGAATGCTGACCTGCCTCCAGCGGGCCTTTGGCCTCATGGAAACCCATTACGGCCACAAGGTTGAACTGAGCGAGCTGCAGAACGAGGAATATTCTTATCCCGAACGCGCCCGGCCGGTTTACGAAATGACCCACCGCGCCGACACGATCGGCGTCTTCCAGATCGAAAGCCGGGCGCAGATGTCCATGCTCCCGCGCCTCAAACCAAAGGAATTCTATGACCTCGTCATCGAGGTCGCCATTGTCCGCCCCGGCCCCATCCAGGGCGGTATGGTGCATCCCTATCTCAAGCGCCGGGATGGTACGGAGACCTGGACTGCCGATCCGGACGATCCGCTCGATCAGGTGCTGAAAAAAACCCTCGGCATCCCGCTCTTTCAGGAGCAGGCCATGCAGATGGCCATCAAGGGCGCAGGCTTTACCGCGGGCGAAGCCGATCAACTGCGGCGGGCCATGGCCTCCTGGCGCCGTACTGGCAAGATCAACATTTTCAGGGACCGCTTTATTGCCGGCATGATGTCCAATCCGGCCCGGCAATATAGCCGCGAATTTGCCGAGCGCTGTTTCTCCCAGATCGAAGGCTTTGCCGAATATGGCTTTCCCGAAAGCCATGCCGCCAGTTTTGCGCTTTTGGTCTATGCCTCATGCTGGCTCAAATGCCATTATCCCGACGTCTTCCTTTGTGCCCTGCTCAATTCCCAGCCCATGGGCTTTTATGCGCCCAGCCAATTGGTACGCGACGCGGTCGAACATGGCGTGGAAGTGCGGGCGGCTGATGTGAACGCGTCCATGCTGGAGTCAATGCTCGAGAGCAATTCCCGCGCGATTGACCAGCATATCTGGCCCCGGCATCGGCCCATGACCGCCCAGATCAAAACCCGCCATGCGGTTCGTCTCGGGCTGGACCAGGTGCAGGGTCTTTCAGCAAAGGACATCAATCGCATCGTGGCGCAGCGGGGCGAAGGCTATCCATCGATCCGCGATCTCTGGCTGCGCACCGGTCTGACCATTGCCAGTCTTGAAAAACTGGCCCGGGCCGATGCCTTTGCTTCGCTTGGGCTCAGCCGGCGTGAGGCCCTGTGGGTGGTCAAGGGGCTGGTGGGCACGCATGGCACCGAAACCCTGCCGCTGTTTTCTGCCGCCGGCCCGCCGCAAGACCAGCAACCCGAAGAGCCGGCCGACCTGCCTCTGCTCTCGCCGGGCGAAGAAGTGATCCACGATTATGCGACGCTTTCGCTCTCGCTCAAGGGTCACCCGGTGCAGTTTCTGCGCCCCATGCTGATGGAACGCGGCACGACACGAGCCGGCAATCTCCCCAATATTGCCTCGGATCTGCGCATCGAAGTGGCGGGGCTGGTGCTGGTGCGCCAGCGCCCCGGCACAGCCAGCGGCGTGGTCTTTGCGACACTGGAGGACGAAACGGGCGTCGCCAATGTGGTCATCTGGCCCAAAGTGTTCGAAGCCAATCGCAAGGCTATTCTATCGAGCCGGATGCTGGCCGTGCGCGGCAAGGTGCAGTCCGAACGCGGCGTCATCCATGTGATCGCAGAGGAGATGGAGGACCTGACGCCCCATCTGCTCGACCTCGCCCATGGCAAGGATATTGGCAATCATATCCTGGCGCGCGGCGACGAGGGCCGATCGGGGCCGCCCGCCACCGACTCGCGCAATCGCGAAGCGGTACGCGAGATCGAACTGGCCCGCCGTCGCGCCTATGCCGCCCTGCCCGGAGGCCGCAATTTTCACTAGGCTTTCGGCACCTCAGTCAAGAAGCGCAGAAATCTTCTTCGCAAGATCGGTATCCTTGTCCGTTATGCCGCCCGCATCATGGGTGGACAGGCTGATCCGGACCTTGTTGTAGCTATTGGACCAGTCCGGGTGGTGACCCGCTTTTTCAGCCAGCAACGCCACGCGGGCCATGAAACCGAAAGCCTGCGAGAAATTTTTGAAGCTGAACTCGCGGTTCAGCGCGGCTGATTTTTTATCATGGGACCAGCCAGCCAGCCCTGACAGGGCCTTCTCGATATTTGCATCATCCAGTTTGTCGCTCATCACTCAGCTCCTTGATCAGTCCTTGTGGGAATTAACCGGACATTTAGGGTTCCACCAATTTGCGGTGCCTCCGCCATCAAACATGCGGGATTGGCAAGGCCATATTAAGGGCTGAGGGGCCCAATGGGCCGGAACCAGGAAAATCCCGTGCTGCTATCAGCCAAAAAAACCATGCCTGCCGTGGACTACGTGTCCATCATCCGCTCGGTCTATGGTGATCGGCGCGAAATGCTGCTTGGCGCCTTTGCAAGCGCAGCCATCGCCGCCATTTCCGCCTTCAAGGCCAACGCGCCCATACTCTATATCGTTGCCGCCGCCATTCTGCTGGTCGGGGTCATCCGCTTCATCAATATGCGCGCCTTCTGGCGTGTCGGCCTCGACAATGAAGATGTCGAAACCGCCGAACACTGGGAAAACCGCGCCCTTGTGGGTGGGGGTCTCGTCGCCTTTGCCCATGGCATGTGGTGCCTTGTCGCCATCCTGATCGTGCGCGATCCATTTGCCGAACTGGCCAGTTGCACCCTGACCATCGCCTCTACCGTGGGCATGGTGGCGCGCAATTTCGGCCTCGACCGGCTCCTCACCCTGCAAACCATTTCGCTTTCCGTGCCCCTCTGGGTCGCCATGTTCTTCCGTGGCGAAATCTACCATCAAATCCTGGCGGCCATGCTGGTGCTGTTGCTGATCAGCTTCCGCAAACTGGCGGGCGATATTCGCGGCCTGCTGCTTTCGGCGGTGCATGGACGCATGGAGGTATCGCGCCTTGCCGCCGAGCTCGACATTGCCATAACCACGCTCGAACACGGGCTGTGCATGATCGACCAGAACGGCATTATCACCATTGCCAATGAACGCGCCGTGCAGACCTTTGCGCGGCTGGGTGTTGACCACCTGACCGGCCGCGCCATCAATTCGGTGATTGCCCGACTGGGCGAAAATGGCCAGGTGCCCGTCACCGCCGTCACCCGCCTCACCGATATGCTGGCCCGCCGCCAATCGGGCAAGGTGCTGCTCTCGATGGATCGGGGGCGCTATTTCGAAGTCACCATAAGCGCCCGGCAGGACCATATCGTGCTGCTGTTTGAAAATATCAGCGAACGCGTGGCGGCCGAGGAACGCATCAGCTATATGGCGCGCCACGACACGCTCACCCGGCTGCCCAATCGCAGCTATTTCGGCGAACTGGCCGCCGATGAGCTGGAACTGCGCGCCGCCCAGGGCCATGCCATCGCCCTGATGGTGGTCGATATTGATGAGTTCAAACACGTCAATGACAGCCTCGGCCATGTGGTGGGCGACGCCCTGTTGCGCGAAGTTGCCGACCGCTTGAGCGCCAATGTGCCCAAGGGCGCGGTGCTGGCCCGGTTGGGCGGCGATGAATTCGTCGTCCTCTGCGGCTACCCCGATTCAGACAATGCCGACGAGAAGGCCCGCAGGATTGCCGATGGCCTGCAGGCGGCCTTTACCACGCCTTTCGCCTTTGATGGTGTGGTCTTGCCGGTCAAGGTCAGTATTGGCCTTGTCACCAGCCCCCAGGCGACCGATCAGCTTGACGAATTGATGACCAAGGCGGATCTGGCTCTCTACGTGGCCAAGGGCGAAGGGCGCGGACGCAACCAGCTTTTCCATAGCCAGATGGATGTGGACTATCACTATCGCCAGCGGCTCAAGGTGGAACTGCGCGCTGCCGTCGCTGCCGGCCAGCTGACCCTGGCCTTCCAGCCGCTGATCGATGTCGCCACCCGCAAGGTGGTGAGCTGCGAGGCGCTGGCCCGCTGGACTCACCCCGAGCTTGGCTCAATTCCGCCGGCGGTGTTCATTCCGCTTGCCGAGGAAATGGGCCTGATCTCCGACATCACCGCCTGGGTCATTGCCAATGCCACCAGCGAATGCAGCCAATGGGCAGGCGATATCGGGGTGGCCATCAATGTTTCGGCGCGCGATTTCCGCGGCGCTGACCTGCCAGTCACCATTGACCGGGCGCTGGCAAGGAGCGGCCTTGCCGCCAGCCGCCTCGAAATCGAAGTGACCGAAACCGCTTTGATCGAGGAACGTGAACTGGCCCAGAGCCTGCTCGAAGATCTGACCCGGCGTGGCATATCCATCGCGCTCGACGATTTCGGCACCGGCTATTCCTCGCTGAGCTATCTCAGCGCCCTGCCCTTCAACAAGCTCAAGATCGACCGCTCCTTTGTGGCCGATATCGCCACCAAGCCGCGCGCGCTGAGCCTGCTGGCCAATGTGGCGCGTCTCGGGCACGATCTGGATCTGACCGTCGTGGCCGAAGGTATAGAGACCGAAGAGCAGCTCAATATCCTGGTTGAACATACAAGCGTTCAGCAGGTTCAGGGCTATTTCTTCAGCCGGCCCCTCCCCGCCCGCGACATTGCCGAGCTCATTTTCAGGCTCAATGGGCAGGCCGCCAGCAGCGGATCCAAAAAGCATTCCCATGGTTAACGGGAATTAACCTTTTGAATACAAAGGGATAATTGGCGCCTTCAGCCGTGAGGACCGCATTACTGGGAATTTTTCCCAATGTGGAAATGCCTAACAAGAGGTTAATATCCGCCCATTGTCATCGGGGGCGGTTCTCATGGGCGCGGAAGCCACAGCCAGCTTGAGTACGAATTCTCGGTTTGCGGCAACGCTGATCGATCTGCTCGATCACGTCCATTATCGGCGCATATCGCCAGCGGATCAGTTCGATCCTGTCTATAGGCTGCGCTATGAGGCCTATCGGCGAGAAAACTTCATTCCCGTCAATTCCCAGCACATCACGCGGGACGAATTTGACGACCTGCCCAATTGCTACTGCTTCGGCGTCTATATCGATGATCAGCTGGTCAGCTCGCTGCGCTTTCATGTGGTGACACCTGCCCAGCCCTGGTCACCCTGCATGACGGTCTGGCCCGACGTGCTGCAGCCTCTGCTCGACAGAGGCCAGAGCTTCATCGATCCGGGCCGCTTTACTGCGGACTTTGAGGCCTCGCTGGCTTATCCGGCCCTGCCCTATCTCACGC
>JAEYTY010000165.1 GCA_023433775.1 Pseudomonadota bacterium | reverse complement strand
TCGCTGGTCTTGTTGGCGCGGGTCGTACCGAATTGGCGGAAGCGCTCTTTGGCATTGGTACAATTCTGGAAGGTGAAATTCGGCTTTCGGGCCTGCCCTTCCGAGCCCGTACGCCGCGCGAGGCAATCGACGCGGGGATTTATCTCGTCCCGGAAGATCGCAAGCGCACCGGTCTCGTGCTGGAAAGCTCGATTTGCGAAAACATCTCGCTTGCCGATCTTGGACGTGTTTCGCGCCATGGCATGGTCTCACAGTCCCAGCAGGTCGAGCGCGCGCTGGACCAGCGCGAAAAGCTCGGCATCAAGACTAATGATGTCATGCGCAAGGCTGTCGAGCTGTCAGGCGGCAATCAGCAGAAAGTGGTGCTGGGCAAATGGCTTTCCATGCGGCCCAAGCTCATCATTTTTGACGAACCGACGCGTGGTATCGACGTCGGTGCAAAGGCAGAAATTTACAAGATCATGCGCGCGCTGGCTGATGCCGGTGTCGGCGTAGTGATGATTTCCAGCGACATGGAAGAGGTCATTGGCGTCTCGGATCGCATCGTGGTGCTCCGGGAAGGGGAAGTGGCAGGCACGCTGCCGCGCTCGGAATTCTCCGAACACAATGTTCTCAAGCTGGCCGTTGGCGCGAAATAGGGGAGAAAAGAATGCAAAAGAAAGACATGGGGCTAGCGGTCCTGATCATCATCGTGGGCGCGGTCGTGTACATGCGCAATCCCCTGTTCCTGTCCCCGATCAATCTGGGCAACACGGCCAATCTCATTGGCCTGTTTGGCCTCTTCGCCATCGGTCAGGGCTTTGTCATCATGACCGGCGGCATCGACCTGTCCGTTGGCTCGATGATTGCCCTTCTGGGTGTGATTTTCGTCGACATGGTTGGCAAGTATGGCGTGCCATGGCCGCTGGCCATTCTCGCCACCATCTTTGTCGGCACGCTTATGGGCCTCGCCCACGGGCTATTGATAACCAAGCTGAAAATGCAGCCCTTTGTGGTGACGCTCTGCGGCTTGCTGATTTATCGCGGTGTTGCCCGCGGCTACACGGCGGAGGCCACAGCGGGCTTCCCGTTCGGCGCCAGCTATCCCGAGCTTGAATGGCTCACCATTGGCCGGTCCTTTGGCATTCCGCATTCCTTCTTCGCCATGATCGTTATTGCAGTGATTGCCTGGTTCATTCTCCATCGGTCCGTATTCGGTCGGCATCTTTATGCCGTGGGCAAAAACGAGGATGCGGCGCGTTTCTCGGGTGTCCGGACCGATCTGGTTATCACTGCGGCCTATGTCATCTGCGCCGTGCTCTCGGCCATTGCGGCGGTTTATTTCGCCATGTTCACCAAGTCGGTGCAGCCGTCCTCGCATGGCAATTTCTACGAACTCTATGCAATTGCGGCGGCGGTGCTGGGGGGCTTCTCGCTGCGTGGCGGTGAAGGCTCGATCATCGGCGTTGTACTCGGCGCAGTGCTGCTGCAGGAGCTGCAGAACCTCGTAAATCTCTTAGGCATTCCATCATCGCTCAACTTCGCCGTGATGGGCGCGGTGATCCTGGCCGGCGTGCTTGCCGATCAGCAGTTCAACCGCTACCGGGATCGCAAGCGTGCGCAGCAATCGCTGGAAGTGCTGAGCAAGGAACGCTCCGCCACGGCCTAGCGGTGTCCGCCGCCTGCGCCTGACCACAAAACTTTGTCGGGCCGGTCCTCGCCAAAAGGACCGGCCCTTTTCAATCGAGGCTACCAAAGGTGGCCGCATTCAACAGACGGAGAACATCGATGTCCGAACAGAAAAAAGTCCGCTGGGGCATACTCTCCACCGCCAATATCGGCATGTCCAAGGTCACCCCGGCGATCATGAAGTCGCCCCATTCGGAGGTCGTCGCCATCTGCTCGCGCGACACCGCCAAGTCGCGTGTCGCGGCAGACAAGCTGGGCATTGCCAAGGCCTATGGCTCCTATGAGGAGATGCTGGCCGATCCCGAAATCGATGCGGTCTATAATCCGCTGCCCAATCACCTCCATGTCGAGCTGACCCTCGCCGCCAATGCCGCGGGCAAGCATGTCCTTTGCGAAAAGCCGATCGCCATCACGGCTGCGGATGCCGAAAAACTGCGCGGCACCAATCCTGATCGTCTGATCATGGAAGGCTTCATGGTCCGCTTCCACCAGCAATGGATACGCGCCCGCGAAATCATCCGCTCGGGCGAGCTGGGTGAGCTGCGGGCTGTGCGCGGGGTGTTCAGCTATTTCAATGCCGACCCCAACAATGTGCGCAACATGGCCGATATCGGTGGCGGCGCCATGCTCGACATCGGCTGCTATCCGATCACCGGCGGTCGCTTCTTCTTCGAGGCGGAGCCAAAGCGCGTCGTGTCGCTGATCGACCGCGATCCGACTTTCGCCACGGACCGGCAGGCCAGCGTCATCGCGGATTTCGGCAATGGGCGACACCTCAGCTTCCTCGTCTCCACGCAAATGGTGCCGCACCAGTCCATCGAAATGCTGGGCACCAAGGGTCGCGTTGAAATCATCATTCCGTTCAATGCGCCCCAGGATTCAGCAACAGCTATTCTGGTCGATCAGGGGCTGAGCTTTGACGGGTCGCTGGCGCGCCGCGAAATTCTTCCCCCCTCGGACCAATATACCGAGATGGCTGAGGCATTTGCGCTGGCCGTATTGGGTAAGGGCAAGCTGCCTTACGGCATCGAAGATGCCATTTCGTCCATGCATGTGCTGGACGCGGTCTTTGCCAGCGAGCGCACGGGCGGCTGGGCCGAGGTCAAGGCAAGCTAGGCGATAATATTATCAGCGGCGAAGCCTTGTTTTGCCGCTGATTGATCCTCCTATAAGTTTATTATTAACCCTGCCTCCGTACTTTTGCCGATAAGGGACAAGGGATCGCCTGCCATGTGGGCGACCCAGTCTGCGGCCTTGGGAGAGGGATGAGGGATGAAACTGAAATTGAAGTGGCCGTTCAAGCGCCGGCTGCCAAAACTGCGGATGCCGACAATTCGGCTGCGCGGCAAGATTTTTGCCATTGCCGGCTTCACGCTGGTTTGCATGGGCGCCATTGCCGGCATCTTCTACTATCAGAACCAGCAGATTGAGATTGCTTCGCAGGCCGAGCGCAAGGCCGTCGCAACCCTTAGCAATATCGTCACGGCCGCTTCCATCGGCGAAAGCATCAAGTCCAATATCAACGGGCTTGGCCTGTCACCGTCGCAGGCGCTGATCGATCGCATCAATGCCGATCTGGCGCGCGTCACCGATTATGTCGCCACCCATCCCGAAGAGAGCACGCTCAACACGGCCCTCAATGACCTGCCCAGCTTTGCAAATCTGATCACCGAATCCACGGCCCGTATCGGGCTTGATCCGTCCACCGGCCTGGCCGCCGATGTCGAAACCAGTGTGCAGTCGGTGCAGACCATGCTGGAGGAGGAAGTCGCCAAAAATCCGGCCCTGTTCGGCGATCCGCTGGCCCGGCTGCTCAATCTGCGGGTGCTGCACAAGGAATTCATGCTGACCAAGCAGATGCCCGTCGTCATGCGTTTCAATGACGGCATAAAGGCCTATCAGGCCTCGCTTGAGGGCGTCTATATCCCCACGCCACAGCGCGACGCGCTGACAGCGGCCATGGATCAATACGTCACTCATTTCCGCGCATATGTTGAGGAAACCCGCAAGGTGCGCGACGCGCTGGCGGCCATCAATATGCGCACCGACGGGGTTTCCTTGTTGGTCGAACAGCGCCGCGAAGGGCTTGAGCAGGCTCAGGCCGAGGCGCAGGCGACGCTCAGCGCCGAGCAGCAGCTCCTCTCTGTCGGTTTTTATGGGACGCTGGGACTTGCTGCCCTTATTTCCTGCGCCATGGCCGTGTTGATCGGCCGCTCCATCGAGCGCCCGATCACCCGTATCGAGCGCACCATGCGCCAGATCGCCGAGGGCCAGCACAGTCTCGAAGTGCCCTATCAGGCCCGCCGCGACGAGGTGGGCGACATGGCCCGCGCTGTGGAGATTTTCCGCCGGAATGGCGAGCAGATCGTCACCATGACGGAGCAGGAATCCATCGACAGTGCGCAGCGCCTCCAGGATCGCGCCTTGATGATGCAGGAATTGCAGCGGGCCTTTGGCGAGGTGGTCGAGGCCGCGTCCAACGGCGATTTCTCGCAACGCGTTACCGCAGAATTCCCCGATGCCGAGCTCAACAATCTCGCCTCGCGCGTCAACACGCTGGTCGAAACGGTGGATCGCGGCCTTGCCGAAACCGGCAAGGTGCTCTCTGCCATGGCCGAAACCGATCTCACCCATCGTGTCGAGGGCCAGTATCAGGGCGCCTTCAATACGCTCAAGGTCAATACCAACAAGGTGGCCGACCGCGTGTCCGACATCGTGGGCCAGCTCAAGCAATTGTCGCGCGGCCTGCGGACCGCCACCGGCGAAATTCTCTCGGGCTCAAACGACCTCTCCGAACGCACCACGCGCCAGGCCGCAACAATCGAGGAAACCTCGGCGGCCATGGAGCAATTGGCCGCCACCGTGCAGCAGAACGTGCAGCGTGCCGATGCTGCCTCCGGCGTCAGCCAGTCGGCCAAGGTGACGGCGGAGGAGGGTGGTCGCGTCATGCAGGAAACCACGCTCGCCATGGAGCGCATCACCTCTTCGTCGTCCAAGATTTCCAACATCATCGGCATGATCGATGACATTGCCTTCCAGACCAATCTTCTCGCGCTCAATGCTTCGGTCGAAGCGGCGCGCGCCGGTGAAGCCGGCAAGGGCTTTGCCGTGGTGGCTGTGGAAGTGCGTCGTCTGGCCCAGTCGGCTGCCCAGGCTTCGTCCGAGGTCAAGGCCTTGATCGAGCAATCGGCCAGCGAAGTGAAGGGTGGTTCGGGCCTCGTCTCGCAGGCCGCGGGCACATTGGAGCGCATCCTCGCCTCGGTGCAGGAAAGCAATTCCCTCATGGATGGCATCGCTCATGAAAGCCGCGACCAGGCTTCGGCCATCGCCGAGGCTCTCGCCGCCGTGCGCCAGATGGACCAGATGACCCAGCACAATGCGGCGCTGGTTGAGCAAACCAATGCCGCCATCGAGCAGACAGAGGCGCAGGCTGCCGAGCTGGATCGCATCGTCGAGATTTTCACGCTCGAGCACAGCGCTGCAGCCGAACATCCGGCGGCTGCGCCACTGCAGCAGGTGGCCATGGGTGCTCCCCGCAGCCAGACCGCGCGTCAGGCGCGAGAGAACTACGGCCTGCGGACCAGCGGTTCGTCGGCGCTTGCGGTCGACACGGACTGGTCGGAGTTCTGAGGCCCGCGCCCCTGCCCCGATCAATCCCAACAAGGTCGTTGCCGCCATCGCAAAATCATGGCCTATCGGAATGCTATCCGGGGGCCAACAATGCCGCGTTTTTCTGCCAATCTCTCCATGCTCTATTCGGAGCTGCCATTCCTTGACCGCTTTGCCGCCGCTGCGGCAGACGGTTTTGGCGCGGTGGAATATGTCGGCGCCTATGAGCATGAGCCGGCTCTGCTGCGACAGCTGCTCGACGATAATGGGCTCGAACAGGCGCTGTTCAATCTGCCGGCGGGCGACTGGGCCGCAGGCGAACGCGGCATTGCCTGTCATCCGGACCGAATTGAAGAGTTTCGGCAATCGGTCGAGACCGCCATCATCTATGCCCGGGCCACCGGCTGCAAACGCGTCAATTGCCTCGCCGGTATAGCCTTGCCCGGACATGAGCGGGCCGCGCTCGAAGCCACATTGATCGACAATCTGCGCTATGCCGCGCCGCGCTTTGGTGAGGCGGGGATCATGCTCCTGCTTGAGCCGATCAATGCCGGCGATATTCCCGGTTTCCTCATCAATTCAAGCGCCGACTATGAGCGTATCGCTGCGACGGTCGGCCACGACAATCTCTATCTGCAGTATGATTTTTATCACATGCAGGTGGTGCAGGGAGACCTGCTGCGCACCTTCGCGCGGCTGCAGTCCCGTATCGCCCATGTGCAGATCGCCGACCTGCCGGGGCGGCATGAGCCGGGCACGGGCGAGATCAACTATCCCAATATATTCGCCGCGCTCGACAGTGCCGGCTATTCGGGTTGGGTCGGCGCGGAATATCGCCCCTTGGCCGGCACGAGCGAAGGCTTGGGCTGGCTGGCCCCCTGGCGATAGCATTTTGAGATTGGTTTGGCCCATTCCGGGCCTGGCAGAAACCGGGGCTCGAGGCCGCGCCGGTTAAAAACAGAAGGGGCGTCGCTTTTGGCGACGCCCCCAAATTCATCTTACTTCAGGAAGTCAGCAACGTTGTCCTTGGTGACGACGTCGTTGCCCGTGTAGATGATTTCGTCAACGGTTTCGCCGTTCTTGATGGCAAGCAGGGTGTCCATTGCCTTCTGACCCATTTCGTACGGGCGCTGGCCAACCAGACCGTGTGCATAGCCTTCGCTCAGCAGCTGGAGCTGCTGGGGCAGGGTGTCAGCCACGACGAGTGCGAGAGCACCGCTGTCGACGTCTGCCTTGTACTGGTCGACAAAGTTCTTCCAGCCATCGGGAGCGAACATCGGCCAGCCACCGACGGGCACGATTGCCTTGATGTCGGGGTTAGCGGTCTTCAGGTCGCCCATCTGCTGAACGGCGAGCGCGATGTCGTCGTTCGAGAAGGTCGGCGAGCCGGGGACTTCGGTCCAGTTCGAGCCGGCGAGAGCTTCGCGGACGCCGTCAACGCGCAGGGCAAGGTTCGGAGCGGCAGCGCCACCCGAGATCATGCCATAGGTGCCGCCTTCGGGAGCAACCTGAAGCAGCAGCTTGCCGAGGTCCGAACCGAACAGCTTGTTGTCGGTGCCGACATAGGCAGTGCGGGTGCTGTCCGGAGCATCCGAGTCGAAGGTGATGACAGCGATACCGGCTTCGGTAGCACGGTCGATCACGGTGGTGGCGGCAGCGATATCCGACACCGAGATGGCCAGGCCATCAACGCCCTGGGTGATCAGATCTTCGATGATCTGGGCCTGGGTGGTGGCTTCGTGCTCGACAGGGCCGATGTAGAGGCAGGTCACGTTGCCGAGTTCAGCAGCGCGGGCTTCGCAACCGTCGCGAGCGAGGTCGAAGAACGGGTTGTTCATCGCCTTGGGAACAACGGCGAAAGTGTAGCTGTCCTGGGCGATAGCGGTGCCGCCGAGGAACATGGTGGCAATCGTGCCGAGCACGAGAGCTGTCTTGGTCATGGTATTCTCCTCCGAATGACCCGAAAGGTGCCGGGTCTCTAGTATTGCCGGCGGACATCCGCCGGCCTCCCTGCACTGCACGGCGCCCTTGGGTGCCGTGCAGCGATTCTTAAAAACTGTCGTCAGCCGTTGCGCATGGAGCGCAGGCGGTCCACCAGCACGGCGGCAACGATGATGGCGCCCACCAGAGTCTGCTGCCAGTAGGGGTCGACGCGCGCCAGCACCAGGCCGTTGCGGATAACCTCGATCAGGATACAGCCGATGATCGCGCCAGCCGCCCCGCCGACACCGCCGGCCAGGTTGGCGCCGCCGATCACCGCCGCAGCAATGATGGTCAGTTCATATGCGGTCGCCAGGTTTGCCGGGGCAGAGCCCAGCCAGCCCGAGATGATGATGCCGTTAAGGCCAGCGGCCAGTGCGCAGAGCACATAGACCTGGATCTTGACCCGGTCGACATTCACGCCCGTCAGGCGGCCGGCATTCTCATTGCTGCCGATGGCAAACACATGCTTGCCCCAGGCCGTGTGGTTCAGCGCGACCCACATGACCACGGCGCAGACCAGCAGATAGATGAAAGCGATTGGCACGACATCAAACAGCTTGCCGGCGGTCACCAGCAGGAACATGTCCTTGTCCGGGCCAGCCGGGAAGGTGCCGCGGCCCTGCGTTGCCACATAGACGAGGCCGCGAACCATGGACAACGTACCCAGCGTGGTCACGAATGGACTGAGCTTGAGCTTGGCAATGGCAAAGCCGTTAAAGAAGCCAACGGCGCCTGCGGCGGCAAGGCCCGCACCCACGGACAGGATCAGGTGGCTGCCCGCAAAGGGGTAGAAACCCGATGCGCCCAGCGCGCCCATGGTGATCGATGTCACCGTGGCCGAGAAGGCAATGGTCGAGCCCACCGAAAGGTCGATACCGCCGGTGATGATCACCAGGGTCATGCCCAGTGTCGCAATGGCGATAAACGAGAAATTGCGGGTGATGTTGGAGATATTGCCGCCGGTCATAAAGTTCGGCGACAGCGCGCTCATTACAATGATCAGCACGACAAGGGCGGCAAGCACATAGGCCGACTGGCTGGCGAGGAAGCCGCGCTGCCAGAAGCGGGTCTGCTTGACGTTGGAAAAGCCTTGAGAGGTCATCTGGGCCATTATGCAGCTTCCTTGGCGCCGGTGATCAGCGCCGTCACTTCTTCGGGGCTCGACTGGGCAATTGCCTTGTCGGCCACCTTGGTGCCTCGGCGCATGACGATGACGCGTTCGCAAACGGCAAAAACGTCCGGCATACGGTGAGAGATCAGGATGACGGCAATTCCGGCTTCCTTGAGACGATGGATGAGGTTCAGAACCTCGGCGACCTGGCGCACGGAAATGGCGGCGGTCGGCTCATCCATCAGGATGAGCTTGGCATCGGAAAGGCGTGTGCGCGCAATGGCAACGGCCTGACGCTGACCGCCCGACATCTGGCGCACATAGTCATTGGCGCGGGTTTCGGACTTGAGTTCGGCAAACAGTTCGGATGCGCGCGCATTCATGGCGTTGTGGCGCAGCAGGCGGATCGGGCCGAACTGACGCTTCAGCTCGCGGCCCAGAAAGATATTCTCTGCAGCGGTCAGGTTATCAGCCAGCGCGAGGTCCTGATAAACCGTCTCGATACCCAGCCGGCGGGCTTCGCCGGGGCTGTGGATATGGGCGTGCGAGCCGTCAAAGCTCAGGCTACCGCCGGTCGGCTGATAAATGCCGGAAATGATTTTGACGAGGGTGGATTTACCCGCCCCGTTATCCCCCATCAGGCCGACAACTTCGCCGGGCTGAATTGAAAAGCTGACGTCGGAGAGCGCGCGGATTGCGCCGAACTCCTTGGTAACGCCGCTAAGCTCAAGTAGTGCCAACTGATCCTCCCTTGTTGGCGGCTGCATTGAGATGCGTGCTCGTCCGATTGGGCCAATGCTTGTCGCATTTTGCTGGGACATTCCAATCCGAAGCGCTTTCATGCTTTCGGGGAAGTCACCATCCGGCCATTCTCAGAGGCCGTGCGCACACCACATTGCCGTCCATTCGAGTGCCATGACTAAATCAGAACTCAATTAGTATTACAATACGAATAATGACAGTCGCGTCGTCCCGCCCGGTTCTTTGTGAGTATTGTACCCCTCCAATTGGCGCGGCAAAATCTCCGGCAATCCGTGCCAGAAGCTAGGCCAATCGGGGCTGAGCCAGGATTTTGAACCCTCACCTTGGACTGCTTTTCTGAATGGCGCTCCGTCCAGTCCGTGGCGGGCGCTTTACATATAATAGTACTTTAAGTAGCGTCAGACGGTCGCCGGGTCAACGTATCTGCGCGTCATGCCGGGAGGAATCATCGTGAATATCGTTACCGGGCTTGTCGCGGCGGCAGGCATTGTGTCCGCATTTTCTGGCGTGGCGCTGGCGCAGGACATTTCGGGCCGCGTGGTCGGGTTTTCCCAGATCGGCTCGGAGTCCGGCTGGCGCGCGGCCGAGACCTCGATGACACGGCAGGAGGCGGCGGCGCGGGGTGTCGATCTCAAATTTGCCGATGCCCAGCAGAAGCAGGAAAATCAAATCAAGGCCGTGCGCGGTTTCATCGCCCAGGGCGTCGACGCCATCATGATTGCCCCGGTGGTCGCTACCGGCTGGGACGATGTTCTCGCCGAGGCCAAGGAAGCTGGCATTCCCGTGGTCCTGCTCGATCGCGGCGTCGATGCGCCTGAAGACCTCTATCTGACCTCGATTGCCTCCGACCAGATCGTCGAAGGCCGCGTTGCCGGTCAGTGGCTGGTTGACACTGTCGGGGCTGAAGACTGCCGCGTGGTCGAGCTGCAGGGCACGGTGGGCTCGACCCCGGCCATTGATCGCAAATTGGGCTTCGAGGAAGCCATCGCCGCTCACGACAACATCGCCATTGTCCGCAGCCAGACCGGCGAGTTCACCCGCTCCAAGGGCAAGGAGGTCATGGAAGGCTTCCTCAAGGCCGAAAATGGCGGCGACAATATCTGCGCCGTCTATGCCCATAATGATGACATGGCGCTGGGCGCCATCCAGGCCATCCGCGATGCCGGCCTGCGACCCGGCTCCGATATTCTCGTGGTCTCGGTCGATGCCGTGCCCGACATTTTTGCCGCGATTGCTGCAGGCGATGCCAATGCCACGGTCGAATTGACGCCCAATATGGCTGGCCCGGCCTTCGATGTCCTGGCCCGCTTTCTGGTCGATGGCGTGGTGCCGGAAAAATTCATCGTCACCGAATCCCGCCTCTATACGGCGGCAGATGATCCGGAAGGCGAATATCGCCGTCGCAAGGACCTGGGCTACTGAGATGAAAAGGAAACAGACGCGAGCGGGGAGGGGGCAGTGATGGACGAAAAATATGTGCTGGAAGCCCGCGGGATCGTCAAAACCTTCGGCGCCCATATTGCCCTCGACGCGGTAGATTTTGGTCTCCGCGGTGGCGAGGTCCACGCGCTGCTTGGCGAAAATGGCGCCGGCAAATCCACCCTCATCAAAATCCTGACCGGCGCCTATCAGCCGGATGGCGGGCAGGTGCTTGCCGATGGCGTGCCGGTGGCGCTCGACAGCCCCCAGCGCGCTCAGGCCCATGGCATTGGCACGGTCTATCAGGAGGTCAATCTCCTCCCCAATCGTTCGGTGGCCGAAAACCTTTTTCTCGGCCAGCAGCCGACCCGTTTCGGACTGGTGGACAGACGCCGCATGGAGCGCGAGTCGCGCCAGGTCCTCTCCCGCTACGGTCTTTCCATCGACCCTTCCAGCGAACTCGGCACCCATTCCGTTGCCGTGCAGCAGATCGTCGCCATTGCCCGCGCCGTCGAACTTTCGGGCAAGGTGCTCATTCTCGACGAGCCGACGGCAAGCCTTGACCGCAATGAGGTTGAGCGCCTGTTCGAGGTCATTGCCGGCCTCAAGACATCCGGCCTCGCCATCGTCTTCATCACCCATTTTCTCGATCAGGTCTTCGCCATCGCCGACCGCGTCACCGTCCTGCGCAATGGCAAGCTGATCGAGACCCGCGCCCTCAACGAAGTCACCCGCACCGATGTGGTCCGGCTGATGCTGGGCAAGGATCTCGGCTTTTCAGGCGCCACCGCGCTCAGCGAAAATCGCCCGAGGGGCGATGTGCTGCTCGAATTTAACGGCTATGGCCGCAAGCATGGCATTCACCCCTTCAATCTCACCATTCGCAAGGGCGAAGTGATCGGCATTGCGGGTCTCTTAGGCTCTGGCCGCACCGAAATGGCGCGTGTCATGTTCGGTGCCGATCCTGCCGAAACAGGCGATGTGTCGCTGAACGGTGAAGAGATCAGCATAACCAAGCCCACCGATGCCATCGCGCGCGGCTTCGGCTTCTGCCCCGAGGATCGCAAGGCGGAAGGCATCTTTGGTGAGCTGTCGGTCCGCGAAAACATCGTCATCGCCCTGCAGGGCAAGCTTGGCTGGTTCAGCGCCCTCAATCGGGACGAGCAGCTCGAAATCGCCGGACGCTTCGGCGAGGCCATGGACATCCGCGCCGCCTCTCTCGACATGCCGGTCAAACTGCTTTCGGGCGGCAATCAGCAGAAGGTCATTCTGTCGCGCTGGCTGGCGACCGACCCGGCCTTTCTCATTCTCGACGAGCCGACGCGCGGCATTGATGTCGGCGCCCATGCCGAGATTGTCCGCACCATCAATCGCCTGCGCGAAGAGGGTCTGGCGCTGGTCGTCATTTCCTCCGAGCTCGACGAAGTGGTGGCCTATTCTTCGCGCATCGTGGTCATGCGGGATCGTGAAATGGTGGCCGAGCTGAGTGGTGCCGATATCAATCCGGGTGTCATCGTGCAGGCGATAGCCAATCATCGCGAAGGGGCGCCGGCATGATCCGCCGTTATCTTGCCCTTCTCGGTCGGCCGCAGGTTGCGGCGTTGGTCTGCGTGCTGCTGGTGAACTGGCTGCTCTTTCCCAATTTCTTCCGCATCACCTGGCAGGACGGGCGCCTGTTCGGCAGCCTGATCGACGTGCTCAATCGCGGCGCCCCTGTCGCCATTTTGGCGGTGGGCATGGTTGGTGTTATTGCCACCAAAGGCGTCGATCTTTCCGTCGGCGCCATCATGGCCATGGCCGGCGCGGTCGCCGCCACTTTGGTGGTCGCCGGTTACCCCGCGCCAATTGCCGTCGCGGCGGCTCTTGCCGTTGGCCTGCTCTGCGGCCTCTGGAACGGCTTTCTGGTTGCCGTACTCGACATTCAGCCCATCGTTGCCACGCTGGTGCTCATGGTCGCCGGTCGCGGCATCGCCCAGCTCATCACCGAAGGCTTTATCGTCACCTTCAACGATCCGGTGCTGATTTTCATCGGCACGGGCTCTTTCCTTGGCCTGCCCATGGCGGCGGTGATCGCGCTCGCGCTTTGCGTCCTGGTCACTCTGCTGGTGCGGCGCACCGCCATTGGTCTCTTCATCGAAGCTGTTGGCGTCAATCGTGCTGCGGCGAACCTCGCCGGTATTCGCAGCCGTATGGTTCTGATTGCGGTTTATGCGCTGTCGGGCACCTGCGCGGCCATTGCCGGGCTCATCGTCGCCGGGGACATTCGCGGCGCTGATGCCAACAATGCCGGGCTCTGGCTTGAGCTCGATGCAATTCTCGCGGTGGTCATCGGCGGCACATCCTTGCTCGGCGGACGCTTTTCGGTGCCATTGGCCGTTGTCGGCGCCTTTATCATTCAGGCGATGAATACCGGCATTCTGGTCTCGGGCTTTCCGCCCGAATTCAATCTCATCGTCAAGGCGGGGATGATCTTCCTCATCCTTCTCATCCAGTCGCCTTTCGCAGCCCGTCTCGCGCCTGCCAAACGGGCAATCGCCCGGGAGGCCGGTAAATGAACCGTAGTCTCCGTCCGCTGCTGGCCACCGCCATTATTTTCGTCATCGCCTATTCCTTCGCGGTCATCCAGTTCCCCAGCATGTTATCCATGCGTGTGCTGGGCAATTTCCTCACCGACAATGCCTTTCTCGGCATCGCTGCGGTCGGGCTCACCTTTGTCATCATCTCGGGCGGCATTGATCTGTCCGTCGGCGCCGTCATTGGCTTCACCGGCGTACTTGTCGCCGTGCTGATCAGCTGGGTTGGCTTCCACCCGCTTCTTGCCTTCGTTCTCGCCCTTGCCGTCGCCGCTGCCTTTGGCGGGGTCATGGGCCTCGCCATTCATTACCTGCAGGTGCCATCGTTTATTGTCACCCTTGCCGGCATGTTCCTCGCGCGGGGTGGGGCATCGGTCATCACGCAGGATTCGGTGCCGATCAGCCACGAATTCTATCGCCAGATCACCGACCTCTTCATCCGCCTGCCCGATGGTGGCCGCCTGAGCTTTATCGGCCTGCTGATGGTTGCGGTGTTCATCCTGGGCGCCTTGCTGGCGCATCGGACGCGCTTCGGCTCCTATGTCTATGCGCTGGGCGGCAATGCCACCTCGGCCTCGCTGATGGGCGTGCCCGTCGCCCGCACCACAGTCGGCGTCTATATGCTGTCCAGCTTTCTCGCCGGCTTGGCGGGAATCGTCTTTTCCCTATACACATCCGCTGGTTATCCCTTGGCGGCGGTGGGCGTGGAACTGGATGCGATCAGCGCCGTGGTCATTGGCGGCACCTTGCTCACCGGCGGCTATGGCTTTGTTCTGGGCACCTTTATCGGCGTGATGCTGCTGGGCCTTGTCCAGACCTACATCATCTTCGATGGCACGCTTTCGAGCTGGTGGACCAAGATCGTTATCGGCGCCCTGCTGTTCCTGTTCATCGTGTTGCAGAGGCTGATTTTTGCCGCCTCTGCGCCCGGCGAAAAGGTCTCCGGGAAGCCATAGCATGATTGAAACCGGGGGCCTTATCCGTTCGCTGTCTGGGCGACGCGCCGCGCGCAACTTCCACACATTCGTGATCAACGAAATCGGCCATGCCATCGTCACGGAAAAATTTCCGATAGGCACGGTCCTGCCCAGCGATGCTGCCATGATGGAGCAGTTTGGCGTTTCGCGAACGGTGCTGCGCGAGGCGTTAAAGACCATTGAGGCGAAGGGCCTGGTCGAAGCGCGCCCCAAGGTGGGCACGCGCGTTTCGCCGCGCAGTCGCTGGAACTTTTTTGATCCGCAGGTGCTGGCCTGGCATTTCCACGTCCGGCCCGATCATCGCTTCTATCAGAGCCTGTTCAGCGTGCGCGCAGCCCTTGAGCCGCCGATGCTCGATCTGGCCGCCCATCATCGCACCGCCGAGCATGTGCGCCTGATGAAATATTGGTGCCACCAGATGGAAACCTCGGGCGACAGCCTTGAGCAGTTTGGTCTGGCGGGCCTTGAAGTCTATGCGACATTGGCCGATTGCGGGCAGGACCTGCTGCTGCGTTCGGTCATCGGCGTTTTCGAACTCACTCTCGCCCTGGCGCTCACGCGAGACGTGGCCCTGTCGGGCGTGCAATACCGCGCCGAAACCGCGCAGCTTTTCACCGACATCACCAGCGCTGTTGAACTGGGCGATGCGGCCAGGGCCAATGCCCTCTTCGCCCAGAGCCGCCTTCTGGATCAGCGCCAGATCTACTGATCGGTCAAACCCGTAGTCCCCGATAGTCAAAACCCTTATGCTCCTCACAGGGGGCATGGCATGGGCACAGACGACGATTCCGGACACTTTGGCGAAGGTCCACAGCGTGGGTTCAACCTCTCGCCTGAGAGCGCGGTGGAATTTCATTGCTTCGGGCTAAGGGTCTATAATTTCCGTTGCGCCATAAGCGGTGAACAATTTCTGCCCGATACGATCCCGCACCCCCATCTCGAGGTCGTGCTCATTCGCCCGGCGGCCTTGGGCGGTCAGGCCGAGTTCGGCAATGTCATCGTGCTCGAAGAGCATGTCGCTCGCGCCTTCCGGCGCGGCATTGTCCAGGTATCGGATGATCTGGAGGTCGTTGTGCCGGACCGCGCCAAGCTTGAACCGCGTCTTGCCCGCAATGTCGTTGCGGGACACCCGCTGTTCTTGCCGGATGATTTGCTTTTCTGGCCCCATCGCGAGGCATTCTCCTTTCATCGCGCGCTTTTTGACGGCGGCCCCGCAAAAGGCGGATAGCTGTGACTTCCGCAGCCATCTCTCTGGTATTCAACCCACCTCGGCTGCAAAACTCTTCGCACCCCTTCCAAATTTCACCCTCCGGATTTTTCAATTGCCCTTTCCCGATCTCGTTCATCCCGCCATCGACGCCTATGAGAGCCAGGTCGTCACCCCCTCCGATTTCAGCGATTTCTGGGCATCCACGCTGGCCGAAGCGCGGGCCATTGGTGGGCCGGTCCATATCGAGCCGGCGGACACCACGCTCACCCTGGTAGAGGTGTTCGACGTCACCTTTCCAGGCTTTGGCGGCCACCCGATCAAGGGCTGGCTGACCCTGCCGTGTGAGCGCAAGGGGCCACTGCCGCTTGTGGTGCAGTTCATCGGCTATGGTGGCGGGCGCGGCTTTCCGCATGAGCAATTGCATTGGGCGGCGTCCGGCTTTGCCCATTTCCGCATGGATACGCGCGGGCAGGGGAGCGGCTGGAGCACAGGCGCAACGCCCGATCCGGTCGGGTCAACCGGGCAGATCCCCGGCGTGATGACAAAGGGTATCCTCGACAGGAACGATTATTACTATCGCCGTCTCTTCACCGATGGCGTGCGCGCCATCGATGCCCTGCTCGGCCTCGACTATGTCGACCCGGATCGCATTGCCGTTTGCGGCGGCAGCCAGGGTGGCGGTATTGCCCTGGCTGTTGCCGGCATCGATTCCCGCGTCAAGGCGGTGATGCCCGATGTGCCCTTCCTCTGCGATTTCCCCCGCGCCGTACGCACCGCCGGGCGCGATCCCTATGGCGAAATTGTCCGCTATCTCGCCCAACATCGCGAAAAGGCCGCGACGGTTTTTGAAACGCTGCGCTATTTCGATGGGGTGTGTTTCGCCCGCCAGAGCAAGGCGGCGGCGTTGTTCTCGGTGGCGCTGATGGACGACATCTGCCCGCCCTCCACCGTCTATGGCGTCTACAAGGCCTTTGCCGGGACCGACAAAACCATCGTGGAATATGAGTTCAACAACCACGAAGGCGGCGGCCCCTTCCAGGATCGGCAACAGATGGTCTGGCTAACGAAGCGCTTCCTCTAGCCGTCTCTATTGCTGCTGCTGTTGCTCCGAAGCTTGGGTCGTCCCAGTTCGCGGAGCAGGCTGGTGCCGCAGGCTCGTTTCCGCGGGCTTGCGCGGCGGCTTTTTGTCGTCGTCGGCTTTGCTCATCATTCGGCCTCCGGGCAGCAACGTGATCACTTCAGCTGGAACTTCGGGCCATGACTCTCGTTGCAAGGCAAGCGTCATTCACGCATTGCAACTGGAGTAAGAACAATGGCCGACAAACAACTGGACGATCTTTTCCTCGATACCCTCAAGGACATTTATTACGCCGAGCGCCAGATCCTCAAGGCTCTGCCCAAGATGGCCAAGGCTGCTCAGTCGGCAGAATTGCGCGCCGGCTTCGAACAGCACAAGGCCGAAACCGAAGTGCATGTCGAGCGCCTCGAACAGGTTTTCGAACTGCTCGGCAAATCCCCGCGCGGCAAGACCTGCGACGCCATCCTCGGCATTCTCGACGAAGGCAAGGAAATCATGGACGAGTTCAAGGGCACTTCGGCTCTCGACGCTGGTCTGGTTTCTGCCGCTCAGGCCGTCGAGCATTATGAAATCGCCCGCTATGGCACTCTGGCCACCTGGGCCAAGCAGCTTGGCCACACCGAGGCGATGAACCTCTTCCTTGAAACCCTCAAGGAAGAAGAATCGACCGACAAGAAGCTCTCCAGCCTCGCCAAGAGCTCGGTCAATCTCAAAGCTGCCTAAGCCATCTGGCGACAGGCAATAAAAAACGGGCCCCGCAAGGGCCCGTTTCTGTTTCTGCTATTGGCTGCGCCAGATCAGTCGCGGGCGCGTTCCACATAGGAATTGTCGTCCGTGAGGATCACGATGCGGGTGCCTGCGCCGATATGGGGCGGCACCATGACGCGCAGGCCATTGTTGAGCACGGCGGGCTTGAACGAGGACGATGCCGTCTGGCCCTTCACCACAGGCTCGGTCTCGACGATTTCGAAGGTCATACGCTGCGGCAGTTCCATGGAGAGTGCGATGCCCTCATGGGTCATCAGGTGCACCTTCATGCCGTCGGTGAGATAGGCCTTCTGGTCGCCGATCACGTCGTCGGCAACGGTAATCTGTTCATAGGTCGAAGGCTCCATGAAGTGGTGCCCTTCGCCGTCCGAATAGAGATAATCATATTCACGATCATCCACATCGGCCTTTTCAACCATTTCAACGGTGCGCCAGCGGCCGATAACCTTCACGCCATCGGAAATGCGGCGCATGGTGACGTTGGTCACCGAATTGCCCTTGCCGGGGTGCACGTTTTCAGCCGTGAGGACAACGTGGAGGTTGCCATCCTGCTCGACCACATGGCCTTTGCGCAGGGACGAGGCGATGACCTTGACCATAATTCTTCCTTGTTCCAATCACTGGCGCGTACTAGAGGCAGGACCATCAGCGCGCCGAAATGCGTATAGTGGTGCGCCCGATACATTATTCCGCGCCTTTTCGCCAGACCGGACCGCAAGAAACCCGCATGACTGAGCCAAATGCATCCTCGGCTTCGCCCTGGTGGCACCCGGACCGCCATGCGGACCGGCGCCCGACCCTCCTGGCGCGCAATGCCATTGATGCGCAGGTCAGGCTTTGGCTGGCGGAAAACCAGTTTC
>JAEYTY010000086.1 GCA_023433775.1 Pseudomonadota bacterium | reverse complement strand
CTCTACACGACGCTGCCTCTGGACGAGATCGCGCGCGTGGTCGGCGGCGACATCAACGAAGCCAAGAAGCGCCTCGCGACCGAAGTAACGGCCATGATCCGCGGGCGCGAGGCGGCGGAAGAAGCGGCGGAAACGGCGCGGGCGACGTTTGAGACCGGGACGCTTGATCTCTCACTGCCGACGGCGGAAGTGACCCATGTCGAATTGAGCACCGGTATCGGCATTCTCAACGCGCTGGTGTTGGCCGGCCTTGCGGCGTCGAATGGCGAAGCGCGGCGGCATATTTCGTCCGGCGCGGTAAAGGTCAACGACGCGGCCATCGCCGATGACAAGCTGGCACTGTCCGACAATGCCCTGCTGCCCGAAGGCGTGATCAAGCTTTCGGTCGGCAAGAAGCGTCACGCGCTGATCAAGCCCGTCTGATCGGTAGCGATCCGGTTACATGAAAAGGCGCCGTTCTGCGGCGCCTTTTTTATTGCGCCGGTGCCGGAAGTTCGCGGGCGCGGAACTCGAAGAGTTCGCGGAAGGCGCCGGGGAGCAGGATCGAGAGCGGGTTGATCTGGAAGCTCGGATTGGCCAGCGGCCCGCGAATGGCAAAAGTCACGCCCACCAGTCCCTCGCCATCGCGTCCACCCAGCAGCGGCCCCAGCAGCGGGATTTTCTGGAAGACATTGTTGAGGCTGAACAGCGGCACATAGGTGCCGGTGAGATCGTATTCGCGGCGATCCGTATAGATGAAGCCGCGCGCCGTGCCGCCAATGGTGGGGCCGGCCAGCACGGCCTCGGTGACCTCGACACGATCGCTGCTGCGGATGAAGTCGACCTGGCCGGCGCTGAAATCGAGACGGTTCTGCTGGGCGATGACAGCGCGGGAGTCTGCATGATTGCCCAGGATCTGGGCCACATTGGCCTCGTCCACAATCGAGAAATTGCGCAGGATGAGCTGCCCCGCTTCAAGTTTGGAGGCAGTATTGGTGTTGAGCACGAGACTGCCCGTGCCGCCCGCCATCTGCGAATAGACACCAAGCAGGCGCAGGATGGTGCCGGCATCGTTGAAGGCCAGGGTCATGGTGCGCCCGGAAGGCGTGGGGTTGGTGGAAATCGAGAGCGCATTGCCCTCGCTGAACTGCGCCGACATAGTCGCGCGGCTGAGATTGGTGCCGCGCAAAAGCATGTCGAGATCGAGATTGAAGGCGGTGGTGGCGTAATAGCCGACGGCGCGCTCAAGCTGCACGTCAAGGGCAATGGCGTCTTCGAACTGGGTGGCCTGCACGCCGCCACTGCCTTCGCCGAGGCTGAAGAAGCGGCCCAGCATGGGTTTGAGATCAAGCTGCTGGCCGCGAATCTGCACGGCATAACCGCCGCCATCCATGGGCGCGAGAGCGACAGAAGCGCTGTCGCCCGCGCTCAGCGCGAACATGTCAAAATTACCGCCCACCAACCCGTCGGTGGCGTGATAGTCGATCTGGCCCTCAAGTTTTACCGAACCAAAGGCCAAAGCGACGTTGTCGAGGCGAGTGAGCTGGCCCTGTTGCGGAACGATACTGGCGCTCAGCGTGCCGGCGGTGCCGCGCGCCTTGGAAATTCCTAGGTCTCTGATGTTGAGCGCGGCGTCGGCCAGATCGACCGACATATCGAGCACGCCTTCGGCGCGGGGCTGGGCAACGAAACGCACTTTTCCGGTCAAGAAGTCGGAGACGTCAAAGCCGAACTCGGCCAGTTCGCTGACCTCAATGGTTGAGCCAAGCTGGAAGACCGGTTCGGATTCCATGGTACCTGACACCGAAACATCGGCCGTCATGCCGTCGATTTCGGCTGTGCCACCAAGCTGATAGCCATCCTGCGAGGCCGAAAAGGCAAGCTGCGCGTTACCGATCTTGCGATCCTGGATGGTTTCGCTGCTGGCAAAATTCAGCACCCTGCCATTGACCACATAGTCGACATCCATCTCCCGGCCAGTGGTTTCATCGGGCAGCGCAATGGTGGCAACCAGACCCAGATCGACCGTGCCGCTCAGCGAATCGAGGCCGATGGGCAGCGCGCTTTCATCGACCGCCCCGGGCTGCTGCTCGCGCAACAGGTCCAGCAGCGCGGGAATGGGAGCGCTGAGATCGCCCGAAATCTCGATAATGCTTTCGGTCGGCTCGGAATTGTCCATGACCAGAGCAGGATTGCGGACTTCAATCAGACCACCATCGGTTTCCAATCGGCCGCCACCGCCGGAAATGGTGACATTGGCGTCGTCGACCAGCAGGCGCGTGTCGCCGTCGATGACGATGGGCGCCATGGTGTCGGTGGGCTTGATGGCGACGTTCTCGCCAATAATTTCGACATACATGCCGCCTTCGGGGATCGGCTTGACCTCATCGCCCAATGCCATGGAGCCGACGGGAAAATTGAAAGCCATGCGCGACTGCTTGATCCGGCCATCGGTGACATTGGCCACAAACCAGTCGCGGCTCTCCCCGCCCATCACATAGGGCCAGAGACGCTTGAGGTCGTCGGCAGTGACGCCATTGCCGGCGACATCCATTTCTATGCCAAGGCCAGCGCGCAACATGTCGATGCGGCCCTTGGTCTCCACTACAGCGTCACCCTTTCGGGCCACGAAGCGGTCGATGCCCATGGCGCCATAAAGCGGTGCCGACCAGCCGGAAAATTCCATGCTTTCGAATGGCTCGAGGGGCGCCGCCATATCATTGGGATGGATGCGAACCTCGCTCGCCTTGACCGACATGCCGATGGTGGGACCAAAGGTCTTGTCGAGGCCGAGCGCAAAGACGCCTGAAATCCTGGCGGAGCTCTGCCCGATCTGCAGCGATGATTCTTCAAGGCGGAACTGACCGGCGGCGGGGTTCCAGGAAATTTCCATGATCGAGCTGGCGACGGGGAAATGGTCGTCGCCAATACGGAGGTCGAGCCCGGTGAGGTCGGCCCTGATATCGCCATCGGTGAGATTGCCGGCCACGCCATCAAAGACGACATCGACCGAGAACGCCCCTGCGCCGCGCATGGCCATGATGCTGTCCCTGTCGTCGAGGAAGGGCACGAAGGCAGCAAAATCGATATTGGTGGCGTCAGCCCGCAGTCTGACCTTGCCGTCATCTTCAACGGAACGGTCAATGCTGCCCGTCACCTTGCGCCCGCCAATGTCGGCGGTGAACTCGCCTGTGGTCCGGCGCAGATCGGCTGAGGTCGAGAGGTCGAGATCAACATTTTCAATGCGGCGGAAAAGTCCGTAGACCGAGTCGGACATTTCGATCTGGCCATCGCGCACACTGAGGCGCGAGAAACGGCCCTGGCGCACCTGCTCAACCAGATCGGCGATGCCGGTTTCGCTGGCCTCGAGATTATAGATCAGCCAGTCATTGTCGGACCGCATCTGGCCCGACTGAACATCACCGAGGGAAATGCCTTCGGGTGAAATAGCGACCGATGGAAAAGCATCCTCGCCCTCCAGCACCCGGAGAACGGGACCATTGCCATCATCGTCCTCGACAATTTCAAAGCGTGCCGCCCGGGGACCATAGAGGTCCTGGACCACCTGAACCTGCGGGCGAACCACCGAGACGTTGGCGCCGGGCTGACCGAACAGGGCACGAAGAGGAGAGAACCCGACTTCGAGCGCATCCATGGTGATGCGTGAGCCGGACTTGCTGTCGGTAAGAACGACCGGGGCGAACTGAATGACGGGCCACAGCCCGCTCTCCAGCGCCAGTGCCATTTCGCCCATCTCAATCTGCGAACTTGGCGAAATCGTTGATTGCACGAAAGCCCGCACCGCCTGACCCGCGAAAGGCAGGCGAACCGGTGTGATGAGCATGACCAGGTAAAGCGCCAGCATGACCACTGCCGGCACGCCAAAAATCCATACCGCGAGCTTGGCTGCGCGTCTGAGTGGCGGTCGCCTTGGCGGCACCGGCGGGGGCTCGGGCGGGTCGTCTGTTATGGTCGTTTCGCTCACTTGATGCCAAAACGGGATCAGCCGGTAAGCGGCTACCCCCTCACAGAATCAACCGCCCCAAAGCGGTCCAATGATCGATGATACCGGCTGGATTGTGGCGCTGACACCCTCTATTCCATCCCATACCAACGGAGTGCAGCAATGACTCACCTGAAGCAAGGCGATGCAGCGCCGGACTTTCGCCTGACGCGTGACGACGGCAGCGTTCTGACGCGCAAGGACCTGGTCGGCAGACCCGTGGTCATTTTCTTCTATCCCGAGGACGGTTCGGGTGGCTGCACCGATGAAAACCAGGAGTTTTCGCAGCTGGCACCGGACTTTGCGCAACGCGGCGCGGTTCTGGTTGGCGTGTCGCCGGACGATGTCGAGAAGCACAGGAAATTCCGCGCCAAATATGGTCTCACCATTCCATTGGCCGCTGACCCCGAGCGCGAGGTGATCGAGGCCTTTGGCCTGTGGCAGATGAAGAAGCTCTATGGGCGGGAATTCATGGGGCTTATCCGCACCAGCTTCATCATTGATGCCCAAGGCAAAATCGCGCGGATCATCAGGGCAACGCGCATCAAAGGCCATGCCGAAAAGATGCTGGCGGCGCTGGATGAGGTCCTCTCAGAGAACTAGGCCCTCGGGCGGCGGCAGATAATCGGCTCGCTGTTTCCCGGATTTTAACCATACGCAGTCACACTCAATTCATCATAGTTTTGAGTGCGGAGAGTGCGCGTGCGGCAGTCAGCCAGCTTCAGGTCCCCGGACCGCCAGGCAGCTTATGTCGTGCGCCAGGGTATCCACCCTGCCCTGTTCTACGTCATGTTCGCCATCCTGCTCGGCACCAATGCGATGGCCGTAACCGGCCTGCTGATGGCGCCCGATATTGCCCGACTGATGAGCGGCCAGAACAATCTGGTCGTCGCTGCCTATGAAGACCGGCTGGCGCAAATGCGGGTTGAAATCGACCGGCTGCATTCGCGCAGCTATGCCCAGGCCGGGGATATGAATTTGCAGTTGCAAGAACTTTCCCAGCAGCAGGAAATCCTGCTCGAACAGCATCAGGTGGTTCGCGTGCTGGTCGACAAGGCCGCGGAACTCGGCATCGCGGCGGTGGACCTGCCGGATGCGGCGCCCGGCCCGCTCGCCCCTGTCACCACTACATCGGGCAATCCAGATGTCGCCGCGACCGCGCAATCGGTTCGCGTGATGATGGAAGAAACACAGATGGCCATGGCCGGCATTGCCGACGCCGCCGTCTCACGCACCGAGGATATTGTCGCGGAAATGGACAGGCTCGGCATTCGCCTTGCGCTCCCCGATTCCGGCCTGACCGGCATGGGCGGACCCATGCTGGCGGCGGTCGAAGGCGGCGATGGCTCACCAATCCTCGACGACGCAAACTCCGTCATGGGCGCATTGGTGCGCTACAAGGCGGCGCGACAGAGCATCGACAATACGCCTGTTTCCATGCCCATTGCCGGGAGCTTTCGGCAGAGCTCGGGCTATGGCAACCGCAAGGACCCGTTCAGCGGGGCAAGGGCCTTCCATTCCGGGCTGGATTTTGCGGCTGTCACCGGCACGACTGTATATAGCGCCGCCAAGGGTGTTGTGACTTTTGTCGGCACGCGCTCCGGCTATGGCAAGGTGGTTGAGGTGACCCATGAAAATGGCCTTGTCACCCGCTATGCGCACCTGAGCGCACAGCTGGCATATGACGGCCAATCAGTGCAGGTCGGCACGCCCATTGCGCAGGTTGGCTCGACCGGCCGTTCGACGGGCCCGCATCTGCATTTCGAAGTGCGCAAATCGGACCAGGCTCTGGACCCGAAGCCGTTCCTCGATGCGGGGAAACGGCTCCGGGCACTTCTGGGCTAATCAGTCCTCGGTCGCGACATCGGTGGCGACGCCGACGCGCTGCGCCAATGCCGCTTCCATGAACGCGTCGAGATCGCCATCCAGCACCACGGAAGGCTGGCCAGATTCGACGCCGGTGCGCAGATCTTTGACCATCTGGTACGGCTGCAGGACATAGGAGCGGATCTGGTGGCCCCAGCCGATATCGGTCTTGCTGGCCGCCTGGGCATTGGCCGCTTCTTCGCGCTTCTGCAATTCCTGCTCATAGAGACGCGCCTTGAGCATGTTCATGGCCGTTGCGCGGTTCTTGTGCTGGCTGCGTTCCTGCTGGCAGGCCACGATGATGCCCGAGGGAATGTGGGTGATGCGGATGGCCGAGTCAGTCGTATTGACGTGCTGACCGCCGGCACCCGAGGCGCGATAGGTATCGACCTTGAGGTCGGATTCGCGGATTTCGATATCAATCGAATCGTCCACCACCGGATAGACCCAGCAGCTTGAAAAGCTGGTGTGGCGCCGCGCGGCGGAATCATAGGGCGAAATGCGCACGAGGCGATGCACGCCGCTTTCGGTCTTGAGCCATCCATAGGCATTGTGGCCGGAAATCTGGATGGTGGCGGATTTGATGCCGGCTTCTTCGCCGTCATGCATTTCCAGCACCTGAACCTTCATCTTCCGGCGTTCGGCCCAGCGGGTATACATGCGCAACAGCATATTGGCCCAATCCTGGCTCTCGGTGCCGCCGGCGCCGGAGTGGATTTCGACATAGCAGTCATTGCCGTCGACTTCGCCGGAGAGCAGCGTTTCGATCTGGGTCCGGCGGGCAATTGCCTTGAGATCGATCAGGACCTGTTCGGCATCCTTGACGATCTCGGCATCGCCCTCGGCTTCGCCCAGCTCGATCAGTTCGACATTGTCGGAAATGCCGGATTCGAGCGCGCGCACCGTCTTGACGGCCACGTCGAGCTCATCGCGCTCACGCATGGTTACGCGCGCCTTTTCCGGGTCATTCCAGAAATCGGGAGATTCGGTTTGCGCTGTCAGCGCGTCGAGGCGGACCTGTGCAGTATCCCAGTCAAAGATGCCTCCTCAGCAGGGTCAGAACCTGCTCGATTTCGGCGACGGTCTTTTCGATTTCCGTACGCATGGACGTTTCCTTTGTATTGCGCGCCCCGTTTACCGGAGCAGCGCCAGCGGATCAACCGCCTGAGGCCAGGGCCCGTCTTGCAAGTTTCAGAACTGGCTGTTACGTCGGCTATGGCTGGCCCCGTAGCTCAGCAGGATAGAGCACAGGATTCCTAATCCTGGGGTCGTGGGTTCGAATCCCGCCGGGGTCACCATATTTTGTCCATGCCGCTGGTCCAGATGGTCTAGACGCGCACGTCACATCTGAATGGACCCCATGACCAAGCTCTCAAAAATCTCCACTTTCGCGGCCCTCGGCATTGTCTCGGCGCTGGCATTGGCCGGTTGCAGTTCATTCGGTGGTGCGACCGCGCCAGCCGGACTTTCGGCGGGCCTCACGGCACGCATGGACCAGCCCGGTGCGACGCTCGACCGCCAGCAGGCCATTGCCCTGATCAATTCCTATCGCGCGACGCGCGGCGTGGCGCCATTGACACCCGACGCGGGCCTCGACGGCGCGGCACAGGCGCTGGCCAATCAATATGCCCAGACCGGCAATGCGCCGAGCAAGCCGCAGGCCCTGACGCAGATGAAGCTCAGCGCCGGCTACGCCACCTTTGCCGAGACTTTTTCGGGCTGGCGCAATAGCCCGGCCGATGCGGCGGGCCTGACGGCGGCGGCGACCAAGGGCGGCGTCGCCATGGCGTTTAACCCATCCTCCAGCTACGGCATCTACTGGGTGCTCGTCCTTGGCAATTGAGCCGGCGCAGATCGACGCCAGGGGGCTGAAATGCCCCCTGCCCGTGCTGAAACTGGAAAAATGGCTGGTCAATGCGCCACCGGCAAGCACCGTCATCGTGCTGGCCACAGACCCCATGGCGCGGATCGATATACCGCTCTATTGCCGGCAAAATGGTCATCAATGCGCCGAAGAGGCGCTTGATGGCGAGACCATGCAGTTCAGGGTAACAAAAGCCGGTTGAGCATTACCGCAGCTCAGGACGCGGGCGCGGCAGAGGCACCTGCGCGCCACCGACCGCACTGATGCCCGGGCGGAGGCTCGCTTCTTCAAGGCTCGCCGATTGCTGCGGCGCTGGTGAAGCAAATGTCGGCTCGTGATAGGGACGCGGACGTGGCAGCGCGATGCCGGTGCGAATGCGGCCCAGGTCCACGGCCTGATATTCGCGCAAGGCGATCTGGTCGGTCAGGTAGCTCGGCTGGCCCTTGAGGCCCATGGGAAAGGCGATTTCCTGCGCCTTCACATATTCAGCCGATCCCTTGCCGCAGATCAGCGGACGCATATCAACAGGCGCGGCGCCGACGGCATTGGCGACACTGAGCACGCTCTGCCCCGTCTGGCCCATCGAACCGGACAGCGCCTGGAGAAAGAGTTCGGCGGCCCGTTCATTGCGTTCGCGGCCGGACGAGCCCCCCAGAACCACAGCCAGCAACCTGCGGCCATTGCGATCAACTGTGGCAACCAGATTGAGACCGGAGGCGCAGACATAACCGGTCTTCATGCCGGTCGCGCCGGCAAAGCCTTCGAGCAGCCCGTTATTGGATTCGAGCTTGCTGGTGCCCAGACGCACCACGCCGGTCGAGAACATCGGCATATATTGCGGGAAATTCTGCTCGATATAGAGCGCCAGCACGGCAAGGTCGCGCGCCGAGGTGACTTGTGCGGCGTCGTGCAGACCATGCGGGTTGACGTAGTGGGTGGCGGTCAGCCCCATGCGCATGGCGACATCGTTCATCTTGGCGACAAAACCGGCCTCGCTGCCGCCAATGGTTTCGGCGATGGCGACAGCCACGTCATTGGCCGACTTCACGATGAGGATATAGAGCGCGTCCCGCATGGAAATGGCGCTATCGACCTCAAGGCCGGATTTGCTCGGCGCGACATTGATGGCGTTTCGCGAAATGGTGACCGGGGTATCGAGCGTCACACTGCCCTTGGCGATTTCCTCAAAGGCGACATAGGCCGTCATCAGCTTGGTCAGCGACGCCGGATGCCATGGCTGGCCAGCGTCCTGCGCGTAGAGAACCTCAAGGTTTGTCCGGTCGACCACCAGTTGTGGCCCCGCCCAGGCAGGTACAAGCCCCGCAAGGATAAAGCTAAGGGCGAGGACAACACGGCGCAGGAAAACCAAGACGACAAGACTCCGGAGCAGGCGGAAGCAATTGGCGCCCCTCTTAGCAGCCACCCCCGCCGATCTCAAGGAAGGGCGGGCGCGACTGACATTCATGTGAAGCGATATTGCGGACCGGGATTACCGGGGCGCTATCGGCGCTTTTCTGGTGCGGCCCCAAAGGACGAACAGCGACAGGGCCAGTAGAATAAGATTGATCGGCAATACGGCAAATTCGCCGCGCATTATGTGCAGCCCCATGGCCAGAACCTGAATCACCGAGAAACCAAGAGCCGCGAGCGGCGTCAGGCGCGGCATAATGCGGGTGAGTGCCGGTAGGATGATGCCAATGGCGCCCAGCACTTCCGCCGTGCCGATGAAGCGGGTCAGCAGTTCGGGATAATCGCCGGCATAGCCCATGCCCGAGGCGACCAGCGCGTCGATGGACTGGGTCAGCTTCATGAAGCCCGCCATGACATAAATGGCGGCCAGCAGCGTCTGCGCCACCCATAGACCGATATTCCAACCCTTATGCGTGTTCATTTCCGTTAGCCCCTGTTCACGCCTTTGCGTAAAATGCACCCTAGTAACAACTAGTAACTGCGTTTATATTAGTACCTCAGTATCAGGCACAAGCAGGAACAGTCATGTCACTGACCGACACCTCCAAATCCGACAATTGCCATGCCATGTCCGACGTGCTCAACCGCATCGGGGACAAGTGGAGCGTGATGGTCGTGGGAATGCTTGGCCGCAATGGCGTCTTGCGCTTCAACGAACTCAAGCGGCTGATCAATGGCGTTTCACAGCGCATGTTGACCCTGACGCTGCGCAATCTCGAACGTGACGGGCTTGTGACGCGCACAATTTACCCCGAGGTGCCGCCACGGGTGGAATATAGCCTCACCGAACTTGGCAAGACCCTGCAGGTGCCAATCAATGCGCTGTGGGACTGGTCCGCGGAAAATCACACGGCCATCGTTGAGGCGCGCGCGATTTATGATTCCCGCGAAAGCACGCTGGCCGCTGCGCAGCCCCGCAAGATCGCCTACGCGCAGGGCTGAAAAGCCTCAGCTGTCATTGCCGGCCATATGAACGAAGCGATCCTTCGTGGTGTTCTCGCTGGCCAATACGGCCCGGCGGGCCTCGGCCCGCTGGCTTGACGGCAGGTTCAGCGCCGCCACCAGCCCTCGGTATTCCTGCCGCGCGCTGATATGGGACATGGATGGCAGGCCACCCAAGAGATCATCGTCAAGCGGATCGAAAACGGTGAGACCGGTGGCAAAGAGGGAGCGGAAAATAACGCGCTCCGCAATGCCATCGGCCACGCGACAGCCGAGCCGCATGGCCAGCCGCTCCAGCATCACCTGGACCTGGCGCATGTTCCGCGAGGACAGCATGGAAATGCGATTGCGGACCAGCACCCAGTCGATTGTCTTGCCGTCGATGGCCAGCCGCTCCGACCGCGCCCGCTGCACAAGCCGCGCATAATGGCTCAATTCGCGTGGCTCGCCTGTCACCGGATCGATCTGCGCCATGACGCTGAGATCGATCAGGCTGTCATTGACGGGCGTGACCAGCGTGTCGGCGAGAGAATGGGACAGGCGGGTGAGATTCGTATCAAAGCCCGGCGTGTCGATAACGATGAAATCTGCGGTCTGTTCGACTTCGCTGATGGCCTGCCGGAACAGATCGAACTCGACGCGATGATTTTCGCGCACGGAATCGGTGCGCGACAATGGCAGATGGAAATGGGTGGCGTGCGGCAGGTTCAGACCCTTGGCCCGCGACCAGTCGCGGCGGTTTCGCACATAATGGGTCAGCGTCTGCTGGCGGCTATCGGCATCGATGGATGCCACCTTGTGGCCCTGATAGAGCAGGAAAATGGCCAGGTGAAAGGCTGTCGTGGACTTGCCCGACCCGCCCTTCTCGTTGCCCACAACGATGACATGCGCACCCTGTCGCAACATCGGTCCCCCAAATCAGTCAGGTGAAGTGTGTGGTTTTCGGCCTCCCGGCACAAGAGGCTTGATGGTGAACAAGAGCTAAATAACCGCGATCACCGTTAAAGCAGGCCCATGCGCGCCAGTTCGGCAGCCAGTTCTGCCGAATTGCCTTCATCATTGGCGCCCAGATCAGGCGGCGCATCCTCTGGGCGCAGATAGCGCCAACCCTGAAAAGGCCGTTTGGGATAGGGAATGGTGCGGACCATGTCGCGGGACATGACGATGTCGCAATAGTCCTTACCCTCGGCGTCCGTATAGGGCGCCAGGCGCAAAATCGGCTGCCGGCAGACAATTGCTCCCGAAATCACCCAATAGATGGAGCTCAAACCTTCCATCTCGGCGGCGCGCTTGGGCATCATGCGCGTGCGGTGCACATGGACGTCCTCGCCATAATCGGCGCCCCACCAATGGGCGCGCTCGTTCCGGTAGCTTTCGAGCTCTTCATAGCTCGAAATGCCCACGCACAGCTTCACCATATGGATCATGCCAGTGTGCCCGGCGCGACGCGGCCCTGGATGACATCGATCTCGTCCTTGTCGACGATCCATGGCTCTCGCAGAGCCAGGGTCAGCCACTCCTGGAAAGCGGGAAGACTGTATATAGCCTCGACATAGGCGCTGGCCGTGTCTGACGCCGGCAGATCGTAGGTGCGCAACCGGGTGGCAAGGGGCGCAAACATGGCGTCAGCAGCAGAAAATTCGCCGAAAAGATAAGGCCCGCCGGAACGCTGCAACAGTTCGCCCCATAGCGTTTCAACGCGCTGCAGATCCTTGCGCACGGCATCGAGATCAACCCGGCCGGGATGAGAGGCGCGCAGGTTCATCGGGGCCAGATTGCGCAGGGTGCTGAAACCGGCGTGCATTTCGGCCGATGCGGCCCGGGCCAGGGCCCGATCCGACAGGTCCTGTGGCCAGATGGCCTTCTCCGGAAAACGATCAGCCAGATATTCGATGATGGCGATGGTTTCGGGCAGGACAAGATCGCCGTCGATCAATACCGGAACCATGCCGGTTGGCGAGCGCCGGGCGAGCACGTCGCGCCAGCCATCGCCAGACAATTGCAGAACCTCGTCCTCAAAATCGATGCCGAAATGGCGGAGCACAAGCCATGGACGCAGCGACCACGTCGAATAATTCCTATTTCCAATCAAAAGCTTCATCGGCTTTGTTTCCATTCAAGACGAAGGGCGCCCCAGTGGCCGGGGCGCCCTTCGCAATCTGTTTAGTGAAGAACTCCAGCGCTGAAATCAGGCGCCAGCAACCACGGAGAAAACCAGTCCCATCGACAGCAGACAAACCAGTGTCCAGCTCGCTGCGCGCCATATATTGGCCTTCGGTTGACTTCGCATATATCGCTCCTTGTCAGCCTTTCACTACGGCCTTCGGGGCTCACCCCGCCAGCCGATAGCAAATCGTTAACCCTGAGCCCATGCCTTGGCAAGCGACGAAACTGCAACACTCCACAGCCGCGGGCGCACGGCTGGGCCGGCCTAGAACAGGCCGAACCAGAGCCCGGCTATGCCCAAAAACGCAAAGAAACCAATGACATCGGTGATGGTTGTTACAAACACCGCCGAGGCGATGGCTGGATCGGCCTTGAGGCGATCCAGCGTCAGAGGAATGAGAATTCCCGCCGTGCCGGCCACCATGAGATTGATGATCATGGCGAGGGCAATCACGATGCCCAGGCTGATATTGCCATAGCGCAATGCCGTCACCACACCGATCAGAATGGCGAAAATGACGCCATTCAACAGCCCAACCACCATTTCGCGGCGGATGAGGCGGCGCAGGCGCCCACCATCCAGCTCACGCATGGCGAGGGCGCGTACGGTCACGGTCATGGTCTGCGCACCGGCATTGCCGCCCATCGAAGCCACGATGGGCATCAGGACGGCCAGGGCGACCATCTGTTCGATGGTGGCGTTGAACAGCCCGATCACCAGCGAAACCAGCACGGCCGCGACCAGATTGACCACCAGCCAGGGGGCGCGGCTACGCACGGTATCGACAGTGGAATCCGAGATATCCTCGTCGCCCACGCCGGCCATCAGCTTGAAGTCCTCGTCGGCCTCTTCGTGGATAACGTCGACCATGTCGTCGACGGTCAGCACACCGACCAGCCGGCCGCTTTCGTCGACCACGCCGACTTCCACCAGGTCGTAGCGTTCGAAGGCGCGTGCTGCCTCTTCCTGATCCTCGCCAGCGTCGATCACCACCTGGTTGGTGTTCATGATCGCATCGATCTTGGTCACCCGCTGGGAGCGCAGCACGCGATCCAGCGGCACGGTGCCCAATACCTTGTAGGCCGCGTCGACCACGTAGATCTGGTAGAATTCGTCGGGCAGGTCAGGCTCGACACGCAGATAGTCGATGGTCTGGCCGACAGTCCAGAATGGGGGAATGGCGATAAAATCGGTCTGCATCCGCCTGCCGGCGGATTCTTCGGGAAAGTCGAGACTGCGCTTGAGGCTTAAGCGTTCGAAGGTCGGCAGCGCCGACAGAATTTCGTCCTGATCCTGCGGCTCCAGATCTTCGAGCAGGAAGACGGCATCGTCATTGTCGAGGTCCACCATGCCGCGGGCGATTTCGGCATTGGGGAGCGCTTCCATGATTTCGAGGCGCACGCTTTCGTCAACCTCGGTGAGCGCCGAGTAATCGAATGCATCGCCCAGCATCTGGACCAGCGCTACGCGTTCGTCGCCATCAAGCTGCTCAAGCACATCGCCTGTATCGGAGGTGTGCAGGGGCGCCATGACCAGCGCCACATCTTCGGCGCGCGACGCCTCCATGAAGGCGCGCAGGCGCTCGAGCCACAGCGGGCTGATACGCCCATCCGCGCCGCGGAACACATTGATATCCTGCCCGGCTTCCGCGCCCGGCTCGTTCTGGAATTCTTCGCTCATAGGGAGCCCTTTGCGTTTCCTGGAGTTTCAGGGGCAGGACAAGCTGTAGCCAACCGCAGGGTAATGCGCCAGTGTGGCCCAAGCTTTTTTGATGCACTGCAGCGCATATCCGGACCGGGAGCCAAGACCATGAACGAAAAAGCGACGCAGGTTCACATGGACCGCATTGAAAATCTGGCGCGCGGGCGCGGTCTGGCCGAGGTGGAGCGCGCCACAGGCGACGACGTCCCCGCCCTCACAATTGCGGGACAACCCTTTGTGTCACTGAGGGAAAAAGACGTGCTCGCCCTTCTCTGCCCGATCGACCAGAAAATCCTGCTGCTCGAAATTTCGCCCGATATCTATTTCGAGACCGAGAGCGAAATCGGCCAAGAGGCCGTGCTGGTTCGGCTTGACCGGATCAGCGACGAAGAGCTTTCGCTGCGCATCGGGGATGCCTGGGCCTACCGGCGCCGAGGCCATGACTAAAATGGCCTAAGGCGGGTGTCGAATTGCACCTTCCCTGCTCGTCTGCAAATCAGACGATTGATCAGGAGAAGATAGAATATGTCCCAGACGACCACCCTAGCCTGCCGCTGCGGCAAATTCCACATTGAGCTGTCCGGCGAGCCATTCATTGCCGCCGAATGCCATTGCAATTCATGCCGCGAGGCCGCCCGGCGGATGGCGGCGGTCGATCCGGCCATGCCCCCGGTGAGTGAAAATGGCGGCACGCCCTATATTCTCTATCGCAAGGATCGTATCAGCTTTCCGGACGGCACCGGCCTTTTGAGCGAAACGCGGCTGAGCGATGACGCGCCGACGCGCCGCGTCGTCACCACATGCTGCAATACGCCCGTCTTCCTGGAGTTCCAGGCCGGCCACTGGATCAGTCTCTACGCCACGCTCTGGCCGGAAAACACGCGCCCGGCCCTCGACATCCGCACCGTAACCAGTGACCTGCCGGACGGCGTGACGCTGGACGACACAATCCCCTCCGGCAAGGGCGCCACTTTCGGATTCTATGCCAAACTGCTCTGGGCCTGGATCGCCATGGGCTTCAAGGTGCCCAAGATCGATATCGCCCGAAAAGCCTCGCTCTAGAACCAAGCCAGCAACAAAAAAGCCGCCCAAGGCGGCTTTTTATGGTTCACCGAAGTGACTGGTGCGGTCGAGAAGACTCGAACTTCCACATCTTGCGATACAGCGACCTCAACGCTGCGCGTCTACCAATTCCGCCACGACCGCACGAGTGTGGTAGAAGCTGCGGGGCCAAAGGTCCCGAAGCGAGTGGGGATGTAGCAAAGCTGTTGCACAACCTCAAGCGGTTAAATCGGAGAATTCTGTTTGCCTGCGGATAAAAGGCGAATTGAGCCGCTTTGCAGCGGCCAATGCTCAGCCTGCCTTGTAGATTTTCTCGGTCACGAAAACCCGCAAATGGCCTTCTTCGACATTCACTTCGCCCTGCGCCACCAGCGTATTGTTGGCATAGATGCGCAACGGGTCGTTCTCGGTCGCGTCGAGTTCGATGACGGCGCCACGGCCCATGCGGAGCAAATGGTGGATCGGCATGGTGGTGGCGCCAAGCTCGACCGTGATTTCGACTTCTATATTGTCCAGTGTGCTCATACATACATGCCGATGCGCAGGATAACCAAGCCGCGAGGCGGCATAGATTCGTTGCGCACAGACTTGGTCAGGTCTGGTTATGGAAGAATTAACAGCAGCGCCGGAAGCGTGCCAAATTCGTTCAAAATTGCATCGCATCGACGGGCAGCCGGTCGAGTGGCGCATTTTTGAGGCGCCGCTGGGCTATGAAGACGCGCTGGCGATGATGGACGCCCGCGTGGCGGACATAGCCAATGGCAAGGCAAGCGAGGCCGTGTGGCTGCTTGAGCACCCTGCCCTTTATACAGCCGGCACCTCCGCGCGTTCCGAAGACCTGCTCAATCCACGCTTTCCGGTTTTTCCGGCTGGCCGTGGCGGGCAATATACCTATCACGGACCCGGCCAGCGCGTGGCCTATGTCATGCTCGACCTGACACAGCGCGGCCGCGATATCCGCTGCCTGGTGCAGGGGCTGGAGCAATGGGTGATCGATACTCTCGCCGCCCACAATATTACCGGCGAGCGGCGTGAAGGGCGCGTCGGCGTCTGGGTGCAGCGGCCCGACAAGGGGCTTGGCCGCGAAGACAAGATTGCCGCCATCGGCGTGCGCGTGCGCAAATGGGTGACCTTTCATGGCATATCGCTCAATATCGCGCCCGATCTGGGCCATTATGACGGCATCGTCCCCTGCGGCATCGCTGATCAGGGTGTGACCAGTTTCGAGGATCTGGGTACGCTGATTTCCATGGCGGAGGTCGATTCGGTGCTGCGCGCGCGCTTCGAAGACTTGTTTGGGTCGACCAGACATGCGAGCGAGCCACTTGCCATGCCGGCCTGAGCCGCCCAATTTACGAACCAGCCGAAAATCGAGGACTTGATCATGACCCTGGACGATCTGAAACGCCTGCTGACGCGCCAGACCCTGTTCCGGCTCGATTCCATCCTGTCGCCGCGCCTTGTGCCGATTTTCTATGCGCTGGGCCTGGCGGGTATTCTGCTCTGGGCCATCAGCCATTTCTTCTTCCGCTTCGGAACCGGCTTTGGCGACGGGCTCTGGGGCCTTCTCGAAATCGTCGTTTTCGGCCTCTTGGCCTTTGTTGGCCTGCGCATCGGTTGCGAGGCCTTGCTGGTCTGGTTCAAGGCTCACGAATCGAGCGCTGACCCGGTCGGTCGCGGCCGCTATTCGGCTTCGCTGCTCGATGAAGTCCGCGACGCCATCCGCGACCTTGCCGAGGAAGGCGAAGACCCCGATTTTGCCGAGGCCGATGAATACATTACTCCGGCCACCGAGCCCGTGCCCTATTCGACAACCACCGCACCCGCTACCTCGGCGCCGGTGGAAAAGCCGGTCAATCCCAAACCGACAGTAGCAAAACCCCGCCGCACGGCGCGGCGCACGCCGCCAAAACTGCCGGAATGACACAAAAAAGGCCGCTCGGATGAGCGGCCTTTTCGTTTCAGCCGAGGCTCCTATTTCTGGTTGACGCTCCAGGCGCCCGGACCGGCGAAGACCAGATAGAGGAAGACGAAACAGAACAGAATTGCCGCGTCGCCGAAATTGTTGGTGGGGAACAGGTTCATTGG
>JAEYTY010000069.1 GCA_023433775.1 Pseudomonadota bacterium | reverse complement strand
GCAATGAATGCATCGTCGAATTCGAGCGGCAACAGGTCCGGATCAGGGAAATAGCGATAGTCATGCGCTTCTTCCTTGGAGCGCATGGACCGCGTCTCGCCCGTCTTGGGATCGTAAAGCCGCGTTTCCTGATCGATGCTGCCGCCATCTTCCAGAATGTCGATCTGCCGCCGCGCCTCATACTCGATGGCCTGGCCAGCAAAGCGGATGGAATTGACGTTCTTTATTTCGCAACGCGTGCCGAACTCACCACCCGGGCGGCGCACCGACACATTGACGTCGGCGCGCATGGAGCCCTGCTCCATATTGCCGTCGCAGGTGCCGAGATAGCGCAGAATGGTGCGCAGCTTGGCCAGATATTCCTTGGCTTCTTCTGAAGAGCGCAGATCGGGCTTGCTGACGATTTCCATCAGCGCCACGCCGGAGCGGTTGAGGTCAACAAAGCTCATATTCGGGTGCTGGTCATGGATCGACTTACCCGCGTCCTGCTCCAGATGCAGGCGCTCGATGCCGATTTCGATCTTCTCACCGCCCACATCGAGCAGCACCTTGCCCTCGCCTACAATGGGGTCTTTGAACTGCGAGATCTGGTAGCCCTGCGGCAGGTCAGGATAGAAGTAGTTCTTGCGGTCAAACACGCTGCGCTTGTTGATTTGCGCCTTGAGCCCTAGCCCGGTGCGCACGGCCTGACGCACGCACTCTTCGTTGATGGTCGGCAACATGCCGGGCATGGCCGCATCAACGAAACTGACATTGGCATTGGGCGGGTTGCCGAACTGGGTCGAGGAGCCGGAAAACAGCTTGCTCTCGCTCGTTACCTGCGCGTGCACTTCCATGCCGATAATGACTTCCCAGTCACCAGTGGAGCCGGAAATCAGGCGCTTCTTGTCGGGCGTACGGGTATCAACGAGGGTCACTTGGCAGTCCTGAAAGACAAGGCAAATCTGCCTATGTGCTTAGCGGGCTTGCCCCGGCGTTGCAACAGCGACAAGTCTTTCAATCGTCGTCAATATCGCCCTCATAGGGCGCCAGACGTTTCTCGAGATGCACGCTGGTAAAGGGGTCTCTTCGTCCTCCGCCGCTGGGGCGCAGCGCCAGGATGCGATAGCCCTGCCGCTCGTAAAAACGCACCGCCCGCACATGGTCGGCAGGCGTTTCCAGATGCACCCGCTCCGCGCCCTCCAGTTCAAGCATGGATTCCATGCGGTCGAGCAGCATCGCCCCCAGCCCGTGCCCCTGCATGTCGGGCATCACAAACAGAAATGGAATATAGGCCCGCCCCGGCATTCGCGAACACCAGCCGGCAACAATGCCATTGATGTCAGCGACGATCGCGTGCGGCCAGCCTTCACCGGCCGAGCGTGACAGGCGTTCGCGCTCCGCCTCGCGGGTATCCATGCCGTCGGGCACGATCGGCATTATGCCGCCTTCCCAGGCCCGAAAAGCGATTTCGGCCATGATCGGCGCATCGGAGATTTCGGCTTTCCGTATCCGAAAGCCCTGCATGACCAGCTCCTATCTGGCGCGGCGGCGCGCCGCGATAATGCCCTTCTCGAAATTGATGTTCCAGTCGATCAGGGTGCGCCAGATAAGTTCGGCCTGATCTTCGTCAAGATCAAGCTCCAAACTGCGCGCCCGCACCTTCGTGATCACAGCCTCGATACGAACGGGATCAAACGCCTCATGCGGATCGGTTTTGATCTCGGCCATGCGTGTCACATAGGCGTGCCGCTCGGCAAACAGGTTGAGCAACGCATTGTCGATACGGTCGATCTCGATCCGCACATCATCTTTGCTTTCGCACGCTGCTGGTGGCTTGGCGGCACTGGTCACGGCATATCCCCGGCATTGAACCTCTGTTGCTGGTTTGCACCGGCAGACGAACGATTTCAACCCGCGAGCCTGGCCAATCTGGCGGCGGTGAGTTTTCGGCTCTAATATTCCGCCCATGTCTAGCCAGTCCGAGACCGCCTGAAGCCCCGTCCAAATGCGACGGGGCGCTGAATGAGCAGATTGACGCCGTGCTTGTGCCGGCGGCGATCAGGTTTGTTCGCGGGTATTTACCCGCCTGTCAGGCTTCAGACTTCCAATGGATATTTCGAGAGACGAACAGCGGGTGCTGCACGCACTGGCTCAGGGCGGCCGCATTGCCGTCATCAAAGACGAGCGTGGCAAGACTGCCGGATTTGAGTTTTTTAGCCGCGATGGCTGGCTGATGAATGGCCTCACGCCGCTGATCTTCAACAAGCTCCGCGCCAAAAAGGCGATCAAGTCGCAAGGCGGACAGCCCTATCGCATCACCCGCCGCGGGCTGGAACTTGTGAGGGCCCAAACCGATAACCGGTAAAGCTTTGCGCCTCTCCTGCCGGGGAGGCGCATATCTCAGTGGCGGGTGATGTCGCTCAGCGCAGCCGCGATATGTTCCCATTCGCTGGCAACATTGGCCGTCGCCCGGCGCTTGCCGGCCCGGCGATACCAGTAATCGGCATTGCCCATATCGGCTTCGATCCAGTGCATCAGGGCGTGCACCCAGTCAAAGGCCTGGACGCCTTCCATGGCCTGGACAATGTTATGCGCCTTCTCCCATTCGGGACCCACCCGCATTTCGCCCTTCTTGAGCCACCACAGGGCCTGCAGCGGCTTGCTGAGGTCCTTTGGCGGCTCGGACCAATCCAGTGTCGTAAAAATGTCGTCGGCCACCGGCGAAACCCCTTTTGGCCCGGACACCACCAGAGGCGACGTCACAATAAGTTTGAATTTGTGCATGGGCCGCAAATAGTGCGGATTGGCGACGCAATCAAGCGCCGCCGACCAATGCAGTTACCACCAAGGCTTTGGCGCGAAGTCGCCACCGGCACTCTTTTCGATGACGCGTGCTGCGGCAAACAGCGTTTCTTCATCGAAAGGCTTGCCGATCAGCTGCAGGCCGAGCGGCAGCCCTGCCCCGTCCCGACCCGCAGGAACGGCAATACCCGGAAGACCCGCCATGTTCACCGTCACGGTGAAAACGTCATTGAGATACATCGCCACCGGATCGGACGCCAAGGCCTCGTCGCCAATGCCGAAGGCCGCCGAAGGCGTAGCGGGGGTAAGGATGGCGTCGACGCCGGCATTGAACGCGTCTTCAAAGTCGCGCTTGATCAGCGTGCGGACCTTCTGCGCCTTGACGTAATAGGCATCGAAATAACCTGCGCTCAGCACATAGGTGCCGATCATGATGCGGCGCTTCACCTCGCGGCCGAACCCGGCGGCACGGGTCAGCTCATACATGTCGGTGATGTCTTTGCCGGACACCCGCAACCCATATTTCACACCGTCATAGCGGGCGAGATTGGACGATGCTTCCGCCGGCGCCACAATGTAATAGGCCGGCAGGGCATATTTCGTGTGCGGCAACGAAATGTCTTTCACCGTCGCGCCCTCGGCCTTCAGCCATTCAAGGCCCTGACTCCAGAGCTTTTCGATTTCCGCAGGCATACCGTCCATGCTGTATTCCTTGGGCACGCCGATGGTCAGGCCCTTCACCCCTCGCTCAACTGCCGCCGCAAAATCAGGCACGGGCAGGTCGACCGAGGTGGAATCCTTGGCATCGAACCCTGACATCGAAGTCATCAGGATTGCAGCGTCTTCAACCGTACGCGCAATCGGGCCCGCCTGGTCCAGCGAGGACGCAAAAGCCACCGTGCCCCAGCGCGAGCAGCGGCCATAGGTCGGCTTGATGCCCACCGTGCCTGTAAAGGCCGCCGGCTGGCGGATCGAGCCGCCCGTGTCCGTCGCCGTCGCCCCGGCGCAGAGCCAGGCCGAAACCGCCGCAGCTGAACCGCCGGACGAGCCGCCCGGCACCAGATTGGCATTGCTGCCTTCGGCGCGGAATGGGCTGATCACCGGGCCGTAATAGGATGTCTCATTGGACGAACCCATGGCGAACTCATCCATGTTGAGCTTGCCCAGCATCACTGCACCGTCGCGCCAGAGATTTTCGGTCACGGTCGATTCGTATTCCGGCTTGAACCCATCGAGAATGTGGCTGGCCGCCTGCGTATGCACGCCCTTGGTTGCAAACAGGTCCTTGATGCCGAGCGGAATGCCTTCCAGCGGCCCGCCCTGTCCCTTGGCCAGCTTCTCGTCACTGGCCTTGGCCATGGCCCGCGCCTGTTCAGGCGTCGTCGCGACATAGGCATTCAGCGTCGGATTGGCTTTCTCGATGGCCCCGATATAGGCATCGGCCAGTTCCACGGCGGTAAAAGCCTTGTTCGTCAGGCCCTTGCGGGCATCGGCGAGAGTGAGTTTGGTCAGGTCAGTCAAGTGGGATCTCGCTCAGATTGTCGCAGCGGTGATAAAGGGTCGTCCCGACGGGATTGTCCGATGGCGGTGCATCGCTGCTGGCCAGGGCCAGCGTTGTTTCGCTGCCGGAAACGACAATGATGGAATCGTCGCCATTGGGCGCGATAGCCAGAATGTCGGGATAAAGCTCCCCCGGCATCTGGCACACGGCGTCCACAAACAACAGCGGCGAATTGGCGCGGCTCTTTATGTCATAAAAGCCGCAATGAAACTCCATGGACTGGATCCCGTCGGCAAAGCTGAGACTCAGGAAATCCAGGTCCACCCACGCGTTCGGGCCGTTCTTTTCCAGGGCCTCGCAGGCCATGGGATCGGTGACATAGAGGCTCGACTGGTCGATCACCAGGTCTTCCTGCGCAAAGGCGGTCCCGCCCAGCAACGCCAGGCCCGCAAAAGCCAGCATTGCCCTCACGCGCTCGCCTCCACCTTGAGCGGCATCTCGAAAAAGGCCGACCATGCGCTGTCGGGATAATCGAGAAACGGGCCGCGCGGGGTAAAGCCGCTGCGCGTATAGAGCCGATGTGCCTCCGCCATGCCTTCGCCCGTGCCCGTTTCGAGCATCAGCATCGGCAGGCCCTTGGTGCGCGCGAGCGCCACAATCGCATCGAGCAGTGCCGAGCCGATACGCTTGCCGCGCACCTCGGGGTCGGTAAACATGCGTTTGACCTCGCCAAGCTCAGCCGAATGCACCTTGAGCGCGCCCATGCCGACGGCCTTGCCGGTCTCGTCTCGCGCGACAAACAGAGTGGTATCGCTGCCGGCCATCTGCTCGACGGTCATCTTGAACTGGAATTCCAGCGGCGAAAGCGGCAGCAAATGCGCATTGAGCTGGCTGACCAGCCTGCGCACATCGTCCTGCAATGGCGTTTCGACCGCAATGCTGACCGCCATTTATTCGACGACCTTCGGCACCATGAAGAAATTGTCTTCGCTCAGCGGTGCGTTCTGAACAATCTTTTCAGGATATCCGCCATCGGTCACCACGTCGTCACGGCGGCGCAGCGTCATTGGCGTCACCGATGTCATGGCCTCGACGCCCTCGACATTGACCTCTTCAAGCTGTTCGACAAAGCCCAGGATAGCGTTCAGCTCGTCCTGATAGCCGGCAACTTCCGCCTCCTCAATGCGAATGCGCGCAAGGCGCCCGATGCGCTTGACGGTGGTAGCGTCGACAGACATGGCAAACTCCGGCGAAATCTCGTCTCTTGTGGCGTTACTAGCAACGGCACAGCCAAAATGACAATGAAAATACCGAATGCTGTAAATCAGATTTCTACAGCCATGCCCCGCTCAAGGGCAACAAGGCCCGTGCCGTCCAGCCTCTCGCGCAAGGCCGCAAAGGCCGCGTCCACCTCGGCCTCGCTTCCGGCAAGCGCAATCAGTCGCGGGGCAACGCTGTCCAACACCGCCAAAGCAGTCTCGGCGAGAGACCCATGGCCCCCGAAAACCACCAGCACAGCCTTCTCGGCCCAGCGGCCCAGTTCCGGCACCACACCGCCCAAAAGCACCAATGGCGCTTCCCCATCGGCATCGACAAGCAGGCTGTTCTCGCCGATCGACCAGAATTCCAGCGGCCTGTTCTGATCGTCAGCATCCAGCAACCGCACCGGCGCGCGCCGCTTCCAGCGCATTGCGTCGGCAACCGGCAGGTTACCAGACGGGGTGACAGCGTGGTCCGCGCCACTCAGCAGCTCGTTGCGGTCAATGCCAAGAGGCGCATCATCAGCGCCCGTCACCACAATCGCACCACCAATATGCAGCCGGAACGTTGCGTCCCCGAACCAGGTAATCTTCATGGACGACGTCGATGTTCAGCTAGCACGTCGATGGCGCTCCACAAGATAACGGGTCGCCATGGCAATCGCAGGCGGAATAGGCT
>JAEYTY010000057.1 GCA_023433775.1 Pseudomonadota bacterium | reverse complement strand
GCGCCGGAAGGGGCGTCAGCTCCAGATTGTACTGGGCGAGACAAGCCGTGACGTCGGGTTGTCCAGCTTCCGCACAGATTGCCGCGATTTCTTCGCGGATATCGTTGAGGCGCGGCCCAATGACGTTGATGTCGCCACCGGCCATGACTTCTGCGATGGCTTCGTCATAGAGCGCGACCTGAGCAGAAAGCAGGGCGGCATAGTCGGCGTTCGCTTCCTCGGCTGGAGCAGACTGCTCGGCGGCTGGCTGTGTTTCGGCAGGCTGTTCAGCGACAGGTTCGGCCTGAGCGGGTTCTTCAGCAACGGGTTCTTCTGCCGGGGCTGCCTGCGGAGCGGCGGGCTCTTCCACTGGCGCAGCTTCGGGAGCAGCGGGCGCCTCTTCAACGATCGGCTCGGGCTGAGCTTCGGGCGCGGCCTCAACGGCGGCCTCCGGTTCTGCTACGGGCTCAGCCTCGGGCTCGGGGGCGGCAGCCGGTTCTTCGACCACTGGCTCCGGAGCAGGCTCTTCCATTAAAGGTTCGGGTTCGACGGCCGGCGCTGGCTCGGCAGCGGGTTCTTCCGCGACAGGCGCGGGTTCAGCAGGCGCTGGTGTGGCTTCGGCAGGAGCCGGAACGGCATTCAGCGCGGCAATGCACTCTTCGAGATTGGCGTAGCCGCCCACGATGCAAAGCTCGGTGAAAGAATTCTGTGCTGCTTCGACGGCAGCGCTATCGCCGGATGCCTGAGCGTCAAGCAGCGCCTGGTAGGCGGCTTGAAGTCCGGCGTCCTGAGCATTGGCAGAGAGGGGAGCAAGGGCGATGAAGCCGATGCTGGTCCCCATGAGGAGCCAGTTTTTGAGGCGCATTGTTTTTGTTCCTTTTGTGTTGTTCACACGTCCTGCCAAGCATCTAGGGCATCATCTGAACGCAGTCTGAATGGCACCCGATTTATCTTTTCTCGTGCAGAAACCCCGCAAAGTCCCAAACACCGGGCCTGTCAGAAAGTTCCGCAGTGCCGTTGCGAGAGATGCATCTCCGCATTCGGGCAAGATTGCGGCGGCGAACGGATTTGCGCGAACCAAGCTCCCGATTGCGGTTTGACCGTGCTAGGCAGACTTATGCGCCAGGCCATAGACTCGATCAGTATCGAAACACGCGGTCAGGGTCTGACGGATTTCACCCGCCAAGCCCGTCAATTCATCCAGCAGTCTGCAATCAATAGCGGGCTACTGACGGTGTTTGTGCGGCACACGTCTTGCTCGCTGATCATTCAGGAAAACGCGGATCCGGATGTCCAGACGGACCTTTTGGGCTTTTTTCGCCGGCTTGTGCCCGAGGGCATGGATTGGCTGAGCCACACCACCGAGGGGCCGGATGACATGCCAGCGCATATCAAGGCGGCTTTGACCCAGACTTCCATTGGCATTCCTGTTTCGGCGGGTCGGATGGTTCTGGGGACCTGGCAGGGTATTTATCTATTCGAGCATCGTCGCGCCCCGCATCGACGCGATATCGTGCTGCAAATTATTGGAGACTGAGATGGATTGGGGTGTGCTGGCCGGCTACTGGCCCTTTGCGCTGGCCATGCTGGCAACCGGCGTTGTGTCAGGGGTCGCGGCGGGATTGCTGGGCATTGGTGGCGGAGCGGTGATCGTACCGGCCCTGAGCAATGCATTGCTGCTGATGGGCTTTGACGCCGACGTGGTTCAGCATGTCGCGGTGGGTACGTCGCTGGCGATCATCATCCCGACAGGCATTGTAAGCGCACGATCCCACTACAAGCGTGGTGCGCTGGATCTCCGAATATTGAAACTCTGGGTGCCGTTCATTGTGGCGGGCACCCTTATCGGCGGGTTGATGGCGGGCCTGTTTTCGGGCGACGTGCTGCGCATTGTCTTTGCGTTCATGGCGTTCTTCATCGCGGCTAACATCGTAATGTCGCTGCAGGCACGGCTAATGGGACACCTCAAAGGGTCCGCAACAGTGAACCGCGTGCTCGCCTTCGTGGTGGGATATATTTCGGCGCTGATGGGCGTCGGCGGCGGATCGCTCACCGTGCCGACGCTGGTGGCCTCCGGCGAAACCATGCATCGTGCCGTTGGCACATCGGCGGCGATCGGCGTCGCCATCGCCATTTCCGGCACGATTGGGTTTTTGATTTCGGGCTGGGGCGTGAGCGGCCTGCCGCCCTTTAGTATCGGCTATGTCAACCTGGTGGCGCTGGTGATCGTCGGCGTCATGGCTGCTGCCTGCGCGCCGCTGGGCGCGGCGCTGGCGCATCGGCTGGACCAGAAGACACTGAAATATGTGTTTGCCGTGTTCCTGGTGGCCGTCGGCTGCAACATGCTTTGGAAGGTGCTGGCCGGTTAGTCAGCAAAGCCCTTTGGAAGGGGTAGGTGGGGACGGGTGACTACGGTTTGGTCCGTCCCCACCGCCCAAGCCCCCTCTATCAGGAGGGGAATCGGGAACTTCGGTGCGCTGGCCGGCGGATTCAATTGCCGACCCAAGCGATAACGTCTCGATGGCACTTCTGGTTTGTTCGAAAGATGGCAAAACCGGAAGTTGCCAGTGGATTAGTTGGAAGTGTTGTCCAAATCCCACTCGACCTTGACGGTGATGGCGAAGGTCATTTCGCCTGCTTCAACCGGCACGCTGGAAGCGGCCATCTCGGCGCGGGCATACATGGGATAAGGCTCAGGCGATGCGCTGCCCTGGCTTTCGGAGATGGATTCCAGCTCACCCAGCCTGGCGCCGGCGACTTCGGCGTAAAGCTCTGCCTTGGAGCGGGCATCGGCGAATGCTGACTTGCGGGCCTCGTCATAGAGGTCGCTCGGATCAGCAACGGTGAAGGTCACGCCATTGATGGTGTTGGCGCCAACGGTGACCGACTTGTCGAGAATGACGCCGAGGTCTTCGAGATCACGCACGACAATGCTGACCGAGTTGGACACCTGGTAGCCATTGATGCGCGGCGGCAGGGAGTAGCCGTTTTCGTCGCGGGCATCGGTGTAGACATAGTTCGGATTGACCGAGAAGCCGGAGGTCTGGATATCGCGGGCTTCGATGCCGGCTTCCTTGAGCGTTGCCAGCAATTCGGTCATTGCGGCGGTGTTGGCGTCAAGCGCCTCGCGGGCCGTGCCGCCCTGGGTGGTTACGCCCGAATTGATCATTGCCATATCTGGCGCGGCCCGAACTTCGCCGCGGCCATCGATGACGATGGAACCCGCGAGAGCGGGCAGGGCGGTGGCAAGAAACAGGGCCGGGACAATGGCGGCAGCAGCGAAGCGACGCATGGCAAACTCCTAAAGATGACGAGGGGGAGGTTTCCCCATCCATTGCGTCAGTAATGCGGCGTTGCTGAACCGGACTTGAACAATGCACAGGCCAGCGACGTAGCAATAAGTATGATTATTTTAGACTTGCCCTTGCACCTGCGGCGTGGGGTGGGTAAGTCAGACCCAACGTTTGCAGAGGGGCCGGAATGAGCATGAACCAAATCTCCGAAGGTATTCTTCTTGGCCGGGCTCAGGTGCCCGGCTATGACCACCCTCGCATCGTTACCGTGCGCGACGGCGCGCTGGTGGACATTACGGCGCGTGGCATGGCTACCGTGCGCGACATTGCCGAGAGCGGCCGCGCTGCCGAGCATGTGCGGACTGCACCGGGGCGGACTATCGCGCCCATGGACGCGGTTTTCGCCAATTCGGTCGCCGGCAAGGGCAAGGCTGATCAGCCGGTTTTGCTGGCACCAATCGATCTTCAGGCGATCAAGGCCTCGGGGGTTACCTTCGTTGTGTCGCTGCTGGAACGCGTCATCGAAGAGCAGGCGCGGGGCGACAAGTCGCGTGCCGATGCGCTGCGGGCCGAAATTCTCGACCTGATCGGCACCGATCTCAGCCAGTTGGTGCCGGGCTCGGAAGCCGCGATGAAGGTCAAGGCTGCGCTGATCGAAAAGAATGTGTGGAGCCAGTATCTCGAAGTCGGGATCGGGCCGGACGCCGAGATCTTCACCAAGGGCCAGCCGATGAGCGCGGTGGGCTTTGGTGCCGAAGTGGGGCTGCATCCCAGTTCAAGCTGGAACAATCCCGAGCCGGAAGTCGCACTGGTGGTGATCAGCAAGGGCGAGATCATCGGCGCGACATTGGGCAATGACGTCAATCTGCGCGATGTGGAAGGCCGTTCGGCGCTGCTTCTGGGCAAGGCCAAGGACAATAATGCTTCGGCTTCGCTGGGGCCCTTTGTGCGCCTGTTTGACGGCGATTTTACGCTGGAAACCATCAAACAGTCTGAGATCGCGCTGCGCGTTGAAGGCGAAGACGGATTTGTGCTGGAGGGCCAGTCCAATATGGGCGAAATCTCGCGCACGCCGGAATCCCTGGTTGCCGCGACCATCGGTACGCATCACCAGTATCCGGACGGGCTTGTGCTTTATCTGGGCACCATGTTCGCGCCGGTTAAGGATCGCGACGGCGCTGGCAAGGGCTTTACGCACAAAATGGGTGACATTGTCTCCATTTCTACTCCTTCGCTGGGTACACTTTCCAACCGCGTGAACCTATCTACAAAATGTCCTCCCTGGACCTATGGCACCAGCCAGTTGTTGCGCGACCTCGCGCGCGCCAATCTCCTCTAAAGAATTCCCTGAAAGGCATTCGACATGACCGAACTGCACAAGAACCTGATCGATGGCGAATGGGTTGGCTCAGACGGCACTGAAAACATCAATCCTTCCAATCTCAAGGACGTGGTCGGTGTTTATGCCCGGGCCACCGCTGATGAGACAAAGCAGGCTATCGCCGCCGCCAAGGCAGCCTTTCCGGCCTGGTCGCGCTCGGGCATTCTTGAGCGCCACGCCATTCTTTCCAAGACCAGCCAGGAAATCCTGGCGCGCAAGCAGGAATTGGGCGAGTTGCTGAGCCGCGAAGAGGGCAAGACCCTGCCCGAAGGCATTGGCGAAGTGACGCGTGCGGCGCAGATTTTTGACTTTTTCGCTGGTGAAGTGCTGCGCCTGGCGGGCGAGGTTCTGCCGTCGGTTCGTCCGGGCGTTGGTGTTGAAATCACCCGCGAACCCATTGGCGTTATTGGCATTATTACGCCGTGGAATTTCCCCATCGCCATCCCGACCTGGAAGATTGCTCCGGCGCTGGCCTATGGCAATACCGTCGTCATCAAGCCGGCTGACCTCGTGCCGGGTTCGACCTGGGCGATTGTCGACATCCTGCAGCGCGCGGGCCTGCCCAAGGGCGTGCTTAACCTCGTGATGGGCAAGGGTTCTGTCGTTGGCCAGACCATGCTGGACAGCAAGGATGTGACGGCCATTACCTTCACCGGTTCGGTGGGTACGGGCAAGCGCGTTGCGGCGGCTTCGATTGAGCATAACCGCAAGTTCCAGCTGGAAATGGGTGGCAAGAATCCGACTATCGTTCTGGATGATGCTGACTTGAAGGTTGCGGTGGAAACTGTTGCCCAGTCTGCATTTTTCTCGACCGGGCAGCGCTGCACGGCGTCGAGCCGCGTGATCGTTACGGAAGGCATCCACGACAAGTTCGTAGAGGCCCTGGCCGAGCGTACGCGTAACCTGCGCGTAGGCGATGCCCTTGATAAGAATACAGAAATCGGCCCCGTGGTCGATCCGAGCCAGCTTAAGCAGGACACGGACTATATCGACATCGGCAAGGGCGAGGGTGCCAAGCTGGTGGCCGGTGGCGATCGCGTGACCAAGGACACCGAGGGATATTTCCTTCAGCCAGCGCTGTTTACCGGCGTGACCAACCAGATGCGTATTGCCCGCGAGGAAATTTTTGGGCCGGTGGCTGCGGTGATCAAGGTCAAGGATTACGAGGAAGCGCTGGCGACGGCGAACGATACGGATTTCGGCCTAAGTGCCGGTATCGTAACGACTTCTCTGAAGTATGCGACGCATTTCAAGCGCAATTCTGAAGCCGGCATGGTCATGGTCAACGTGCCGACCGCAGGCGTCGATTTCCACGTTCCGTTCGGCGGCCGCAAGGCTTCGAGCTATGGTCCGCGCGAGCAGGGCAAGTATGCGGCCGAGTTCTTTACGGTTGTCAAAACCGCCTATACCGCTGCCGGTTAAGTCTCAAATCGCAGCACATCGTATCACGGGGCCCTCATGGGCCCCGTTTTCGTTAGCAGACTGTTCACCTTGAGCGTTGCGTCAGTGCTGTTCCGGCCAAAATAAGGACAATGCCGAGGACAGAGGCCCAGAGTGTGACGGGCGCGCCGCGCAAAAGGTCGATGACGACGCCGAAGGCCATCTGCCCGCCGATGACCAGAAGGGCCGTGTTGACCGCGCCAATGCGCGCGATGAGCCAGGAGCCAGAGGCGACGAAAATGACCCCGGCCGGGCCACCGAGCCAGGCCCACCATGGTGTGTCGAGTGCGCCGGGGGTGAAGAGGCCGCCGATGACGAGACCGAGGGCGGTGAGGAGGGCGAAGCCGACAAGGTGATTCCAGAAGGAAGCAATGAGCGGCGTGGTCGATAGGGCGAGGCGCCCGTTGAGCTGGCGGCTGAGGCCGACCAGGAGACCGGCGAGCACGGCGTAGAAAATGAAGAGGATCATGCTGCGCCTCCCAACCCGAAGAGAATGATGATCAGGCTGCCCGAGGCGATGAGGGCGACGGCGCCGAGATCGCGCAGGTCGAGCGGGCGACGGGGGAGGCCGAAGAGGCCCCATTGATCGGCAGCGAGGCTGAAGACGACCTGACCGGCGAGGCCGAGCGCCAGCGTGCCAGCCAGGGCGAGGGGGCTGTTGACGGTGGTTGACGTGAGGATGACCGTGACCGCGCCGGAGACGCCGCCGAGATAGGCCCAGAGGGGTGGCTTGGCCGTAGCCGCAGCTTGCGGGGTGGTGGCGCGCAGGCGGAGCAGGGCGAGCGCGAGCACGGCGGCGATTGTGCCGGTGCCGTGGGCCAGCCACGAGGAAAAGAGTGCGCCGCCGGTGCGGCCGGCCTCGCCATTGAGCAGCACCATGAGGGCAAGAAGGCCGCCACTGGCGAAGGCGGCGAGAAGGTGCAGGGGATTGGTGCGCTGGATGGATGGGCTGGACATGGGACCGACTCGGAATGGTCCTGCCAGTCTAACCCACTCGCGCGTTGCGCCGTAGCAGCAGCAGGAAGAAGAGACCGCCGATAAGCCCGGTGATGACGCCAATGGGGATATCCTGTGGCGGGATGATCATGCGGGCCAGGATGTCGGCGAGGACGAGGAAGATGGCCCCCACCAAAGCCGAGAGCGGCAGGACGCGGCGGTAGTCACCACCGACCAGCATTCGCACGATATGCGGGATCATGAGGCCGACAAAGGAAATGACGCCGGAAAAGGCGACGGCAGCGCCGGTGAGCAGGGCGCAGATAGTGAAGATGGTGATGCGGAAGCGTCCGGCGGGGATGCCGAGCGAGGTGGCCGATTCATCGCCCAGGGTCATGGCGTTGAGATAGCGGGCGCGGAGGAGGAGCCAGGCGCCGCAGGCGATAAGGGCGGTGAGGGGGAAGATCAACTGGTTCCACTGCGCGAGGCCCAGGCCGCCGAGCATCCAGAAGAGGACGGTGTGGGCGGCGCGCGGATCGCCGAGGAAAATGCCGAGACTTCCGGCCGAGGTGATGACGAAGCTGACGGCGACACCCGCCAGGATCAGGCGGCTGGCGCTGGTGGAGCGGGTGAGGCTGGCGGCGCCGACCACGATGATGGTGGTGATGAGCGCGCCGGCGAAAGCGAATATGGGCAGGGTGGCGAGGCCAAGGATCATGCCGGTGTGGAGCAGGACAATGATGGCGCCGAGCGCGGCGCCGGAGGAAATGCCGAGCAGATGCGGATCGGCCAGCGGATTGCGGGTGACGGACTGGAGGGCGGCGCCGACCAGCGCGAGGCTGGCCCCGACAATGGCGCCAAGGATGACGCGGGGCAGGCGGACTTCCCAGACGATGTTGTCGCGTCCGGGAGACCAGGTGATTTCCACGCTGCCGGGAAAGAGATGATTGGCCACCACGCCCCAGACGACATTGGGCTCAATGCCGACCGAGCCGGTGCTGACGCCGAGGGCCATGGTGGCAATGAGAATGACCGACAGGGCGAGGATCAGCAGGGGCTGGTGGTGGAGAAGCCAGTGGCGGGGACCGGGGGTGACGTGGCGGTGGGACATCTGGCTTTCCGTATTGGTGGTGAGAAACCCCCACCCGACCTCCCCCTGGCAGGGGAGGAGAAGAAGGGGGCGTAGCCGCCCTTCAAGAGGGGTGTGTTCACTTTGGACTTCTCGATGCACTGGTTCCTGCGCCTCCCTCCCCCTTGAGGGGAGGGATTGAGGGTGGGGGGCCCTCCGTGGAAATAGAATCACCCCCACCCCAGCTTTGCTAAGGCCCTCAAGGGGCCTAGCGTCGCTACCCTCCCCTCAAGGGGGAGGGAGGGAAGGAGCCGTCAAGCCGCCATCGGGCTCAAAGCATAGAAGTTGAAGATGAACACTGCCCTTCAAGAGGAGCAGGGGCGAGCGGGGTTATTCCCTGAGGGCAGCCGCGAGGCGTTTGATGGCTTCGATATTGCGGGGGCCGGGGGTGGCTTCGACATATTCGAGGGTGACGAAGCGGTCGTTGACGACGGCGGGGATGTCCTTGAAGGCCGGGTTGGACTTCATGAAGTCGATCTTCTGTTCGGCGGTGACAGAGCCGTAATTGACGATGACAATGACTTTGGGATTGCGCTCGATGACCGGCTCCCAGCCGATTTCGACCCAGCTGGATTTGACGTCGTCCATGATATTGGTGCCGCCTGCCGCTTCGATCAGGGCGGTGGGCATGGCGAAATTGCCGGCGGTGAAGGGTTTGTCCTCGCCCGAGTCATAGACAAAGACGCTGACCGGTGCTTCGAGCGTGGGCAGGGTGGCGGTGAAGGCGGCAAGATCGGCCTTGTAGCCATCGACCAGCGCGGTGGCTTCCTCGGCTTTGCCGAAGATGGCGCCGAGATTGAGCAGATCGGCATACATATCATCGATGGAGGCCTTGGCCTTTTCCATGACGTGGATGCAGCTTTCGGTCAGCTCATAGACTGCTATGTCGAATTCGGCGAGGCTATCGGGTGTGACTTCGCCGCCGACGCGCATTCCGTAATTCCAGCCGGCAAAGTAGAAATCGGCATCGGCGCCGAGCAGCACTTCGCGGGTGGGATAATCGGGGGAGAGTTCGGGCAGTTGCGCAACGCCCTGGCGCAGCCTTTCGTCGAGGGTTTTCCAGTCCGACACGCCGGTATAGCCGACCATGCGATCCTGCAGCTTCAGGGCCAGCATCATTTCGGTGAGGTTGACGTCATTGGAAATGGCGCGCTGCGGGGCGGCGTCGAAGGTGACTTCGCGATTGCAGCTTTCGACGGTGACGGGGAAACCGGAGGCGAAGGCGGGCGTCGCGAGCAGAGCGAAGGCCGCGATGGCGGGCAGGCGGATCATCAGAAAACTCCCTTTTGAATGATCAGTCGAGATGGAAGGAAAAGCGCGGCTGGCCGGTGACCGGATGGCGATCAATGGCGGTGTCGACGGAAAAGGTGGCGCGGATGGCGTCGGGCGTGAGCACATCGAGCGGGGGGCCAAGCGCGGTCATCCGCCCCTGTTCGAGGACCAGCACGCGATCGGCATGGGCCGAGGCCAGAGCCAGATCATGCAGGGAGACGATAATGGTGGTGGGCAGGCGCTTCAGGAGCGCCAGCACTTCGAGCTGGTGGCGAATATCGAGATGGTTGGTGGGCTCATCGAGCACCAGCAGATCGGGCCGCTGGACGAGGGCGCGGGCAATCATCACGCGCTGCTTTTCGCCGCCCGAGAGGGTAGCGAAATCGCGCGATGCGAAGGGGGTGAGCTCCATCAGCTCCAGCGCCTGTTCAACGGGGCTGTAGTCATCGGCGGATGTGGCGGTCTGGTGCGGGGTGAGGCCCAGCTTGATGATTTCGGCGACGGTGAGGCCGAAATCAGAGGCGCCTTCCTGCAGCACGGTGGCGATGCGGCGGGCGCAATCGCGGGCCGACATATCCCAAATGTCGGCGCCATCGAGATGGATGTGGCCGGAACGGGGACGGTGATAGCGATAGAGACAGCGCAGGAGGCTGGATTTGCCGGCGCCATTGGGGCCGACAATGGCCAGCATTTCGCCGGGCGCGACGGCAAAATCCATATTCTCGATGATGGGCGCATGGCCTGGTGGGCCCCAGGACAGGCCGGAAACGGTCAATTGTGCCGGGCGGGCGCCGGTGAGGCGATCAGGAAAGGTCACGGCGGGCACCCACAATAGGGGGGTGTCTGCCGGGCGAGCCGATCACACTGAATATCGCGATGTAAAAATCTGCGTCAGCCATCGTCTTCCCCTTGGCACACCCCGGCCAGGTTTAGGTTCAGTCGAGGGCAGGTCTCCTGGCTTGCGGGTCATGGCGCTTCCGAACCTTCCCGTCTGCGAGGCAAGCCCGAGGACAGTGGCGTTCTACGGAAGAGCTATCCGCTTACAGTTGCGGGGGCAGCCACGGTTTTGCGCCCTGATGGGTACGTCGCACCGTGTTCCCTTTTAATCCCCCTTGGGTGTTGCCCGCGGGGAAACCAAACGACGCGGGACTTATGGCGGGGGAATCAGAGGGGTGTCAATGGCGGGACGGCGCGGCCCGACACGCCTTTTGTCAGGCGCTGAGCTGGCGCAGTCTGCTCTGCAGCAGGCGGCGTTCCGGTTCCTGTTCGCAGAGCTCCAGGGCGCGAAGATAGGCCTGGCGGGCGTCTTCAAGGCGACCGGCGGTGGCATACATGGCCGCGGCGGCGGAATGGGCGGGGCCGTATGCGTCGAGTTCGCCATGCTGGAGGGCCCGTTCAAGCGCGGCCAGACCTTTATCAACGCCGTCTGACATAAAAACCGCGACGGCCCGATTGAGCCGGACAACGGGCGTGGGCTCGGCCTGCATCAGCAAGTCGTAAAGCCCGACGATTTCATGCCAGTTGGTTGCGTCCGCAGTTTCGGCAGTCGCATGAACGACGGCGATGGCGCCCTGGATGGCATAGGGCCCGATATCACCCATGGAGAAGGCCTTGTCGATGTAGAGCTGACCTTCTTCGATGAGGTCGCGGTCCCATCGTGTCCGGTCCTGATCGGCCATGAGGATTATATAGCCCTGCGGCGTCACGCGGGTGAGGCGCCGGGATTCCTGCAAAAGCATGAGGCCCAGCAGGCCGAAGACTTCGGCGTCGGGCTGCAGGTCTGCCAGCAGGCGACCCAGCCTTATGGCCTGTGTGCTGAGATCGCTGCGCGTGAGAGTGGCGCCGGAATGGGCGGAATAGCCCTCGTTGAACAACAGATAGACCACACGCAGCACGGCGGCGAGCCTTTGCGGCAATTCGTGGCGCGGGGGAACCTCGTAGGGCAAGCCTGCCTGCTTGAGCCTCGCCTTGGCGCGGACGATGCGCTGGGCAATGGTCGGCGCCCGGCTGAGAAATGCCCGCGCAATTTCTTCGGTCGTCAGGCCGCAGACTTCACGCAGCGTGAGGGCGACCTGCGCTTCGGGCGGTATCAGGGGATGACAGCAGACAAACATCAGCCGCAGCTGATCGTCGGCGAGGATGATCTCGTCGTTCGGCATGTCTTCCGCCTCCGGGTAGAGTGCGAGGGCGATATCCGGTTCCGCAGCGTGAAAACGCGCGCGTCGGCGCATGTGATCGATGCCCGAGAATCGACCGGCGGAGACCAGCCAGGCCACCGGATTGCGGGGTTCGCCCTCGACCGGCCAGCTCCGCGCAGCAGCCAGGAAGGCCTCGTGCAGGGCCTCTTCGGCCAGATCGAAGTCTCGCAAGAGGCGGATGAGGGTGGCGAGGACCGGACGCGAATAGTTGCGCCAGGCGGCATCAAGCATCGCCGCGCCGGTCGTCTCCGGATGCATCAGATGGCCCGCCGGGTCAGCACATCAAGGGGACGGATTTCAATCGAGCCTACCGTGGCCAGCGGCATTCGGGAGGCGACCTGCACGGCCTCGTTCATGTCACGCGCTTCAATGATGAAGAAGCCGGAGAGATATTCCTTGGTCTCGGTATAGGGGCCATCGGTGACCGCGAGCGTGCCGTCATGCTTGCGGATGGTGATGGCTTCTGAGACGCTCTTGAGCGGTTCGGACGTGATGTAATGTCCGCTGCGCGTCAGCTCTTCGTCATAGTCCAGCATGGCATTGCCGAAGCCGATCCGCTCACTTTCGGTCATGACTTCGAAGCGGGCGTCGTCGAGATAGATCAAAAACATGTAGCGCATGGTGCGTGTCCCCTGTGGCTCATAGTCGAGTGGCGAGGGGCGAATTCGACAGGGGCCGTGTTTATTTTTTCGCGTGTCGAATGGGGGAGGCGCCAAACGGCAATCTCGTGACCGCCAGGTTCGGGCGGCGCATGAGGTGTAAAATGTTTGATATATTGCTGGCGGCCGCGGCGGCGCAGTCCGAATTCCGGGCGCGCCAGAGCAAAGGGAGTCTGCCCGATTTCAGCCGATCTGATGGCATCCGGTTTGTTGTCGGGCTGATATTTCTGGCGCTGGTTTATGCGGGGCTGTCGCTGACGGCAGGGTCACAGAGACCGGTGGCGGAGCAGGTGGAAACCCCGCCTGTGGGCGCAGTCAAAGTCTTAGGCCACCTGTGAGAACCGTTCGTCAAAGGCGTAGCCGGCGCCGCGGACGGTGCGGATGGGGTCTGCTTCGCGGCCGCGATTGATGGCGCGGCGGAGGCGGCCGATATGGACGTCGACGGTGCGCTCATCGACATAGACGTCATTGCCCCAGACACCATCGAGGAGCTGTTCGCGCGAATAGACGCGGCCGGGATGGCGCATGAGATATTCGAGCAGGCGGTATTCGGTGGGGCCGAGATGGATGTCGCGATTGGCGCGGCGGACGCGGTGGGTGGTGCGGTCGAGTTCGAGATCGCCGACCTTGAGCGCGGCGGTGACCAGATTGGGATTGGCGCGGCGGAGCAGGGCCTGGATGCGGGCCAGCAGCTCGGGGACCGAGAAGGGTTTGACGACATAGTCGTCGGCGCCGGTGGAGAGGCCGCGCACGCGTTCTTCTTCCTCGCCGCGCGCGGTGAGCATGATGATGGGGATGCGGGATGTCTCTTCGCGGGCGCGGAGGCGGCGGCAAAGTTCGATGCCGGAGATTTCGGGCAGCATCCAATCGAGCAGGATGAGATCGGGAAGCTTTTCCTGGATGGCCTGACTGGCTTCGTCGCCCGTTTCGGCTGTGACGACCCGGAAGCCTTCGGCTTCGAGGTTGTAGCGCAGGAGGATGGCGATGTCGGCTTCGTCTTCGACGATCAATATTGTTGCGGGCATATGGTCGTGCTCCGTCGAGTCGGCGCCGTGGGGAGCCGTGTATTTGGTTATATCCCGCCATTCGAGCTTAGCTCTCATGGCCTGCTTGTCTTGAAAGGCTCCACTGGAGCCTTTCCTCGGCTTCGCCGACCGCCTGCGCAGCCCTCAAGGGGGAGGGAGGCGCAAATCGATGCGCCGGTGTTCTTCGCTACGCTTTAATCTGCGTGCGCTGGAGTTCCTGAACGTCGCTGGTCAGCTGCTTGCCGGTGGCGAGGTAATAGGCGCGTTCGGCGATGTTGGTGGCGTGGTCGCCGACGCGTTCGAGGCTTTTGGCGCAGAACAGCAGATGGGTGCAGGTGGTGATGTTGCGCGGGTCTTCCATCATGTAAGTCAGCAGTTCGCGGAAGAGCGAGGTGTGCATGGCGTCGACCTCGTCGTCGCGATTGCAGACTTCGACGGCGGCGGCGGATTCGCGGTTGGCATAGGCGTCGAGCGAGTCCTTGACCTGGCGCAAGACCAGCGCGGTCATGTTCTTGACGCCATTGTAGAAGGTCGGCTGCAGGCTCATCCCTTCGAGCTTGAGGGAGCGACGGGCCAGCTGCTTGGCCATGTCGCCGATGCGCTCGAGATCGGAGGCGACGTGAATGGCGGTGATGATGGCGCGCAGATCGCTGGCCATGGGCTGGCGGCGGGCGATCATGGAGACGGCCATGTCGTCGATCTTGCGCTGCATGTCGTCGATGCGCTGATCGGCGATAATGGTGACATCGGCCAGTTCGCGGTCGAGCTTGAGCAGGGCCTTGGTGCCATTTTCGATGGCGACTTCGACCTGGCCGCCCATTTCGGCAATGGCCTGGGCGAGCGCGGCAAGCTCTTCATTGTAGGAGGTGACGATATGTTCGGCGCCGGTATTTGGCATGATGCTATCCTTTCCCGCGCTTAGCCGATGCGGCCCATGATGTAGTCCTGGGTCTGCTTGTTCACCGGGTTGGTGAAGATTTCCTCGGTGTCGCCCTTTTCGATCAGGTTGCCGAGGTGGAAGAAGGCCGTCTTCTGGGAGACGCGGGCGGCCTGCTGCATTGAGTGGGTGACGATGACGATGGTGTAATTGGTGCGCAGCTCGTCGATCAGCTCTTCGATGATGGCCGTGGCGATGGGGTCGAGGGCCGAGCAGGGCTCGTCCATCAGGATGACTTCGGGGCCGACGGCGATAGCGCGGGCAATGCAGAGGCGCTGTTGCTGGCCGCCGGAGAGGCCGGTGCCGGGTTCGTTGAGGCGGTCCTTCACTTCTTCGAACAGACCCGCCTTGCGGAGCGAGGACTCAACGATCTCGTCGAGGTCGGTCTTGTTCCTGGCGAGGCCATGGATGCGCGGGCCATAGGCGACGTTGTCATAGATCGACTTGGGGAAGGGATTGGGCTTCTGGAAGACCATGCCGACGCGGGCGCGTAGCTCGACCACATCGAGATCGGGTGCGTAGATGTCCTGGCCATCGAGCTCGATCTTGCCGCCGACTTTGGCGCCTTCGATGGTGTCATTCATGCGGTTTATGCAGCGCAGGAAGGTGGACTTGCCGCAGCCCGAGGGGCCGATGAAGGCGGTGACGGCGCGGTCCGGAATGTCGATGGAAATGCCGTGCAGGGCCTGCTTGGCGCCGTAGTGAACGGTGACGTCGCGGGCGGTGAGGCGGATATTGGGCTCGATCATGTCCATAGGGTCCAGATGGGCGCTCAGGGCCTTTGTCGTGGTGGGCTTAACTTTTCCAGCAAGCAAATCCATTCTGAAGCTCCTTAGGCGCGCTTTTCAAGGCGGGATCGCAGGAAGATTGCGATGGCGTTGAGGGTGATCATGAAAGCCAGCAGCACCATGATGGCGGCAGAGGTGCGCGGCTCGAAGAAATTGCGGTTCTCATTGCCCTGCCAGAGGAAAATCTGCACGGGCAGGGCGGTGGCCTGCTCGATGGGTGTGGCCGGCACGGCGGCGACGAAGGCATTCATGCCGATGAGTAGCAGGGGAGCGGTTTCGCCCATGGCCTGGGCCACGCCGATAATGGTGGCGGTGAGGATAGACGGGAAGGTGACCGGCAGGACGTGGTGGAACACCATCTGCGTCCTGGAGGCACCCATGCCGAGTGCGGCCTGGCGGAGGGCGGGGGAAACGCCCTTCAGCGCCGCACGGGTGGCGATGATGATGGTGGGCAGGGTCATCAGTGTGAGAACCAGACCACCGGCCAGCGGGGCCGAGAGGGGCAGGCGGAACCAGTTGATGAACACAGCGGCGCCGAGCAGGCCGAAGACGATGGAGGGCACGGCGGCGAGGTTGTTGATATTGACCTCGATGAGATCGGTGAGGCGCGACTTGGGGGCAAACTCTTCGAGATAGATGGCGCTGCCGACCCCGAGCGGGACGGCGAGGACGATGACGATGAGCATCATCCAGAAGGTGCCCATGAGGGCGCCGAGGAGGCCGGCGGCGGCGGGAGCCGAGCGGCTGTCCACATTGGTGAAGAGCGACCAGGCAAAGCCCTGGGTGATGGTGCCGTTTTCCTCGAAAATATCGATGAGGGCGCGGGCGGGAGCGGAAAGCTGTTGCTGGGTATCGCCGAGATCGCGGTCGATATTGCCCTTGACCCAGTTGTCGGTGTTAGCCGAGGCGAGCAGCTCGACGCGGGCGCTGGTGCCAAGCAAGGCCGGGTTTTCGACGAAGAGCTGGCGCACCCGGTGGCGGGCATCGCTTTCGGTGATGGTCAGGATCTGGCGGCTGTCGATTTCGAAACCAGCGGGCGCGGCCTGGCGCAGCGCGGCTTCGATGACATTGTTCCAGTTGAGCATGGCGACCTGGCGCTCCCAGCCCAGACGGGCCGAGCGGAAGTCTGCGTCTGACTGGCCGGGGGCGCGTACAGGAGCCGGCTCGATCTTGATCAGCGCGGGATCGAAACTGACGTCGAGCTGGATATTGGACTGGGTGAAGGCGGGAATGCCCTTGCGCAACACATCGGTAAACAGCAGGGCGACGAAGCCGAGCGCGAGACAGATGGCCACAATGCCGAAGAGGCGGAAGAGGCGTTCACCCATATGACGGCGGGCAAGGCCGGCGCGCACCAGTTTGCGACGGGTGGCGGCGGAAGCGAGTGTGGTCTCGGTCATTCATACTGCTCCCGGAAGCGGCGGACGATGTAGAGGGCGACGATGTTGAGACACAGCGTCATGATGAAGAGCGTGAGGCCCAGCGCGAAGGCGACGAGGGATTGCGGTCCGGTGAAATCGGTGTCGCCGGTGAGCTGGTTGACGATGGAAACGGTGATGGTCGAAACCGGCTCAAGCGGATTGCCGCGCAGGATGGGGGCATTGCCGGCGGCGAGAACCACGATCATGGTTTCGCCGATGGCGCGGCTGACGGCGAGGAGGAAGGCGCCGACAATGCCGGGCAGGGCGGCGGGCAGCAGCACATTGCGGATGGTTTCGGACTGGGTAGCGCCAAGACCATAGGCGCCATCGCGGAGGGTGCGCGGGACCTGATTGAGAATGTCATCGGAGAGGGAGGAGATGAACGGGATGATCATCACGCCCATGACAAGGCCGGCGGTCAGCGCGGAGGTGGCGCTGATATTGAGGCCGATGGCATTGCCGAAATCGCGGAGGAAGGGGCCGACCGTCACCAGGGCGAAGAAGCCGTAGACGATGGTCGGGATGCCGGCGAGGATTTCGATGATCGGCTTGACCACTTTGCGCACATTGGCGTGGGCATATTGGTTGAGGTAGATGGCCGACATGAGGCCGACGGGCACCGCGACCAGCATGGCGATGGCCGAGATCATCAGCGTGCCGGTGAGAAGAGGCAGGATGCCGTATTGGCCCGCATCACCCGTACCGGTCGAGGAGAATTTTGGTGCCCAGACGGTGCCGAAGAAGAAGTCGAGCGGGCTGACATAGGTGAAGAAGCGCAGGGCTTCAGTGACCAGTGATGCGACGATGCCCAGCGTGGTCAGAATGGCGACGGCGGAACAGGCGATCAGCGCCAGGGAAATGGCGCGTTCGACCTCGTTGCGGGCGCGCAGGCGGGGGGTGATGCGGCGCTGGGCATAGAGCAGGCCGAGAACGCCCAGGCCCGCCGTGGCGGCGATCATGATGAGAAAGGACAGAAGCTGGAAGCGGGCGAGATTTTCGCCGGCAGCCTGCTCGAAGGGCTGCAGTTCGCCCGTGACGCCGAAGCCGGAGGCAAGATCGCGGATGCGCTGGATCTGCTGATTGAGCCCGAGCTGATCAAGGCTCTGCAGAACGTCGGCGGGAATTTGCGAGACGGTGTACCAATGGGTGACGCCGGGGGAGAAGAAAGCCCAGATGGCGAGGACCAAGAGCGCCGGGACGAGCGTCCAGAGGGCGACGAGCGCACCGTGATACTGACCGCGGGAATGGACGCGAATGCCGTTTGGCGTGGCCAGGGCGCGGCTCTTTGACCAGCCCAGCTGATAGGCGAGGCTAAGGAGAACGAGGAGCAGTCCAGCGACGATGAAGGTGTTCACTTTTCAGGCGTCCTCGATTGGCACCGGGAGTGGAAACGGGCCGCCGACTTGGTGTCGACGGCCCGCTGGATTTGATTACTGAGCCTGGAAGGCTGCGAGAACTTCGGCAGTCTTTTCAGCGGGCTGGGGGATGAGGCCGGCAGACTCGAGGATGCCGCCATTGCCCGAAACGCCTTCCGAGAGGAAGTATTCGGTGAATTCGGCAAGGCCCGGGATGGTGCCGATGTGCTGGCCCTTGACGTAGAAGAACAGCGGACGGCTGACCGGATATTCGCCGGCAGCAACGGTTTCCAGCGACGGGGTGACGCCGTCTACAGTGGCAACCTTCAGGGTGTCGCGGTTCTGGTCGTAGAAGGAGAGGCCGAAGACGCCAACAGTGTTGGGATCGGCAGTCAGGCGGGCCAGGGTCTCGGTGTAGTCACCGGCGATTTCGATGACAACGTCCTGACGGAAGGTGGTTTCGACGGCTTCGATTTCTTCGTCGGAGAGGCCTTCGGGAAGCTCGGCAGCTTCAGCACCGGGGGTCACGACCTTTTCCTGGAAGACTTCACGGGTGCCGTGATTGGAACCCGGGATGGCCAGGGCAATCGGCTGGGCCGGGAGCGACGCGTCGATCTGATCCCAGGTGGTGTAGGGATTGTCGACCAGCTCGCCATCGACCGGAACCTTGGCGGCAATGGCCTTGAACACCTGAACTGGGGTGAGGGCGAATTCTGCGCCATTGGCGGCGGAGGCAAAGACGATGCCGTCAAAGCCGAACTGGATTTCGCGGATATCGGTGACGCCGGCGGCGGTGCAGGCTTCGCGTTCGCTGTCCTTGATCGGACGAGAAGCATTGGCAATGTCGATGGTGTTTTCGCCAACGCCTTCACAGAACTGGCGGAAGCCGCCGCCCGTGCCACCCGAACCCACGACCGGGGTCTTGAACTCGGGGAAGGTGGCGCCAAATTCTTCGGCGACAATGGAGGAGAAGGGCAGCACCGTGGAGGAGCCGGCAATCTGGATGGTGTCGCGCGACTGGGCATAAGCAGCGTTGGTGCCGAAGGCGGCAAGCGCGATCACTGCGGCGCTGGCGTAAAGTGCGGTCTTCATGGAAGTTCCCTTTCGGAATTCGGTTCTCGGACTGGCCATCGAGCTTGTGGGCCGTCCTGTGACGCGGCAGACCATAGGAGTGCGTGGCGACAGTTTTATTGCGGTTGAGTGACGTGTTTGTGACAGCCTATGTCGCTGAAAAATAACAGAAATTCCGACGGCAATATTGGCGCGTGTCACGAAAATGAGGGTTAGATGACAGGCTGTTTGACGAGGGTTAAGGGACTCGTCATGCCCATATCCACGCGCACTCTAGCGGTGGCATGTGACAATTGGCGGACGCGCGTTCAGCGCAGCAGCGGGCGAACTTCGGCCTGGACCTTGCGCATCAGGGGCAGGAAGTTGGCGATCATCTGCGAGGTTGTGGCGCGGGCGGTCTGCGCGCCAATATTGATCGCGGCGACAACCTTGCCTGAGGCATTGTAGAGCGGGACCGCGATAGAGCTGAGGCCCAGCTCAAGCTCCTGATCGATGACGGCAAAACCCTGCGCCGCGACAACGGCGAGTTCGGTGGTGATGGTGGCAAGATCGGCCTTGGTGCGATCGGTATAGGCGACGAGATCGGAGCGATCGAGAATGGCGCGGGCCTCGGCAGGTGGCAAGGCGGCGAGCAGATTGCGGCCCATCGAGGTGCAATAGGCAGGGAGGCGCGCGCCGGGGGCAAGATTGATCGACATAACGCGACGCGTGGAGGCGCGGGCGACATAGAGAATGTCGGTGCCTTCCAGCACGGCTGCGGAGGTGCTTTCGCTAGTTGCAAAGGCCAATTCTTCCAGGAAAGGCTGGATGAGGCGGGGCAGGGGCGTGGTCGCCAGATAGGAATGGCCCAGATTGAGCACGCGCGGGGTGAGCTGGAAGAATTTTCCGTCATATGTGGCGTAGCCGAGATGTACGAGGGTGAGGAGGCACCGGCGGGCGGTGGCGCGCTCGAGACCGGTGCGGTTGGCGACGTCGGTGATCGAGAGGCGGGCGTTTTCCTCGTCAAAACACTCAATGACGGCGAGACCCTTGATGAGCCCGTGGATGATATCGCCCTGACGCATATGTGCGCCTTTCGCAGTTTGTGCGGATGGCGACCACAGTGCGTTATCCGCGGAAGCGGGGCAAGGGTGGGACGGCGGGATATGGAAGCGTGTGCGCCAGATTCGGTGGTGTCTTTGTCTGGAGCGTGTCTCAGGAGCTGCGCATTCCAGAGCCGGCGCAGAAGCATGGGACGAGGGGCAGACAGGCGCGGGCCGTTGACACACCCGGCGTCCCTGCTATGAGGCAGGTGAGGGCCTATAGCTCAATGGTTAGAGCCGACCGCTCATAACGGTCTGGTTGGGGGTTCGAGTCCCTCTGGGCCCACCAATTATCGCCCGGAACGTCTGGATTTCAGGTTCAAATGTTCCGGGCGTTTGATTCCCGGATATGCGTGAGGCGCGGCGCCGGATCAGATCCGGTTGACGGCCGTCAGCAAGGCGTGGATGAGCGCGATCGAGCCGGCAATTGGCTGCATGGGGCTGGTGGTTCCCGAAGGCACGAACAGTGTGCATTGGGAGTAGCGGGCCAGGGGGCTCGCCTCGCTGTCGGTTATACTCAAAATGGTCTTGCCCGACACATGGGCGTCCATGACGACGTCGACGACCGGCTGCGAATAGGGCGGGAAGGCGATGGCGACCAACAGGTCGTCGCGCGTCAATGTCGCAATTTGCGGCCCACCCATGCCACCGGCGAAATCGAGCAGGCTGGAGGGGCGCTCGCCTCGAAGAAGGCCATAGACCAGATAGTCGCCCAGGGGGCGTGAGCGGCGCAGGCCTGCGACATAGACGTGCTTTGCGGCGCGCAGCATTCGCGTGGCTTGGGTGAAACTGGCCAGGTCAAAGGTGTCGGAAAGGCGTGTCAGCGCTTCGGTATTGGCGGTGACACTGGCGCGAAAGATGGCGTCGAGATCGTCTTCTGCGGTCTGCGCCGAATCGGCGGTGGCGAGGACCTGATCGCGGACTGTTGCCTCGCCTTCGATCAGGCGCTGCCTGAACACCCTTTGCATGTCCGAGAAGCCGGCAAATTCAAACTCCTTGGCAAAGCGGATCAGGGTTGATGGCTGAATCTGCAGCGAGGCCGCAATCACCTGTGTGGTGTTGAGGGCGAACATGTTCGGCTCTTCGAGGGAGGCCCTCGCAATCCGCTGAAGATGCGGGCTGAGCTCGTTGAAACGGCCGCGAATTTGCTGCCGCAGGGCGTCGAATGTCTGTGAAGGTTCGGAGCGCAAGGGACCCACTCATAGCTGCGCATTCCGCCTAGCACGGTTACGTAATTTTAAGAAATGAAAAATTCATTGACGTGAATTGAAAATTCATTCAAACACCGTGTCAGGCGTGTTCGAGCTTGTCTGGGAGGACCTGCGACGCGCCGATTGGGGCCCTGGGGGTATGGGCCTGCAACGGGAGGAATGAGCATGACTGAATCCAAGATCTCTCGCCGTCGCCTGCTTGGCACGGCTGCCGCAGCCGGTGCGGTCTCCACCTTTTTCGGGCCGTGGAAAGCCAATTCCGCTTTGGCGCAGTCGGAAAAGCCGATCAAGATCGGCATCACTTCGGACGCCAGCGGCCAATATGCCAATTCGGGCGCCTCGGACCGGCGCGGTATGCTGATGGCGATCGAGGAGGCGAATGCCAAGGGCGGTGTTCTGGGCCGTCGCATCGAGCATGTGCATATCGACACCGAAACCACGCCCGCTACCGGCAGCCGCGTGGCGGAACGCATGATCACCCGCGAAGAGTGCGGCTTCCTGATGGGTGCTGTCAGCTCGGGCGTGGCCAATGCCATCAGCCAGGTCGCGCAGCGCTATGGCGTGATCTATATGAACACCAATTCGTCCTCGCCCTCTGAAAGTGGCGCGGATTGCCATCGGACCAAATTCGTGTGGGACGGAAACGGCACCAATTTCGCCAAAGCCGCCGTCAAGAATTCCATCGATGCCTATGGCGGCAATTTCCTGCTGCTGACCAATGATTATGGCTGGGGCCATGATACCGCGGCGGCAACGCGCAAGCTCATCGAGCAATATGGTGGCCAGGTTGTCGATGAAATCCTCGTGCCGCAGGGCACGCGCGATTTTACCTCGGCACTGCTCTCGATCCAGCAGGCCAATCCCAGCGTTGTGGCTGCCGCAGTCGGGGGCGACGATCTTGCATCGCTTCGCCAGCAGGTCGCCCAGTTGAACATGGGTTCGACCCCGGCATGGATCAACAACCAGCAGGACTGGCCGGACGTTTATGGCCTGCCACTGGCCAACCTGTTCGGCGTCTTTGGCACCACCTGGTATTATGGTCTCGACCTGCCGGGCGTGAAGGAATTCGTGGCCCGGTATCAGGAAATGTACCCTGACACCGGAATGCGCGTCCCGGGCAATGTCTTCTACAATGGCTATATGGCCACCAAGGAACTGCTGGCTGCTATCGAACGCGCTGACAGCACCAATAATATCGCGGTGATCAAGGCCCTTGAGGGGCACAAGATGTCGGCTGCCGACCGTATGCAGCACCACGACGCCTATATCGATCCGAACACCCATCAGGTGCAGCAGACCATCTACCTGGCGACGGCCAATCCGGCTCCGAAGGAGGATTATGACATGTTCAGCATCCTCACCCAATCCGCACCCGAAGACGTGGTGGACGAAGGGTCAGCCGTCTGTGCGCTGGAAAGCTACGAAGATACGCCGAGCTTCGACGCGTAATTCCAGAAGTCTATGCTGCGGTCGGGCGACTCGTCGCTCGACCGCCCACAGTTTCGGTTCTGCCAGGTACAGGCAAAATGGTTCAACTTATTCCCCATCTCATCAATGGCCTGACGCTTGGCCTGCTCTTCGCGCTGATCGCGCTGGGCTTCATGCTGATCGTTGGCGTCATGGAAGTGATCAATCTCGCCCATGGCTCGCTCTTTGCACTGGGCGCCTATTTTGCGCTGACCATTTTGGGCGGCAGCTGGCTGGGCTCGACCGATCTGGCCCAGTGGTGGCTGGCGCTTCCGATTACCCCTCGCTACATTATCGCGCTCATCGCTGCGCCCTTGCTGGCGGCGGCGGCGGGGCTGATCCTCGAACTCTGTCTGCGGCCAACCTATGGCAAGGCGCCGCTTTACGGGCTGTTGCTGACTTTTGGGGCCGCGCTCGTCATCGAGGAAACCATTCGTGTCGTCTGGGGCTCGAATGAGCAGAACCTGCTCGTTCCCGATGCGATCAATGGCGCCTTCCTGTTCGGCGGGATGATCTTTTCCAAGTACAAATTCTTCGCCGCGGGCTTTGCTGCCCTGGCTATTCTCGGCGTGTGGCTGTTTCTTGAGCGCACACCCTATGGCGCCATCATCAAGGCGGGCACGCATGATGGCGAAATGGTGCGGGCGCTTGGCTATGACCTGACCAAGCTGCGCTTCCTCGTCTTTGGTTTCGGTGCTGCCCTGGCGGCGCTGGCCGGCATCATCATGGTGCCGATCTGGGGCCTGCGCCCGCATGTCGGCATCGATGTGGTCATCCCGGCTTTTCTCGTCATCGTCATCGGCGGCGTGGGCAGTTTCTGGGGTGCCGTGTTTGCCGCCATTCTCGTCGGCCTCGCCGTTGGCATAACGGGCGCCTATGCGCCTGCCTGGTCGATGCTGTCCATGTATCTGCTGCTCATCGCCATTGTCGGCTTCCGCTCCCGCGGGCTGCTGGGCCGCAAAAGCGCCCTGGAGAACTAGGCCGTGATTTCACTTTCCGACATTCCGCCGCGTGGCGGTTCGCCCCTGACGCCGGCCATGGGCCTGTTCCTGGCCCTGGTGCTGACGGCTCCGTTCTGGCTCGGCCCGGTGGGTCTTTATCAATACCTTGGCACTGAAGTGGCGATCTGGATCATCTTCGCGCTCGGCTTCAATCTGCTGTTTGGCTATACGGGCCTGCATTCGTTCGGCCATGGCGCCTATCTCGGCATCGGCGCCTATGCTTTCGGCCTTTACCAGAAGCATGTCGGTGTCGATCTCTGGGGCGGTATGCTGGCGGCCGTTGTCGCCGCATCCCTTGCCGGGGCACTGGTTGGCGCGGTGATTTCGCATCGACGCGGCATCTATTTTGCGCTGCTCAGCATCGCCTTTGGCCAGGTCTTCTGGTTCTGCGCCATCAAGCTGCGTCATGTCACCGGCGGCGAAGACGGGCTGCAGGGCATTCCGCGTCCTGATTTCGTGCTGGGGCCGTGGCGTTTCAGCCTTGCCGACAATGTGTCGCTCTACTGGTTCGTGGCCGGGGTGCTGGTGATTGTCACGCTTGCGCTGTGGCGGGTCATCAATGCGCCGTTCGGCCGGCTGTTGCAGGCCATCCGCCAGAACGAGATGCGGGCACGGTTCGTCGGCTATGATGTCTGGCGCGCCAAGTGGATCGCCTTCACGCTGTCGGCCGGCTTCGCGGGTCTTGCCGGTGGTCTCTTCTCGATGGCGCAGGAAAGCGCCTATCCCGACGTGATGAGCCTGCACCAGTCCGGCCTGATCGTGATGATGGTGCTGGTGGGTGGTGGGCTTGTCAGCTTCTGGGGCCCGGTGCTTGGCGTCGTCTTCTACTTCCTCGCCCGCGAGGTGATTGGCGGGATCACCGAAACCTGGCTGCTGTGGTTCGGCCTGGTCTTCGTTGTGCTCGTCATGGTCCGTCCGGAGGGGCTTGCTGGCCTCATTCATATCCTGCGCGAACGCATCGGGCTGTCCAAAACACGTCCCGCGGCGACTTCGGTTGCTGCCAAGGTCGATGGAGTTTGAGCCATGGCATTGTTTGAGGTTCAGAACGTCCGCAAGCGGTTCGGCGCCAGGGTCGTGCTCGAAAATGTCAACCTGTCGGTGGAGCAAGGTTCGGTCCATGGGATCATGGGGCCCAATGGCGCCGGCAAGACGACGTGCTTTCATGTGCTGACCGGGCATTACAAGCCGGATGACGGGCGCATCACCTTTGATGGGCAGGACATTACCGGACGGGCACCACACCAATTGGCACGGCTCGGGATTTCGCGCTCGTTCCAGATCATGAATCTCTTCGACGACACTGTTGTCATAGAGAATGTCATGCTGGCTTTGCCCGAGTTTCGCGAACGGGCGTTCAGCCCGGTCCGGGAGGTTTTCCAGGACAAGGCGCTGATCGAGAAGGCGATGGCTGTGCTTGGCCAGGTGGGTCTTGAGGCGCGCGCCTGGGAGAAGGCGAAAAACCTGCCTTATGGCGAGCGACGGGCGCTGGAGATTGCCGTGGCCCTCGCGCCCCGGCCCCGTATCGTTTTCCTCGATGAACCAACATCAGGCCTGGGCACGGAAGCCACGCGCGCCCTTGCCGAGCTCATCCGCAAAATCCGCAAGGACTATACCATAGTGCTGATTGAGCATGACATGCAGTTTCTTTTCGATCTCGCCGACCGCATCTCGGTAATCCACTGGGGGCAGGTGATTGCCGAAGACACGCCAGCCGCGCTGCGCACCAATAAATGGGTCGCACGGTCTGCCCTTGGGGAGGTCGCATGATGCTTGAGGTGAGCAGCATCGAGACTTTCTATGGTGAGACGCAGGCGCTGTTCGGCGTTTCCCTGGCGGTCGGTCCGGGGGAAGTCGTGGCCTTGCTCGGTCCCAATGGGGCAGGCAAGACCACGACGATCCGGTCCATTCTTGGCCTCTCGCCAGCACGGCGCGGCCAGATCAGCTTCGATGGGAAGTCCATTACCCATATGCCGACGCACAAGATCTCGCGGCTGGGCATTGGCTGGGTGCCCGATGACCGGCGCGTTTTCCCCTCGCTGAGCGGCAAGCGCAACCTGGCGCTGGGCACCCGGACCACACGGTTCCGGCGCTGGCGGCAGGATGAAGTGGTCGAGATATTTCCGGCGCTCGACCATCTGATGGTGCGCGAGTGCGAGAACATGTCGGGGGGCGAATTGCAGATGGTTTCCATCTCGCGCGCCTTGCTTGGCTCGCCGGGTCTCATTCTCTTCGATGAACCCAGCCAGGGCCTCGCGCCAAAAATCGTGCAGGACGTGCTGCGCACCGTGCAGCGCCTGAAGAAAGAAGGCGTGGCCTGTCTCGTGGTGGAACAGAATGCGCTGGCCGCGCTCGAAGTCGCGGACCGCGCCTATGTGATGGATCGCGGTCGCATCGTGCACGAGGGAACGGCGCAGGAATTGCTCGATAACGCGCCCATGCGCCGCAAGCTGATCGGGATTTGACCATGACCAACATGCTCGAAGTGCGCAATCTGGAGAAGGTCTATCATCGCGGCCGGTTCGACCGCACGCCGACCTTCCGCCTGACCGCTGATTTCACCATTCCCAATGCCGGTATTGTCGGCATGATGGGCCCCAATGGCTCGGGCAAGACCACATTGTTCGAGCTGATCACCGGCTCGAACGCGCCCACGTCCGGCGAGGTGCTGGTCAATGGCAAGAACATCCACAAGGTGCGGACCGACCAGCGCGACCGGCTGGCGATCCACTATCACCAGTCTTATCAGGTGCGCCATTTCCGCTCCTTCGTGCCCAATGCGCTGCTGGAGCCGGCGGGCTCGGACTATCCGATGCTGCATCTCTTCGACGAGCCGCAGTTCAATACGCAGGATGGCTATATCGGCTTCATGCTCGATTTCTTCCGCCGCCTGCGGGACGAGGGCCGGCTGGTGTTCCTCTGCGTGCATCCGAACGAGAAGTTCCACCTCGAGATTGTCCAGGAGATTTGCGAGCGGTTCATTTTTGTCGAGAAGGGCAGCGTCACGCCCTTGCCCGACTACCAGAGCCTTGTGGCTCATGCACCCGCACGCGCCTATCTCGGGAACCTGCTGACGGAGCGCGCCGCATGATTTCCGGCTCGCCAGGAGCGCCTTTGCGGGTTGCACTTGTGGGGTGCGGCCTCATCAGCCTCTACCATCTGCGCGCCTGGCAGAATGCCGGGGCGGAGATTGTTGCGGTGTGCGACATCGACCGCGGCAAGGCGGAGGCTCGGGCCAGCGAATTTGGCGTTGCGCGCATCTATTCCGATGTTGCGGAGATGTTTGCGGATGGCGGTTTTACGGTGGTGGATATTGCCGCTTCTGTCGGCGCGCACGCGCCGGTGGCGCGCATGGCGGCCGATCATGGCGTGCACATCATGTGCCAGAAGCCGCTGACCGAAACTGTGGCCGAGGCCGAAGACCTGATCGCCTATGTGGGCAATCGCGTGCGCTTCATGGTGCACGAGAATTACCGCTTCCGCCCGCATTATATTAATGTGCGGCGCTGGATCGCCGAGGGCCGTATCGGCAAAGTTCGCCACGCTGCCATTTCCTGCCGGGGCTCGGGTCTTTGTCCGCGCGAGGGCGATGTGCCTTTCCTCATCGAGCGCCAGCCCTATCTCACCGGCTTCCGGCGCAATCTGGTCTTTGAGACCATGATCCATCACCTCGACGTGCTGCGTTGCCTTTGTGGTCCGCTCCAGGTGGTGGCTGCGCGCCTCAACCGGCTGGCCGAGGACCTGCCGGGCGAGGATACGGCCTCGATCCTGCTCGAAGGCGCGGATGGCTTCATTGCCACCGCCGATGGCTGCATCGCTGCGCCGGGGTATCCGCCGCTGCATGGCGATCGGTTGGAGATCATCGGAACGCGTGGCACGCTGCTGATGGAGCTCAACCGCATTTTCATACTGGGACGGGAGGGGGAGGCCGAAGAGGTCGACCTCCTCGGCCGCTACCAGGAATGTTTTGACACTGCCATGGCCGGTTTTGTCGCCGGCCTTCGCGACGGCACACCTTTTGAGACAGATGTTCTCGACAATCTGGATACCCTGCGCCTGATGGAAAGCGTCTATCGGGCAGCGGGAGTGGAGATTATCCCATGAGCCTGCAAACCCCTAGCCTGACGCCGGAAATTGCGCCGGACAAGATCGATCAGCTGTTCAATATCAAGGGATTACGCGTCTTCCTGCCGGGTGGCTATGGCGCAATCGGCGAGGCCATCGCGCTGGCCATGGCGCGCATGGGCGCCATTGTCGCTATTGCCGGACCGCGTCTGGAAAAGGCAGAGGCGCTGGCTGCGCGTGTCGCCGCGCTGGGCGGGGTTGCCCATGCCGTGCATCTCGACGCACGCGAGGTGGACTCGATCAGGGCCGCGACGGCCGAAGCGGTAGCACGGCTTGGCGGTATTGATGTGCTGGTCAATTGCGTCGGCATTCAGCGTGAGCAGCATCTGCTGGATGTGACCGAAGAAACTTTTGACGACGTCTATCGCATCAACCTGAAGTCGGCCATGTTTCTTGCTCAGGCCGTGGCGCGCGATCAGATCGAACGGGCGCAGGGAGGACGGCAGGTTCATCTGCTTTCGGTGCGCTCGCAACTGGCGCTGCGGGGCCGGGGCTATTCAGCCTATTGCGCCACCAAGGGAGGGTTGGCCATGCTGGTCAAGCAGCACGCCATGGAACTGGCGCCGCACAATATTACCGTCAACGGCGTTGCGCCGACCTTTATCCAGTCGGACCGGATCCGGCCTCATCTCGACCGTCCCGAATTCCGCACCTTCATGCTGGAGCGCAATCCGATGGGGCGGATCGGTGATCCGCTGGAGGTGGCCGGGCAGGTCATCGCTTTTGCCGCGCCTGCGGGCAGCTATATTACGGGCCAGATCGTCTATGTGGACGGCGGCGTGACGGCTTCGCAATGAGCAAGCTCCGCTCCGCCCGCTGGTTCGACAAGGATGATCTGCGCAGCTTCGGGCATCGCTCGCGGATGATGCAGATGGGCTATGGCCTCGAAGACTGGAATGGCCGCCCGGTCATCGCCATTCTCAACACCTGGTCAGACATCAATCCCTGCCATGCCCATTTCAAGCAACGCGTCGAGGACATCAAGCGTGGTGTCTTGCAGGCGGGCGGCTTTCCAATCGAGCTGCCGGCCCTTTCGCTGAGCGAGAATTTCGTCAAGCCAACCACAATGCTCTATCGCAACCTCTTGGCGCTGGAGACGGAGGAATTGCTGCGCTCGCACCCGGTCGACGGCGCCGTGCTGATGGGCGGCTGCGACAAGACCACGCCGGGTCTTCTGCTCGGCGCGATCAGCATGAACATTCCGGCAATCTATTTTCCGGCCGGCCCGATGCTGCGCGGCAATCTGCGTGGCGAGGCGCTGGGTTCGGGCTCGGACGCCTGGAAATATTGGGACGAACGCCGCGCCGGCCTGATCGACCAGAAGGAGTGGCAGGCGGTCGAGGCGGGTATCGCCCGCTCCTATGGCCATTGCATGACTATGGGAACGGCTTCGACCATGACGGCAATCGCCGACGGGCTGGGGCTTTGCCTCACCGGCGGCTCATCCATGCCCGCTGCCGACGCCGGCCATGTCCGCCTCGCCAGTGCCACGGGCCGCCGCGTGGTGGAAATGGTCAATGAGGGGCTGACCCCTTCGGGCGTGCTGTCGCGGGCGTCGTTCGAGAATGCGCTGGCTATCGCCATGGCCATGGGCTGCTCGACCAATGCGATCATCCATCTGATTGCTTTGTCGCGCCGCGCCGGATTTTCACTGACGCTTGATGATTTTCATGCCGCGGGGCTGCGGGTGCCGCTCTTGGCCAATATCAGGCCATCGGGCGAAAAATACCTGATGGAGGATTTCTATTATGCCGGTGGCCTGCGCGCGTTGATGGCGCAGATGGGCGATCTGCTCGACCCCGCCGCGCGCACCGTTTCCGGACGCAGTTTGGGCGAAGAAATTGCAGGCGCCGAAACCTATTTGCCCGATGTGATCCGCAGCCGGGACAATCCGGTTTCAACGGCGCCGGCCATGGCGGTTTTGCGTGGCAATCTGGCGCCTGATGGCGCGGTTACAAAGCCATCGGCAGCCGATCCTCGCCTCCATAAGCATCGTGGTCCGGCACTGGTTTTTGATTCCTATGCCGAACTCAAAGACCACATCGACGACCCTGATCTCGATGTCACCGCCGATACGGTGTTGATCTGCCGGGGCTCCGGCCCGCAGGGCGGTCCGGGAATGCCGGAATGGGGCATGTTGCCTATTCCCAAGAAGCTGTTGGAACAGGGCGTGCGGGACATGGTGCGCATATCCGACGCGCGGATGAGCGGCACCAGCTATGGCATGTGCATCCTGCATGTCGCGCCGGAATCCCATGTCGGTGGGCCGTTGGCGCTGGTGCGTACGGGCGACATTGTTGCGCTCGATATCGCTGCCGGGCGGCTCGACATGGAAGTGGACGAGGCCGAATTGGGACGCCGCCGCG
>JAEYTY010000056.1 GCA_023433775.1 Pseudomonadota bacterium | reverse complement strand
GCAATGACCTTACCTGACCACCGCGTTACCGCCGGCATGATCGTTATCGGCGACGAAATCCTTTCGGGCCGCACCAAGGACGTCAATATCGGCGCCGTGGCCGATTTCTGTACCGATCTGGGCATTGACCTTACCGAGGTCCGTGTCGTCTCCGACGATACCGATGCCATTGTCGAGGCCGTCAACACGCTGCGCGCCCGCTACACCTATGTGTTCACCAGCGGCGGCATTGGCCCCACGCATGATGACATCACCGCCGACGCGGTCGCCAAGGCCTTTGGCGTTGCTCTGCCGATCAATGCCCAGGCCCGCGCCATGCTCGAATCCCGCTGGAAGCAGACCGGCACCGAGGTCAACGAGGCGCGGCTGCGCATGGCCCGCATTCCCGAAGGCGCCGATCTCATCGTCAATTCGGTCAGCGCCGCGCCCGGCTTCCGTATTGGCAATGTGCATGTCATGGCCGGCGTGCCGATCATCATGCGCGCCATGCTCGAAGCGCTGGCGCCCACGCTCAAGGGCGGCAAGAAGGTCATGTCGGTCACCGTCAAGGCTGCCGTCGGCGAAGGCACGGTTGGCGGTCCGCTGGGCGCGCTGCAGGCCGAATATCCCGATGTCAAAATGGGTTCCTATCCGCAGATGGGCAAAGATCGCGTCATGACCGAGCTGGTCCTGCGCTCCTCCGACGAAGCCCTCTTGGCCGAGGCCGCGGAAAAAATTCGCGCCATGGTTGCCGCCGCCCACGAAAAGGCCGGGATTGCCCCGCCCGACGCGGAATGATTGGCGTTTGCCCCGGGCTTTGCTAAGCACAAATCGATAAATTTAATTTTGGGCGACCGCCGCCCGCCCAAGGAGAGCAGCGTTGAGCAATCCCAACCAAAAATCCTTCCCCGTCACCTGGGACCAGTTTCACCGCGATAGCCGCGCCCTCGCATGGCGCCTCATGGGCATGGGCACGTTCGACGCCGTCGTCGCCATCGCCCGCGGCGGCCTCGTGCCCGCCACCATTGTGGCCCGCGAGCTCAATATCCGCATGGTCGAAACCGTCTCGATCAAAAGCTATGACCACCAGAACCAGGGCGGCATCCAGGTCCTCAAGCCGATCAGCCAGCCCATTCTCGACATGGCCAAGAACGGCGGCAAGGTCCTGATCGTCGACGACCTCGTCGATACCGGCGCCACCGCCCGCGTCGTCCGCGAAATGCTCCCCGGCGCCCACTTCGCCACCGTCTACGCCAAGCCCAAGGGCCGCGAACTGGTCGACACATTTATTACTGAAGTCAGCCAGGACACCTGGATTTTCTTCCCGTGGGACCTGGATGTCGCTTATGCGGCACCGATCAGCGGCGGGACGGACTGAGGGGGCACTTATCGTCAAAATGACGTGACGGCGGCGGCTCGATAAGCCTAGTCCAGAAAGACCGGTTCGAAATCTTCGGGAAGCTCGACCTCATCAGCCGCCTCCGCCGCCATGTCCGCCTCGAATTCCGCCACCGCATTCCGGTCCACAGCATGGTCATGGACCACCTGCTCATCAAGGATCGCCACCAATTGGTCGCCCACCCGGGCGATGGCGGCGAGGAAGCGGGCAGCTGAGGCGTCCATTTCGGGCACGGCCAGCATGTCGGATTCCTGGGCTTCGACAATGTCGGAAACGCTGTCGACCAGCAGCCCCATGTCTTTGCCTTTGACCGAGAGAATGAGGATCACTTGGCCGGACTGGTCAATGATGCGATCGGTGCTGCAGCCGATGCGCAGCGCCAGATCGTGTACTGCGACCACGCGCCCTCTGATGTCCATCACCCCGAGCACGTCCGGCTTGCTTGCCGGTAGCGGGGTGAGGGGTGACCAGTTGCGGATTTCGCGGATCGACATGATATCGAAGCCAAAGGTCTGCCCCGCGCAGGAGAAAGTGATGAATTGCCGCGCGGCAAGGTCACTCCCGTGCTCGGTGTAATCATCCATTGGGGCCAGTTGGGCTGTCATTTGACGCTAATCTCGTTCCGCGCAGCCACGCTCTGCCGCGCCCGAAGGCTGGCGCCATTGTCCGCCACAAAGGTTGTCGGGAGGTTAGTGCTGGTGCGGGCGGCGGGAATCGAACCCGCAAGGCTATCGCCGAGGGATTTTAAGTCCCTTGTGTCTACCAATTCCACCACGCCCGCTTGGCCCAGCTGCCCGTGTTTGTCACAAGGCTGGTGACAAGACAATTGCCGCGGGCGATTCTGGAGAGAGGCTGATGATCGAAAAAGTCGAGACCGGCATTGCGCCCTCGTCCGCGCCCATCAGCGATGCCGTGCGGGCCGGCAAACATGTCTGGCTCGTGGCCATTGCCGAGGATCCGGCGACTGGTGACATCGTGTCCGGCGGCATCGAGGCGCAAACGCGGCGTTGCCTGCAAAATTTGGAAATCGGCGTCCGTGCCGCCGGCGGGACCCTGGCCAATCTGGTCATGGTGCAGATTTTTCTCACCGACAGCGCCGATGCGGCCGGCATGAATGCGGTCTATCGCGAATTTTTCACCACCGAACCCTATCCGGTACGCGCGACGGTGGTGGTCAAGGAATTGCTGGCCAAGGGCCTCAATATTGAAATCACAGCTCAGGCGGTGCTCGACTAATGCTGCTCAAACGCGATCTGCTCGAAGACATCAAGGCCGGTAAGGTCGACCTCATCTTCCGGCGCTGGAACCGCCCAACCGTCAAGTCCGGCGGCACGCTCAAGACCAAGGTTGGCCTGCTCGCCATTAAGGCCGTCACCGATATGAGCCCCGATGATGTCACCGAAGCCGATGCAAGGCGCGCGGGTTTCAGGGACGTGGCCGACTTCCGCCGCTGGCTCGACACCATGAAAGAAGGCGCGCTCTTCCAGCGTATCGAGGTCGGCTATATCGGCGAAGCGGAGCAGGGCGCCTAGAACGGCACCGGCGCCACAAAGGTCATGAATTCCTTTGTCGTCGGGTGGGTGAAGCCCAGTTCTGCCGCGTGCAATTGCAGCCGGTCGGCCGCTGCCAGGGCTTCGCCATCGGCATAAAATGCATCGCCCAGAATCACATGGCCGATTTCTTTCATGTGAACCCTCAGTTGATGGGTGCGCCCGGTCAGCGGCACGAGTTTTACCCGCGTCGCCCCTTCCTCGCGCTCGATCACCTGCCATTCGGTCTGGGCCGCGCGACCATGGTCATGGTCGACCCGCTGGCGCGGCTTGTTGAGCCAGTCGGTGGCCAGCGGCAGGTCCACCAGGCCACTATCCTCCGCCATCACCCCAAAAACCCTTGCGATATAGTGCTTGGTGGTCTTGCGGTGTTCGAACTGTCTGCCGATGAAACCATGGGCCTTCTTGTTGAGCGCCAGCACCAGCACGCCTGACGTGTCCTTATCGAGCCGATGGCACATGCCCGCGGTGGGATAGCTTTGCCGTGCGCGATATTCCACGCAATCCCACAGGCTCGGATCCTTGCCCGGCACGCTGAGCAGGCCACTCTGTTTGTCCACCACCAGAATATCCTCATCGACATGGAGGATATTGAGGTATGGATCGGTCGGCGGATGGTAATCGAGCAGGGTGGGCATGGCTGGCATGGCGCCCATCTAGCAGAGCAGGGCGCCTTTGGCCATTCGCTGCCGCTTACTCTGCCAAGCGATAATGCAGCCTCGCGCAGCTTGGCCCCAGCTGTTTTGCCGAAAGCAGCCTCGGCGACGCCCGCAATCCGGTTGCCGGAAACAGCGGAATGCCGCCGCCGATGATCTCCGACATGACATAGATCTCGATCTCATCAAGCGCCCCGCGCTCCATGAACGTCATCTGTAGCCGCCCGCCGCCCAGCATCCACACATCGCCATCGTCAAGCGCCCGCAATTCCGCGATCAGGGCAGCGATGTCGGATCGGGTTTCCAGCGCGCCCTTGGGACTGTCGATGGGCCGGGACGTCACGACGATGACCCGCTTGCCCGCATATTCCCACGCGCCGGGATAGCGCGCGAGCCAGTCATAGGTTGCCCGGCCCATCACCACCGTGCCTATGGTCTTGATGAACTCCCGGTAGTCATGCTCGCCCAGATCAAGATTGGGCTGTTCGGTCAGCCAGTCGAGATTCTCGTCCGTCGTGGCGATGAAGCCATCGAGGCTCGTTGCGATATATCCGACGATTTTGGCCATGCTCGTCTCCTTGTTCCAGCCAGTCCCATCGCCGCCAGTGGTGACAAGTCCTGTCAGCAGACGCCTGGCCGGGCCACAACCATCTGGCCAGCTATCGAAGCCAGGCCTAAACTTGGCCTATGGAAACGACGACCTTCGATACGGCGCTGGGCACATTCGGCATTGGCTGGACTGATGCCGGGATTGCACGCCTGCAATTGCCGGGCATGGAGCGCGGCGATCTCCTGGCCCAGCTCAATCGCAACGGTGCCGCGCCCGGCGAACCAGATCGCCGTGTGGAAGCCATCATCAACCGCATTGAGGATTACGCCGAAGGCCAGTGGGTTGATTTCATCGATTTGCCGCTCGATCTGTCCGGCCTCGCCGATTTCCACCGCCGCGCCTATGCCCTGCTGCTGCAGGTGGGCTATGGGAAAACCATCACCTATGGCGATCTGGCCCGCCAGCTTGGCGATGTCGGCCTTTCCCGTGCGGTGGGTCAGGCCATGGGCGCCAATCCCATCCCGCTGATTATCCCGTGCCACCGTGTTCTGGCCAGCGACGGCAAACCCGGCGGCTTTTCGGCGCCGGGCGGGGCAAGTTCAAAACTCAAAATGTTGGCACTCGAAGGCGTTTCGGTCGGTACGCCCGCAGGGCAGATGACTTTTGGTTTTTGACCCTGTCTGACAGTGTTGTAGCCGAAGCTGGATCGCATTCGGGCGCGAGACGTTGCGCTCAGCGGAGGCAACCATGGAAGACCTGACGACAAACCTGCTTTACTGGATCACCCGCGCCATCGAATGGAGCGGCATTGCTATTATCGTTGCCGGGCTGATCTTTGGGCTGGTTCGCTTCGGCCTGCTGGTGCTGGCCCGGCAGGCCGATGAACCGGGATTTCGGCGGCTGCGGGCCGATGTGGGGCGGGGCATTCTGCTGGGGCTGGAATTCCTCGTTGCCGCCGACATCATCGCTACAGTGGCCATCGAGCCGAGTCTCGAAAGCCTCGCGGTGCTGGCCGGTATTGTCGCCATCCGCACCTTCCTCAGCCTGTCGCTCGAGGTGGAGGTCTCCGGGCGCTGGCCCTGGCAACAGCCGCATTCCGAGGTCCGGGAGCGGCAGAATAACAAATGAGAACTATTGCCAGCGCTTGAAGCGCTTATGGTGTTCCAGCGCGCCGGTAATGGTGCGGACAATCTTGTCGACGCTGTCCGTCACCGGCACCTTCAGCACATTCTCGGTCTTTTCGTCGGGCACTTCGAGCGTTGCGAACTGGCTGTCGAGCAGGCTTGCCGGCATATATTCGTGTTGCCGCTTGGCCATGCGCTCGCCGATTACCTCTTTTGTCCCATCAAGATAGACGAATAATACCGGCTCACCCGCCTTTTCGGTGATGAAGTCGCGATAGCTGCGCTTCAGGGCCGAACAGGCGCCGACGGCGACGCCCTTGGGTTCGGCGGCCTCGGCCAGCGCCTTTGCCAGCGCCTCCAGCCAGGGCCAGCGATCCTCGTCGGTCAGCGGCGTGCCGGCCCGCATCTTTTCGACATTGGCGGGAGGGTGATAGCCGTCGCCATCGAGAAACGGCGCGTGCATGGCTCGGCCCAGCGCCTTGCCGACTGTGGATTTTCCGGAAGACGATACGCCCATCACGATGATGATGCGGGCTCCGTCAAACGACTGCTGTGTATCCGCCATCGACATAGAGAATGTGTCCGTTCACAAAGTTTGAGGCGTCCGAGGCGAGGAAAACCGCCGGTGGACCGAGTTCCGAAGGCTCGCCCCAGCGGCCCATCGGCGTGCGCTGTTCCACCTTGGTGCGAAAGGCCTCGTCGGCCAGCAGGGCGGTGTTGAGTTCGGTCTTGAAATAGCCCGGCGCGATGGCGTTGACGTTGAGGCCCTTGGGCGCCCAGTCCGCCGCCATGCCGCGTGTCAGGTTCGCAATCGCCGCCTTAGCCGCACTATAGGGCGCCACGCCGGGGCGGGCATGGTCTGTCAGTACCGAACAGATATTGATGATCTTGCCACGCCCGCGGCCGATCATGCGCTTCGCCACCGTCTGGCCGACGAGGAAGGTCGAGGTCACATGGCTGTTCATCATCCGCTCGAAATCGTCGCGGCGGAAGGTTTCGAGCGGGCCGCGGATCTGGATGCCCGCATTGTTGACCAGAATGTCGATGGCGCCGATCTCATTTTCGCAATGGGCCACCGCCTCATCGACGCTATCGGCGCTGGTAACGTCGAAGGCGAGGGCCGCGACGTCAAAGCCGGCTTCGGCCATGTCCGCTGCCGCCGCGCCCAGTCCGACGCTGTCGCGGGCATTGAGCACGATGGACGCCCCGGCTTCGGCCAATGAGCGGGCCATGGCGAGGCCCAAGCCACGGCTGGAGCCGGTGACCAGGGCACGGCGGCCGGTCAGGTCGAAAGCCGATTGTGCTGCGCGCATCTCTGGTCTGTTCCCTCACTCGCCTAGCCTGTTTGTTAGTTTAGCGCGGTTTTGGGCGCAAGACGCACTCATTCTTCCATACAAGAGCGCGGAAATTGCCGATTATTGTGGTTTCGGCCCTTCCTTCGCGGGTCAGAGTGTGGTCATTTCCCGCCGCGTCATGCGCTGCGTGCATGGCAAAGCGACGAACTTTCGGAAGGATTGTGTAGATGTCGACAGCGGATATCGGCCTTATCGGCCTTGCGGTAATGGGCTCCAACCTGGCTCTCAATATCGCGGAGAAAGGCTACACTGTTGCCGTGCACAACCGGTCGGCTGGCCGTATCGACGAATTCGTCGCCGAGGCCAAGGCACAAGGCCTTGATGGCAAGACCATTCCGAAATACGACCTCGCCGATTTTGTCCAAACGGTGAAGGCGCCGCGCTCGATCATCATCATGGTCAAGGCCGGCCAGCCGGTCGATGACATGATCGAGCAGTTGCTGCCCCATCTCGAGCCCGGCGATGCCATCATCGAATGCGGCAATTCGCTGTTCAGCGACACCCAGCGCCGCTTCGATTATCTCAAGCCGAAGAATATCGGCTATCTCGGCGTCGGCGTTTCCGGTGGCGAAGAGGGGGCCCGCCACGGTCCTTCCATTATGGTCGGTGGCTCCAAGGAGCAGTGGCACAATGCCGAGGCGGTGCTCACCGCCATTGCCGCCCAGTTCAATGGCGAAAGCTGCTGTGCCTATCTGGGCGAAGGCGGCGCCGGCCATTTCGTCAAGATGATCCACAATGGCATCGAATATGGCGACATGCAGATGATCGCCGAAGTCTATGGCGTCATGCGCGACGGTCTGGGCATGAATGCAAAGGCTTGCGCCGAAGTCTTCAAGGAATGGAACAAGGGTCCGCTCAATTCCTATCTCATCGAAATCACCGGCCACGTTCTGGACGCCGTCGATGATCAGACCGGCAAGCCGCTGGTCGATCTCATCCTCGACAAGGCCGGCCAGAAGGGCACCGGCGTCTGGTCCGCCATCGTCGCCCAACAGATGGGCGTGCCTGCCACGGCCATCGAAGGTGCCGTGGCTGCCCGCTCCATATCCTCGCGCAAGGCCGAACGCGTTGCCGCCGAAGCCATCTATGGCAAGCCGAACCGCGCCAAGACCGATGTGACCCTGGCCGATCTCGAAAAGGCGCTGCTTGCCGGCAAGATCGTCTCCTACGCCCAGGGCTTTGCAGTCATCGCCAAGGCTTCCGAAGAACATGGCTGGGCGCTGCCGCTCGCCACCATCGCCAAGATCTGGCGCGCCGGCTGCATTATCCGCTCGCGCTTCCTCGATCAGATGTCGGCTGCCTATGCCAAGGGCGATGCCAGCAACCTCTTGGTCGTGCCTGATTTCGTCGCCATCATGAAGGACGCGCATCCTAGCCTGCGCAAGGTCATCGCCGCAGCCGCCATTGGCGAATTCCCGATGATCTGTCTCTCCGCTTCACTGAGCTATTTCGACAGCTATCGTCAGGCTCAGGGCTCCGCCAACCTGACCCAGGGCCAGCGCGACTTCTTCGGCGCCCACGGTTTTGAAATCGAAGGCCGCGGCGCCGACCTGCACGGCACCTGGCCGTCGACCCTCGGAAAGTAAGTCAGCATTGCAAGATTCGTTTCCGGCATCTAAAGCGCGCGGAACATCACATAGCTGTCCACAAAGCCATGGACGGGATGATTGAACGCCTTGGGGAGCGTGCCCACGATCTCAAACCCCAGCTTCTGCCAGAGCCCCACCGCGCCCACATTGGTGGACACCACATGGTTGAATTGCATGGCCCGAAACCCGCGCTCTCTCGCCCGCCTCAGCGAGTGTTCGCACATGGTCCGCGCTACGCCCTTGCCCCGCGCTTCCGGCGCGGTCATATAGCCGCAATTGGCCACATGGGCGCCGCCGCCGCGCTGGTTTGCCATCAGGTAATAGGTGCCGACGATCTGCCCATCCGTTTCCGCCACGAACACCTCATGGGCGGGCATCATCCAGTAGGCGCGCAGGCCCGCTTCATCGAGATCGCGATCAATCGCATAGGTTTCCCCGGCGGCCAGTACGGGTTTGACGATAGCAAGGATGGCCGGCCAATCGGCCTCAGTTGCGGGGCGAATCATCTTCTTCCAGTGGCGCAATGCGCACTTGTCCCGGTGGCGGCATTTCCGGCGCTTGCGGGTGGTCGGCTATGCTGGGCCGTCGGCCCAGCTCAAAGCGCCAAGCGGCAAAGGCGAAGACCAGCAGACCGACCGCAACGCTGGCGCTGGCCGCAATAAAGGGTGCGCCAGGGAAATAGCCCGGCGATCCGGGCGTGGTGGTGAAATAGGAAAAGATCTGCGTCGCCGCCAGTGGGCCGATAATCGTCGCCAGCGCGCTGGCCGCATTGACCGCGCCCTGCAATTCGCCTTGTCCATTGTCCGGCACCTGCCGCGACAGCACGCCATTGATCGATGGTGGCGCAAGGCCGCTCACCGTGCCGATCATGATGAAGAGGTAGAGGTAGAAAACCTCCGCCGAAAGGGCGACACCGGCAAAGGCCACCACGGCGGCCAATAGCCCGATCATGGCCACGGCAGGCTCGCCAATGCCGCGCGACAGCGGCCCGGCGATCAGCGCCTGACTGATGGCAAAGCCCAGTCCGAAAGCGCCCAGTGTGCGCCCGATGGTGGAGGAGGAGAAATTGAACATCTCCACGGTGAAATAGCTGAACACGGTGGGCAGCGACTGTGCGGAAAGCTGGAAGAAGAACAGCACCGCCAGCAGCCACAGCACGGAGGGATATTTCCGCAGCGCCAGCACGGCGCCAAACGGGTTGGCGCGGCGAATATCAAATTTCCGGCGCGAGGTTTTCGGCAGGCTTTCGGGCAGCACCAGCAGGCCGAAGAGGAAATTGGCAAAGGCCAGTCCCGCCGCGGCATAGAAAGGCACGCGCGGGCCGAACTCACCCAATTCGCCACCCAGAACCGGCCCGATGATGAACCCCAATCCAAAGGCCGCGCCAATCAGGCCAAAGCGGTGCGTGCGCTTATGGGGCGGGGTGATGTCGGTCATATAGGCCGTGGCCGTCGCCAGCGCAGCGCCTGCAATACCGGCAATGATGCGGCCGATGAACAGGTACCAGACGAATGGCGCAATCGCCATCATCAGGTAGTCAAAGGTCAGCCCCAGTAGCGAGAGCAGCAGCACCGGCCGCCGCCCAAATCGGTCTGACAGATTGCCCAGAACCGGCGAAAACACGAACTGCATGAAGGCATAGGCGAACACGAGGTAGCCGCCGATGACCGCCGCCTGTGCCACGCTGCCGCCGGTCAGATCTTCCAGCAATTCGGGCAGCACCGGCACGATGATACCCACCCCGATCATGTCGATCAGGATGGTGATCAGGATACAGGTCAGGGTCAGGCGCGCACGTGTGGCAGATTGCATTCGGTGGTTTAAACCTTTTGTCTGTCCCGCGCCGGAGTAATGGCCGCAATTGACACGGGCTCGCCCGTCAAGGCAAGGGCGTAGCTGCGCCTCGGTCTAACGCTCGACTTTCCATTTCGGTCCAAAGTCACAAGCATCATGTTCATAAATCCAGCCAAGCCGCGCCAGATGCGCTCTTGGGCCCTGCTGGGCCATGACCAGATCGCGCCCCATGCTGAGTGGCCAGGGCAGGTGAAAGATACGCCCATTTGTGGCCGAAAGAGCGGCCACCTTGCGCACGCGCGGCTGGCGCATGGCAGCGTAGCGGGCATAGGCGGTTTCCGCATTGTCGGAGCGGATCAGGAGCGGCGCCAACACCGCCGCATCCTCGATCCCCATCGCCGCGCCCTGCGCCTGGAACGGCAACATGGCGTGGGCGGCGTCGCCGATCAGCCCGATATTGCCCTTGTGCCAGACCGGCGTGTCCACGCTGTACATGGGCCAGGGTGTCCAGCGTCCGCTCGCTGCTGCCATGATCGCTGCGACCTTCGCACCGGGCCGGATCAGATGCGGCTGGCTGTCACCGGCGTGAGGCGATTTCGCCTTGGTGAACAGCGCCAGGTTCACCTGTCCGCGATGGGGCAGGGGATAACACACCAGGTGAAATCCCGCCCCGAAAAATACCGAGACCCGCTCGAGTGAAATCTGGCTCGAGACGCTGTCGGTGGGGACCAGCACCCGCCAGGCGATTCGATTGTGGAAATGCGCCGCCGGTCCGCTCAGCGCCGCCTGCCGCGTATGTGAATGCACGCCATCGGCGCCGATAAAGCCATCCGCCCGCGTCGTCCGGCTCTGGCCGCTGGCCTCGTCCACCGCAACACTCGCCCCGCGCGCGTGGGATTCCACATCCCAGTTCCGCACGCCATAGATCAGGTCGATATTGGCGAAGCGCCGGCAGGCCTTGTAGAGCACATTGGCGAGGTCGGCGCGGTGCATCACCGCATAGGGCGCGCCAAACCGCTCGCGCATCAACCCGCCGAGTTCCATGCTGACGAGGGGCTTGCGGCGGCCTTGCGGATAGGTGTCGAGCGCCTCCGGCTCAAAGCTGGTGCGCGTCATCTCCGCGTCGAGCCCGAGCTGGTCGAGGACACGCCGCGCATTGGGGCTGATCTGCAGCCCCGCGCCAAATTCCTGCACATTGGCGTGCCGTTCCAGCACCACCACCGTCGCGCCGAATTTGGCCAGCGCGAGCGCCAGCGTCATGCCGGAAATACCGGCCCCGGCAATGATATAGCTGCGGCCCCTGGCGGGCATGGCTTGCCTCAGGCGGCGTCGGCCCGGAAGATGGCCGTGGCTGGATTGGCATGGCCTGCGCCAAGTTCTCCCTTGTACACATAAAGCGTCGAGCAATAGGGGCAGACGATCTCGCTGTCCTTGCCCATGTCCAGATAAACATGAGGATGGTCGAACGGGGGCAGGGCGCCCACGCACTGGAATTCCTTGGAGCCCACCTCGATCCGGGCGAGGCCTTCGGTATTGTGAAAGTGCGGAGTCGCGCCGTGGGCCATGGATCGGAACCTGATTGTGTTTGATTTGGCGCGACCATAGCCAAAGGCCGGTGGCAAGAAAAGGGCAAAGACGGCGCCTTGGCCAGCGGCGGATTGTCCTTGATTTTGTCTCCCGAAGCCGCAAAACCGGGGCAGTGATCAGCGAAAGGCCATCATGCCCAGTTTCTCCTCTTCCGGCCTCAACCTCGCCTATCAGCTCCATGGCGAGGGGCCGCCCGTCCTCTGCATCCATGGCTTTGCCTCCAGCGGCAAGGTCAACTGGATCGACACCGGCTGGGTCAAAACGCTGACAGGCGCCGGTTATCAGGCGATCACGCTCGACAATCGCGGCCATGGCGCCTCCGACAAACCGCATGATCCCGACCTCTACCATCCTGCCTTGATGGCCGGCGATGCCTTGGCGCTGCTCGACCATCTCGGCATCGAGCAGGCCGCGGTCCTCGGCTATTCCATGGGCGCCCGCATTGCCGCCTTCCTCGCCTACGGTCACCCCGAGCGCGTGCCGGCACTGATCTTTGGTGGCATGGGCATCAATCTGATCAATGGCCTCAGCGACGGCAATGACATCATCGCCGGCTTGCGCGCGCCCGATCTGTCCGATCTTACACACCCGACGGCCCGCCAGTTCCGCATCTTCGCCGATCACACCGGCTCGGATCGCGAGGCGCTGGCCGCCTGCATGGAAACCTCGCGCGAACCCATGGCCCGCGCCGATGTGCGTCGCATCGAAATGCCGGTTCTGGTGGCCGTGGGGGAGGCCGATGAAATGGCAGGAACACCCCAGGCTCTGGCCGAACTGCTGCCTCACGGCGAGGCCTTTATCATCCCCAAGCGCGACCATATGCGTGCGACGGGCGACAAGGCGTTCAAGGCGGCCGCGCTGGAATTTCTGGCGACAAACTTCCCCAGTGTCGCCAAATCGTGAACCAATTTTGCGCCGGGGCTTTGTTTTGCAGCACCTGATGCATTATATCGTTATCCATCGATGAATTGGAGAGCGGCGCCATGAGCGGCAATGCCAAGAAGTCTTCCCATATCCAGGCCATAGATCCTGTATGGGAGGCAGTTCGCGCCGGCGCACGGCAGATTCTCGACGCCGAGCCATCGCTGGCCAATCTGGTTCTCTCCAACGTCCTCAACCACGACAATTTCGAAGCTGCGCTGGCCCATCGCCTCGCAGCGCGGCTCGACCATGAAGATGTTTCTGCCGATATCATCCGGCAGGCCTTTGCTGAGACGCTGCGCGACAATCCGTCCATTGGCGACGCTGCCCGCGCCGATCTCGCCGCCACGCTGGAGCGCGATCCGGCCTGCCACCGGGCCATTGATCCGCTGCTCTATTTCAAGGGCTATCAGGCCATCCAGACCCACCGCTTTGCCCATGCCATGTACAGGGGCGGGCGTCGCGATTTCGCGCTCTATCTGCAGAGCCGGTCGAGCCAGGTGTTCCAGGTCGACATCAACCCCGCCGTCTCCATGGGCCGCGGCATCATGCTTGATCATGGCACCGGTCTCGTCATTGGCGAAACGGCTGTGGTCGGCGACAATGTTTCCATGCTCCAGAACGTGACCCTGGGCGGCACCGGCAAGTCCGATCAGGATCGCCACCCCAAGATTGGCAATGGCGTGCTGATTGGCGCTGGCGCCAAGGTGCTGGGCAATATTCGCGTGGGCGATTGCTCGCGTATCGGCGCGGGGTCAGTGGTTCTCAAGGAAGTTCCGCCGCGCACCACTGTGGCCGGCGTGCCCGCCAAGGTCATCGGCGAAGCCGGTTGCGCCCAGCCGGCGCTGGTCATGGATCAGATGGTTCTGGTGCACGACGCCAATAGCTGAGGCTCGGGCGGAACAAGTCCCGCGCCCCACTTGTTACCACTAAAATGGCCCGACTAGGGGTTGTCACCGCTTGGCCGATCACTAGATTGCCGGCTCAACGCAAACAGCAGGACCCGTTCCAGTGAACCATCCCGAGATCATCAAGCTGCAAAAGTTCCTGCAGATCACCTTCAACAATCGCAATATCGATGTGCGGCCGCGCGCCAAGCTCAACGATTCTGTCGAAGTGTTCATCGGCGAGGAATCCATCGGCCTCATCCATGTGGATGATGAAGACGGCGACAAGTCCTATATGTTCTCCATGTCGATCCTCGATATCGACCTCGAAGACATTCAGTAAAACCTACAGCGCGCCGATCTGGCCCAGCCAAAGGGCCATTTCGGTGTCGAAATTCCGCCAGGCCTGCAATGCGCTGGCGTCAAAGCTGAAGACCGCCGCAAGGCCGCTGGGCAAATGCACGGTCCGCAGGCAGCGCTCGGCGCCGCCGTCATTTACCGCTTCCATGCATTTGGCGACGAATGGATTGGGCGCCAGCGCGTCATACCAGACCACTTCGCCATTATAGCCTTCGCTGCCGTGCAGCGGCTTGCCCACAAGGCCGGGAACGCCGGTCACCACATCGTCCTCGAACCGATGCAGATAGACCCTGTCGAGCAGGTTACTGCTGGTGCGCACCCGCGTGCGCGGCAGCAGGGTGACTTCCACGATAACCGGCGCGGCGTCCGGCATCAGAGCCAGTCTGAAATCGAGATCGACCTGTCCGGCAAAGCCGGGCTGCATCTGTTCGCCATGGCGAAACCAGTTGCGCGGAATGGACAGCTCGCGCCCGCCAATCGTCTGCTCAATGACATCGCCATCGCCCAGTGCCGGCACCGGCGGCAGCACCGTTCTGCCAGCGCGATCAAGCAGATAGGCGGCGCCCACGGCCAGCAGCAGCACGAGAACGGCAATGCCGGCGAGGTTGTAAAACAGCCCTCCGGACTTGTCCGGATGGGTCGGGGCTGGCGGGTGGGAGAGAGACATGGCCAGCGTTAACCAGTTTCCACACAGGGAGGTGACATCCCATAGGGCGGGCAATATGCTTAACAAATGATTAAGGCTTGTCCGGGCGGGGGCCGGGAAAGCAAGGGGATGGGCAGGGCATGACACGCGAACTCTTGTTGGCGGCTTTCATTATGGGCGTTGGACTTTGCATCGCCGGGGCAGGCACGCATCTCTATCAGTGGGTGGCGCGCCAGCCCGCCATGCTGCGCTATGATGGCAAGAGCCTCATCAGCTCCTTCGGCAATCTCTTCATGAGCTTCGTTTGCGGCCCCTATATCATGCTGCAGATGGGCTGGCGGCAGGAGCATGATGGCACGCTGTCGATTACCTCCGCGCTCTTTTCCGCGCTCATTGCCTTCGGCTGGGCGTTTCTTTCGGGCCTCATCTTCATGAGTGCCTATGTGGCGCTGCGCTTCTGACGCCATCAAACTCTAATCCAGAATACAACAAGGCCGGCATCGCGAGATGCCGGCCTTGTTCTTCAGACCCCTATCAGGGATAGGCTTGGGGCGGGGTCCGGAAACTGATCAGCTGTTGGCGGCAACCACGATGGCGCGGTTGTCAAGCATGTCCACCCACTGGCCGGCATTGGCCTGCGACTGGCGCTTGATGAACTGGTAGGGCGTGTCGCTCCACAGGCGGATGGCGCCGTCCTGGTTGTCGAGCACGAGATCGCCACGGTCGGTGCGGGCCAGCAGCACGGCATGGCCATTGCCATTGGCTTCGCGCACCACGGCGATCATCAGCGTCGAGGGATGCCAGCCGGCATTGATCAGGTCGCGGCGCTTGGCCAGCGCAAAATCTTCACAATCGCCGTAGCCATTGGGATAGGTCCAGAATTCGGCAACCTGATAGAGCTGCTCGTCGGTGACGGGTGTCACGGTCTGGTTGTAATGGGCATTGATGTTGACCAGCTGCTGCCAGTTCGCCTCGTTGAGGCTGGTCGCGGGCAAAACGCTGTCATAGGCCTGACACTCGTCGGGACGGGTGCGGCAGAATTCCATGTGACCGACGGGAATAGTCGTCGTGCCGCTGGCGGCCTGGATAAAGGCGACATTGGTAAAATCCAAAGCCGCGGCGGGGGCGGCGGGCGCCAGCGCGATCATCGCGCCGATCAATCCGGCAAGCAGCCCTTTTGTGTTGAAAGCCATAGTGCAGTCTCCCTGATGGAGACCACGCTAAAGGGGCCCAATTTCGGCGATCCGAAAAACACCACGCAGTTTTTATGCGTGTTTTATCGACACTTGCAGTGTTTCATTCACCATATTAATCGGGGCGGGAGACGCGGCTGCTAGCAGCGAAATGTTGGAAGGGGCGGGCGTGTTACCGAGCGACTTTGCTCAGTTCATCCGCAGGTTCTGCTGAACCACGGTAAGCATCTCCTGGGACGCTGCAAATTCCACCGCGACGCCGTTCTGGAAGTGGCGGACGACGCGGGCGCGCATACGGCCCAGGGTGATTGGCGTGCCCATGGCAGGGCGCACAT
>JAEYTY010000088.1 GCA_023433775.1 Pseudomonadota bacterium | reverse complement strand
AAGGTGAACAGCGAGAACACCAGCGGGAAGAACTTCATGCCGGCGGTGCCCGCCGAACTTCGCACCATTCCCGCGACAAACTCATAGGTGAGTTCGGCCAGCAACTGGGCGCGGCTCGGGATGAGGTGCTTGCCTGCAGTGGACAGCAGCAGGAAGGCGCAGATGGTGGCTACGGTGAGCACCATGAACAGCGACGAATTGGTGAAAGCGAAGGTGACACCGCTGCCTTCGGTGCCGTCACCACCAAGGGTGAACAGCTTGGCGATGTCATAGATGACAAACTGGTGGATCGGGTCAGTACCGGCCATGGAGCCCTCTAATCGTCATCGTTCATCGTCCCGCTCTTCGTCTTCCGCGTCGGGTCCAAGATCGGAACCCGGCGGGGCAGGCGATGCGGCATTCATTTCCGCCACCACTCGGATGACGTTCAGGATTCCAGCGGCAAAGCCCATCAACAGAAGGATGAGCATTCCCCAGGGGCTGGTTCCTAGGCCAAGATCGATCAGATAGCCGATACCGGCACCGACCAGGACCGCGGCGATGAATTCGGTGCCGATACGCATTCCGCGCGCCAGACCGCTCATCTCCGGGGAAGCATCCTTGGAGGCTCTGTTGTCCTCCCGGTCCCGCTCCCGCTTGGCAGAGGCAATACGCGATGCAAGATCACGCGTCACCCCTTTGGCGCTTTCCGGCTGGCCCTGGTTGTCTGGCGGTATACTCATCCGCTGCCCCCCTCTGGCCGGCCTTTATCCCGCAATCGCGGGGCGCCTTTTAAGTCGCGCGCAACATAGTGGTGCCCCCAAAACGTGTCAAGGAGCGCAGGAAAGGGGTAAGATATTGTTCTGTATAAGCTTTTGGCGATTTGACGGGGGTGCGTCATGCTGTCCACGCCACAAGTGCGGCCAAGTCGTGGCACCGGCGGGGATTCTGTGCCCGCCTAGCCCTTCACCGCCCCTGCCGTCAGACCGGCCACGATATAGCGCTGCGCCAGCAGGAAAACCGCCACCGCCGGCATGATGGTGCAGGTGATATAGGTGAGGATTTTCGGCCAATCGGTGGAATAGAGCGTCTGGAACTGCATGAGGCCTAGCGGCCATGGATAGGTCAGTGGATCGTCGAGCACGACCAGCGGCAGGAGGTAATTGTTCCAGCTGCCAACAAAGGAAATGATGGCGACCGTCGACAGGATGGGCAGCGAGAGCGGCAGGACAATGGACCAGAAGATGCGGGCATAGGATGCCCCGTCGATAAGGGCGGCCTCGACGAGTTCATCGGGGACATGGCGAAAGGCATTGCGCATCAGCAGGACCGAGCTGGCGAGCCCAAAGGCGACCTGTGGCAGAACCACCCCCCAATGTGTGCCGAGCAGGCCAAGATCTCGGATCTTGAGAAAGAGCGGCAGGATGGCGGTGGCGAAGGGGAAGGTGAGACCCAGGATCAGGTAGTTGAAGAGCCATTGGTCGCCGAAGAATTTGAGATGGGCAAAGGCGAAGGCCGCAGGGGCGGAGACGGCGAGGGTGAGCAGCACGGTGAAGATGGCGATGGTCAGCGAATTGCCCATCATCTGCCAGACCTGCGGGCGGGTCATGACGTCGATATAATTGCTCCACAGCCAATGGTCGGGCAGGCCAAAAGTGCTGACGCGCAATTCGCCCAGCGTCTTGAGGCCGCCCAGAGCGGTGGCGACGATGGGGATAAGCACAATGCCGGCCACGGCGAACAGCACGAGGAGACGAATGAGCGAACCGAGCGGCGAGGTGAATTGCGCCCTGGCGGCGGGGCGGCGGAGAAGATCGGCGTTAGTCATTTTTCATCACCCAGCGGCGGTAGCTGAACGCCACCACGATGCAGACCAGGAAAAGGGTCACCCCCACCGCGTCGCCAAATCCGATCCGCATTCGGGTGATGCCGAAGTAATAGAGGAAGGAGACGATGGTGTGGGACGAGTTGAGCGGCCCGCCCCCGGTCAGCGGAATGACCAGATCAAAAAATTGCAGGCAGCCCAGAATGGCGAAGAACACCGAGAGGCGTATGGTCGGCGCGAGGCCGGGCAAGGTGACATAGACGAAACGCTCCCATGCATTGGCGCCATCGATCGCGGCGGCTTCATAAAGGCTACGGTCGATCGCCTGCATTCCGGCGATATAGAGCATCATGTGGAAGCCGAAATATTTCCACGTCGCCACGACAATGATGGCGACAATGGCCAGGTTCTTGTCCGAGAGCAGGTGGATCGGCCCGCCGCCCAGCGACTGCGACACCTGGGTGACCAGACCCACATCGCCATCGAACATGAAGCGGAAGATTAGGCCGCTGGCGACTTCTGCCAGGATGAAGGGCAGGAAGAAGATCATGCGGAAGACCACCGAGCCCCAGCGCCGCTCGGCCAGCAACACGGCCATGGCCAAGGCCAGCGGCAGCTGGATCAGCAGGGCGGCGAGCACGATCAGCCCCGTATTGGAGAGGGCGCGCTGAAAGGTCTTGTTGGTCAGCAATTGCTCGTAATTGCCCAGGCCCACGAAATTGTCGGCGCTTGGCGCGCGCAGTCCGTTCCAGTTGAAGAAGGAGGCATAGCCCGCTTCGAGCACCGGCACGGAAATGAACAGCGTGAACAGCAGCAGGGCAGGCGCGGCGAAGATGATCGCCGTTTTCCAGCCGCGCCGGTTGCGCAGCGAAGCGGAATAGGCCGAACGGGTCAGTATCGACATAAAAACTCTTGTGGCTGGGCAGGGTCCCCGGGCGCAATTCGCCCGGGCTTGGTCATGACGGCCCGGGATCAGCGATTGTCCCAAGCATCCTGCAGAACGGCGGCGGCTTCCTCGGGCGACATTTCACCGGCAGCAAGCGCCACGGCGACGTCATTATAGGCGCCACCGGCTGCCGGCCCGAGATCGCGGTCGGCAAAGTTCTGATGCTTGGACGCGGCAGCGATGGTTTTCACCACCCATTGCAGGGTTGGGTCGGTGATGTGCTGCTCGACGCCCAGAGCCGAGGGAATGCCAAGACCGGATTCCGCGACCGGCTGGGCATGGACCAGCGAGGCGAAATGCTTGAGCACGTCCGCTGCTGCCGGGTCGGCGCCCGCCGTGACCACCCAGCCGGAGAGGCCGCCAACGGTCTCCGTGCCGTCGCCCTTGCCGGCCGGTGTTCCCGAGGGGAAGGGAATGGTGACGAGGTCTTCGCGGGCAATGCCCTTGCTATCTGCGGCATTGTCGGCCTGCTGCTGGATGGCCCAATTGCCGGCGAGATAGATCGCGCCGCGCCCGTCGCCGAACTGGCCGATCGAGGTGAGCCAATTGGTATTGAGCCAGCCGTCCTGGAAGGGTTCGAGTGCGCCCAGGCGCTGCAATTCGGTAGCGGCGGCGATGAATTCGGGAATGTCGAAGCCCTCGTCGCGCACGCGGGCCATGATGTCCCCACCGCCTTCACGCAGCATCAGATAGAGCAGCCAGTGCTGCACCGGCCACTTGTCGCCGCCCGAGGTGACGATGGGCGTGATGCCGGCGGCCTTGAGCTTCTCGACGCCTGTGAGGAACCCTTCCCAGGTGGACAGATCGTCGAGGGTGACGCCGGCCTGATCGAGCAGGGGCTTGTTCACATAGAGATTGACCAGGCTGAAATCGGTGGCGACGCCAACCTGCTTGCCATTGATCTGGAACGCCTTGACGGCTGACTGCGGGACAATCTTGAGAAAGTCGTCGGTGTGCTCGGACAGATCGGCGAGATAGCCGGCCTCGTCCTGGGCGAGAATGTCGCCGCCGCCGAAACTGCTGACGATATCCGGCGGATCATTGGACTGGAGCAGGGTGGGCAGCTTGGTGCGAAGCGCCTCGTTTTCCATCGGCTCCAGAACCACCTTCACGCCCGGATGGGCTTCGGTATAGGCGGCTGCAGTCTGTTCCATGATGGTGTTCATGGCCGGTGTATCGCCGATGAACAGCACGCGCACTTCGGTTTCCTGCGCCATGACATTGGCGGCGAACAGGGTCGCTGCCAGGGCGATGCCGCCCAGCAAATAGGTTTTCATTGATTTAGTCCTCCCGGTAGGGGCGACTTACCCTCCCGCGCCCCTGGGGACATTCAATTATGGGGAAAATGCCGTGTCAATCTAATATTATCGCATCAAATTAGCAATTTTACTGCCGATATGTCCAACAAATGAGGGTTTCCGGGTCTGTCTGTTGGTGATGGATAACGGTAATAAGGCTGGTCGCACCCGCAAGGATGGCCAAAATCCCGATGCAGGGAGGCGGCCGCCTAGCCGGCGTCGCGGAAGCTTTCGGCGGTCTTAAGGTCGACCGAGACGAGCTGGCTGACGCCGCGCTCGGCCATGGTGACGCCAAACAGGCGATCCACCCGGCTCATGGTGATCGGATTGTGGGTGATGACCATGAAGCGCGTATTGGTGCGCTGGGCCATGCTGTCGAGCAGATTGCAGAAGCGTTCGACATTGGCGTCGTCGAGCGGTGCATCGACTTCGTCCAGCACGCAGATAGGCGCTGGATTGGTGAGGAAGACGGCAAAGATCAGGCTGAGGGCTGTGAGCGCCTGTTCGCCGCCCGAGAGCAGGGTCATGGTCTGCGGCTTCTTGCCGGGTGGCCGGGCGATGATTTCGAGGCCGGCCTCGAGCGGATCGTCGCTTTCGACAAAGCTCAACTCGGCCGTGCCGCCCCCGAAGAGGGTGGTGAAGAGCTCCTGGAAATGCGCATTGACCTTGCCGAAGGCGTCATTGAGCCGGGCGCGGCCTTCGCGGTTCAGCGAGGAAATGCCGCCGCGCAGCTTGGCGATGGCCTCGATCAGGTCGTCACGGTCCTTGACCATGGTATCGAGCTTTTCCTGGACCTCGCCGGCTTCCTTTTCGGCAGAGAGATTGACCCCGCCCAGCCGCTCGCGCTCGGCCTTGAGCCGATCGAGCTTTTGCTCGATGGCGTGCTCGGCCGGCAGGGCTTCTTCGGGACGAATGCCGGAGGCTTCGAGGGTGCGGCTGGCCGGAATGCCGAGACTTTCTTCGGTCTGACGCTCGATCTGCTGGCGCTGGGCGATGATGCCCTTGAGACGTTCCTCGATGCGGGTGAGTTCGATACGCACGGCATTGAGCGCGTCGCCGGCCTGTTTGAGCGCCCGATCAGCCTCGCGCCAGGCGGTCTGAGCCTCGTTGAGCCGGTCGCCGGAGGCCTTGTGTTCGGCGCTGGCCTGCTCGATCTGGTCATCGAGCTGGGCGCGGCGGGCGGCGAAACTGTCGGGCGCTTCGGCAAGGCCGGCAAGCTGGGTCTCGACCTCGGCCATGCGCTGGTCGAGGGTGGACAATTGCTTGGCGGCCCCTTCGCGGCGGCGCTGCCAGGCAGAGCTGTCGCGGTCCAGCTGTTCAAGGCGCGAGAGGCGCATTTGCGATGCGGATTCCAGCGTGCCCAATTTGAGCCGCGCCTGATCGGCCTTGTCGCGCAGGCTGGAAAGATGGCGCTGGCCGGCTTCGGCGGCAGTGGCTGCTTCGGTTTCGTCACCGGCATCGGCCAGCGCCTTTTCGGCATCGGCGCGAATGGCATCGGCTTCGGCGAGGCTGGAAGCGAGGCGGACTTTTGCTTCTTCAAGCGCCGAGCGGCGGGTGACGAGATCGCCCATGGCGCGCTGCGCCTTGTCGAGTTCGGCCTGGGCGGCGGCAATGGCGTGTTGGGCGCGGCGCCATTCATCGCGGCTGGTGCGCTCGGCCAGCCGGGCGGCGTCGAGCGCGGCGGTGAGGGCCTCGACATCGCGGCGCCAGCCATTGCGCTCACCCTTGGCGCGGGTGATTTCCTCGTCGAGCTCGGCCAGCCGATTGCGCTGGGCGAGGCGCTGGGCGGCGGCGCTCGGTGCGTCGGCGGCGGCAACAAAGCCATCCCAGCGCCAGAGGGCGCCATCGAGCGTTACCAGTCGCTGGCCCGGCTTGAGCGCGCGCATGAGGCCGGGGCCATCGACGGCATCCACGAGGCCAATCTGGTCGAGGCGGCGCTTGATCAGCGCGGTGCCGGTGACATGGCGCGACAGTGGCTCGGCGCCCTGGGGCAGGGCGGGATCATCATAGCCATCAATGGCGACGGACCAATGGATGGGCGCGCCCGCATCGGACGAGGCCTCAAGATCATCGCCCAGCGCGGCTCCGAGTGCGGTCTCATAACCCGGCGCCACCTGGAGCTCATCGACAATGGCGGGCCAGAGCCCGGCGCCGGTATTGAGCATTTTGGAGAGCGTTGTGGCCTCGGATTCAAGGCTTGTCACCAATGCGTCGAGTTCAGCAAGGCGCGGGCGGGCCTCGTCGAGCTTGGATTGCGCGGCGAGCGCGCGTTCCTCGGCGGCGAGAGCGGCCGTTTCGGCGATGGCGGAATTGGCCTGCGCGGCTTCGAGCGCGGCGCGGCGGATATTGAGAGTTTCGTCGGCGTCGAGCGTGGCGAGAATGCGGGTCATTTCCGCATCGACTTCGGCCATCTGCTGGGCGAGGCGCTGGCTGCGGACCTGCGCATCCTGCGCGCTGCGCTGCGCCTGGGCCCTGCGGGCGCGCAATTGCGCCAGGGCATCGGCGGCCTGACGCGTCTCGGCTTCGGCAGCGGCGACAGCGGCACGGGCGCTTTCGGCTTCGGCGCGGGCGGCATCGAATTCGGTCTGTGTCGCGGCCTGCTCGGCACTCAGTCTTGCCTGTTCCTCGGCATAGGCGGCAAGGGTCGTGTCGCTCTCGGCCACGAGTTCCCGCTCGCGCACACCATCGGCGCCGATCTGGCGGAGGCGATCTTCAAGCTCGGCGCGGCGCTGGCTGATCCGGCGGGCCTCGTCGGCGAGTTGCTCGGACAGAATGGTGTAGCGCTGGAGCACGGCGCCGGTGACGGCCTCGCGTTCGCGCAGCGGGACCATGGCGGCTTCAGCGGCTTCGACGGCCTTTTGCGCGGCGAGCTCAGCGTGGTTGGCGTCGGCGAGATTGCGGATCAGCCCGGCCTGGCTGGCCTCGGCCTCCTTTTCAGCGACACGGGTGGCCACCCAGCGCAGGTGAAACAGCGTCGCTTCGGCGCGGCGGATATCGCCGGACAGGCCACGATAGCGAATGGCAAGGCGCGCCTGACGCTTGAGGGTTTCGAGCTGGGTTTCGACCTGGCCGATAATGTCGTCGACGCGTTCAAGATTGGCCTCGGCGGCACGCAGGCGCAGTTCGGCCTCGTGGCGGCGGGAGTGCAGGCCGGAAATGCCAGCGGCTTCTTCGAGCAGGGCGCGGCGGGCGGTGGGCTTGGCCGCAATCAGCTCGCCAATCTGGCCCTGGCGCACCATGGCGGGAGAATGGGCGCCGGTGGACGCATCGGCGAACAGCAATTGCACGTCGCGGGCGCGCACTTCCTTGCCGTTGACGCGATAGACCGAGCCGGCCTCGCGCTCGATGCGGCGCGTCACTTCCAGCACGTCGGCCGTGTTAAGGGCGGCAGGGGCCGAACGGTCGGAATTGTCGAGGACGAGCGTGACTTCAGCCGTGTTGCGCGCCGGACGGCCGCCCGAGCCGGAGAAAATGACATCGTCCATGCCCGATGCGCGCATGGCCTTGTAGGAGCTTTCGCCCATGACCCAGCGCATGGCCTCGACAAGATTGGATTTGCCGCAGCCATTGGGACCGACAATGCCGGTGAGGCCTGGTTCCATGACCAGCACGGTTTCGTCGGAAAACGACTTGAAGCCGTGCAGCTTAAGGCGGGAGAATTTCATGGGCGGATGGCTCCACCCGCGTAAATACCCTCCCCAGAAAGGGGAGGGCAGAGATCAGAGTTGATATTATTGGGGAGCCGGAGCCATTGCGCCGGCAGCGGGTGCCATCGCATTGGCCGCAGGCGCCATTGCATCGGCCGCCGGGGCCATCGCATCAGCGGTTGGCGCCATGGCGTCGGTTGCAGCAGGCGCCGGAGCGACGAAATCGGCAGGCACAAGCGGGTCGATCTCAGCAGCGAGCTGCTCAAGCGTCTTGGCCCCTGAAAGCGTTTTGCCGTTGACATAGAAGGTGGGTGTGCCCCGCAGACCGAACTCGTCAGATGCCTGTTTACTGACGGCATTGATCGCGGTGAAAGCCTCCTGATTCGTCAAGGTTGATTCAAACATTTCCTTGGAAAACCCGAGCTCTTCGGCCACGGCGCGAAGCGCATCCAGCGGCTTGTCCGACGCCATCCAGGTGTTCTGCGCGCGGAAATAGGTAGAGATCACATTGTGGAAATTATCGGGACCGGATGCCTCGGCGAGCATGAAGATGGCGGCGTCGATTTCATGGCGCAGATAGGGGCGCAGAATGAATTTGACCTTGCCGGTGTCGACATAGGCTGCCTTGAAGGGTTCATAAACAGTGTTGTGGAAGGCACCGCAATGCGGGCAGGTCGGCGACGCATATTCGATGACGGTGACAGGGGCATTTTCATTGCCCAGCACGTGGTCGGTGTAACCGCCGGTAACATTGGCGAGTTTGGCCTGGTCGATAACGTCGCCATCGGCGGCGGCGGCGGGCGTCAGACCTGTCAGGCTGAGCGCCGAGGCTGCAGCGGCTAGAAGAATGGTCTCACGACGGTTGAATTTCACGGCACAGGCTCCTGCGTTTATGTTGGCGCGACACTACACGGGGTGAAGGTGTCGGCAAGTGGGCAAATCCATCACTAGGCAGTGAACAGTCTAATCGCCCTTTGGCTCCGATCTGCTGGAGAGCGCCAGGCCCAATTCCTGCAACGCGTCCCGCAGATCACTGTCTTCGACCTTTTCGGTCGCGGCGCCGACCTTTGCGATTGCGCTCTGGCTCGGTTGCCGGGTTTTTTGCACCCTTGCGCCTGAACCGGGACTGAACGGCTCGGCGGTGAGGCGTATCTCGCTGACCAGCACATAGCCGAAATAGCGATTGACCGCAGCGGCGATCGCTGGGGCTTCGTGCTGGGCGAAGAGCGCCTGCCCCGGAGCGCAGCGCAAATGCAGGACGGCACCATCAGCACCAGAGGCGGCGCGTGGCCAGCTCAATTTGTCTGGCTGGGTGGTCGCGTCGAAGGGTGGCGGGGCAATGGCGCGCCAATGGGTGATGATGTCCCGGCTGGCAAAGCCGCGCTTTTTCAGCACCGGATCGAGCGCGCCCGCCAGCGCGTCGGCCACGCTGTGCGTTCTATTGCGGCGCTTGGACTCGGGCTGCTCATCTTTGGCCATGATGTGCTCTAGCCCCTCCGCCGTCCCGTCTCAAGAGGCGGTGATCGGCTCCCTCTTGCAGGAGGGCGGAGGAGGGCGCTATCTCGGGTCCATGCACCTTTCCCATTCCGAACCTGTTGATGCCGCGGCCGTGCTGCATTGGTACGACGCCCATGGGCGCGACCTGCCTTGGCGGGTATCGGCAGCTGATCGGCGTAAAGGCGTGCATCCCGACCCTTATCGGGTGTGGCTCAGCGAGGTGATGCTGCAGCAGACGACGGTGGCTGCGGTTCGGAATTATTTTCTGCGGTTTACCTCGTTGTGGCCGAGTGTTTTCGATCTGGCGGCGGCGCCGCTCGACAGCGTGCTGCGCGAATGGGCGGGGCTGGGTTATTACGCGCGGGCGCGAAATCTTCACGCCTGCGCGGTGGCGGTGGTGCGCGACCATGGAGGGGTGTTTCCGACATCGTCGGAGGCATTGCAGAGCCTGCCGGGCATCGGCGCCTATACCAGCGCCGCGATAGCCGCGATCTGTTTTGACGAACCCATTGCCGTGCTCGATGGCAATCTCGACCGGGTGCTGGCGCGATATTACGCGCTGCCCGTGCCATTGCGCGAGGCTAAGGATGAACTGCGGAGCGTCCTGCAGGCCGCGGTGCCGCAACGCGCGGGCGACTTTGCGCAGGCGATGATGGATCTGGGCGCCACCATCTGCACGCCGCGCGTGGCCTCGTGCCTGATCTGCCCGATCAATGCGGGCTGCGCGGCGCGGGCGGAGGGCGAGCCGACGCGCTACCCCATCAAGCCGGGCAAGGCGGATCGGCCCGTGCGCAGGGGCCATGCCTATGTGATGCGCGACACCAGCGGCGACGTTTACCTGCAAAGCCGGCCATCAAAAGGGCTGCTGGGCGGCATGACTGAAGTGCCGGGTTCGGATTGGGCGGGGGAATTGCCGCAGCAGAATTATCCTGCCGCGGCCGACTGGCGGCACCACGGGCAGGTGGTGCATGTCTTCACCCATTTCCGGCTGGAGCTGGAGGTGTGGTCGGCGACGGTGCCTGCGGATGGTTTTGATGGCGGCTGGTGGGCGGCGCCGGAAGCGCTCAAGGGCGAGGCGCTGCCGACGCTGTTCCGGAAGGTGCTGGCAATGGCGGGGCTCGAAGGCGCCTAGAGCTTGTAATAGTCGTGATACCAGGCGACGAAACGGGCAACGCCATCAGTAACATTGGTCGAAGGGCTATATCCCGTAGCCGCGATCAGTCTTGAAATATCGGCATGGGTGTCCGGCACATCGCCGGGTTGTAGCGGCAGCAGATTCAACACTGCTTTCTTTCCGACGGCCTGCTCGATTGCCGAGATGAAGTCGATCAACTGGATCGGCTGATTGTTGCCGATATTGAGCACGCGAAACGACGCAGCGCTGGTTGCCGGATCGGGGTCATCGCTGTTCCAGTTGGGGTCTGGCTGGGCGATGGACTCGCTGGCGCCGATGATGCCTTCGACGATGTCGTCGACAAAGGTGAAGTCGCGGCTGTGCTTGCCGTGATTGAACACATCAATCGGTTTGCCGGCGAGAATGTCTCGGGTGAACAGGAATGGCGCCATGTCGGGCCGGCCCCAATCCCCATAGACGGTGAAAAACCGGAGACCGGTGGTCGGCAGGCCGAACAGATGGCTGTAGCTATGCGCCATCAATTCATTGGCGCGCTTGGTTGCGGCGTAGAATTGAAGTGGATGGACGGCGGCCTGAGCCTCGTCATAGGGCATTTTTGTATTGGCGCCATAAACACTGCTGGTGCTGGCATAGACGAAATGCGGGACGCTGAAATGGCGCGCGCCTTCGAGCACATTGGTGAAAGCGACGATATTGCTTTCCACATAGGCCTGCGGATTGACGAGGCTGTAGCGCACCCCCGGTTGCGCAGCCAGATGGATCACGCGGTCAAACGGACCGACGGCGAACACGCTCTGGCAGAATGCATTGTCAGCCAGATTGCCACGAAAAAAGCGGTAGTCTGATCCGGTGCGGCGAGCGGTTTCGTCGAGAAGCCGCAGGCGCGCTTGCTTGAGCGCGGGATCGTAATAGTCATTGACGGAATCGGCCCCGACAACGCTCGCGCCCTGCTCCAGCAGCCGCTTTGCGAGGTGGAAGCCGATAAAGCCTGCATTTCCGGTGACGAGTACGCGCATGGCCCAGCAATCAAATGATTATGCGGTCATAACCCCTCGCCGCGAGCGGCGCAAAAGAAAAGGCCGCCGGGGCAAACCGGCGGCCAGTCAATAGAGCCTGAGGGATGATTGGAGGTCAGGATCAGGCAGAAAGCAAATCAAGTTTTTGTCGTATGCCGGCACGTAAATTGTCGATGGGCTCGACCTTGTTCGATTGTTCGAGGTGCCAGAAAGTCCACCCGTTGCATGACTCGGAACCCTGAACCAATGCGCCGACCTTGTGGATCGACCCCTGGTGAGAACCCGAGACGAGCGAGCCGTCTGCTCGAACCATGGCAGAGTAACGCTTCGTTAAATCAAAAAGTTGCGTACCCGGTTCGATAAGGCCCTGCTCGATGAGCGAACCAAAGGGAATCCGGGCTTCCTTGCGCTTTGGCGTCGTCGACTGAAGGGCCTCGGTGGCGCCGGGACGAATGGCGGCGATACGCTTCAGCGCCGCATTGATATAGCTGTCTTCACGCTCAATGCCGATGAAATGGCGGCCGAGCTTTTTTGCCACGGCGCCGGTCGTGCCCGTGCCGAAGAAGGGGTCGAGCACAACGTCACCGGGATTGGTGGTGGCGTTGAGGATACGGAAGAGCAGGGCCTCCGGCTTCTGGGTGGGATGGATCTTTTCGTCGTTATCGCCCTTGAGACGTTCGGCGCCCGTGCAGATAGGGAACAGCCAGTCGCTGCGCATCTGCGTATCGTCATTGGCCAGCTTCATCGCTTCATAATTGAAGGTGACGCGGCTTTTCTGGCTCTTTGACGCCCAGATCAGGGTCTCATGGGCATTGGTGAAGCGGGTGCCCCGGAAATTCGGCATTGGATTGGCCTTGCGCCAGACGATGTCGTTGAGCATCCAATAGTCGAGATCCTGCAGCGCCGTACCGACCCGGAAAATGTTGTGATAGGAGCCGATGACCCAGATGGCCCCATCGGGCTTCAGCACGCGGCGCGCGGCCTTGAGCCAGGCGCGGGTGAAGCTGTCATAATGGGCAAAGCTCTCGAACTTGTCCCAATCATCATCGACCGCATCGACCTTGCTCTGATCGGGGCGGGTGAGGCCCTGGTCGAGCTGCAGGTTGTAGGGCGGATCGGCGAAAATGAGATCGACGGAGTTCGCCGGCAAGGCGTTCATGTGGTCGATGCAATCGCCCACGAGAATGGTGTCGATCGGGAGGCCAGATGCCCCCTCCGCAGCGGCCTTTTGAGCCGTACGCGCGGTTCCCAGCATACACTTAACCCTAACGCATTACTAACGACGCCTTTATAGAACGTCAGCGTTAATGGACCGTGATTTCACAGGGTTAGCAGGAGGTTAACGCGCGATTTTCCCAGCGGAGAGCAGCAATGCGACCGGCGCGAACTCGCTGCGATGGTGTCGGCAGGGACCATGGAGATTGAGCGCCCTGAGATGGTCCGCCGTGCCATAGCCCTTGTGGCGCACAAAGGCGAATTGTGGCGCGTCCATATCCATGACGGCGCATTGCCGGTCGCGCATGACCTTGGCGATTATGGAAGCGGCGGCGATGGAAACCGAGCGTCCGTCGCCACCGATCAGGGCAATGCCGGGGCAGGGAAGCCCCGGTGGAACATCGCGGCCATCGACCAGCACACGATCTGGACCATGCGGCAGCGCGGCGACGGCACGGCCCATGGCGGCAAGCGTGGCCCCGCGAATATTGAGGAAGAGAATTTCGTTGGGCGAGGCCGTGGCGATGGCGACTTCGGCGCTGGCCATGATCTCTTCGAACAATTCCTCGCGCCTTGCGGCGGTGAGTTTTTTGGAATCGTTGAGGCCATCGGGAATGTTGTTTGGGTCGAGCCGCACAGCGGCGACGACAACGGGACCAGCAAGCGGGCCGCGCCCGGCTTCATCGACGCCTGCAACGCGTCGGGCGCCGCGCTCGATCAGCATGGTTTCGTGCGAAAAGTCCGGGCCCTCAGACGGGAGCAGGAACATGTCAGCTGAATTGGGTTCGGGGCGGCGGGCCATGTCAGACCTCTCCGTCCAGCGCACGCAACAGGGCATCATGATCCAGCACGAAGAGATGGTGACCGATGCGATTGGTTTCGCCGACGAAATCATTCAACGCCTTGCTGGCGGCAAGCTGTGTGGAGAGATCGCCAACGATGGCGAGACGCATCCGGTAGTTCTGCATTTTCTGGAAGAAGTGACCTGCCAATTGCGTGCTCAGCGTAAAAAATTCAGGCGCGAGGCGCGAGACGGGCAGGGCGATCAGGTCAATTTCTTCGCCATAGGTCTGGCCGATGAGGTCCAGCGCATCGGCCTCGGAGGCGAGCAGGGGGCCATCCGCAGCAATGGTCATTACCTTGATGCCATTATGGGTCTGGATGCTCATTGAATGCTTCCGCACTATGTTCGTTGGTGGGGCAAGCTGATATAGCAGTTCCCGCCGGGGGGCAAAGCCGAGAGAGAGCGTCCATGCGTATTGCACTTCTTCTTTCTGCCTTGCTGGCAATGTGCCTTCCTGCGAGTGCCGAACCGTTTCATCACCCCTATGGGGAATGGCGGGAATATAACCGCGACTGGCTGGCGGCCTGCCCTGATGTCATCAATGAAGACGCAACCGACTATTACGGCTTTTCGTGCTTTGCGAGCACGGGCAGCGCGGCGCTCAACAGCGCTAATCTCCCCGCATATAAGCTGACCCTGTTTCGTAACCGGCTGAATGGGGAGCTGGATCTCGCCATTACGATTTCGGCCGATGACGTAGAGTATGACGAGGCCCGACCCATCATGCTCACGATCAGCGGCCAGCCGCCTGTAAGCCTCTCGGTCGGGAAAGACATCGAGACCCGCTACAACACCATCAACCAGTATTTCATCGAAAATGCGGAGCTCAAGGCGTCGCTGATCGAGCGGATGAAGGAACGCACTTCGGTGACCCTTTCCATTCCGATGGCCGGCGAGGACAAGGCGCGCGACGTGCGGCTATCGCTGCAAGGCGTGCTGGCCTCGCTCGATTTCATGAGCACCTATGCGCGCAAGGTGGCGCAGTATTAAGCTGGGTGCCAGCGCCTAATCGAACAGGTTCATCTGCGCGGTCGCCAGCTTTGGTGCTTCGAAGAGATCCGCGCGCAAGGGCGGCAGCTTGGTTTCGAAGCCAAGGCGTTCACGGGCCTTGTCAAAGCGCTGGCGCAGCAGGGTGGCATAGGGGCCCTCGCCCGTCATGCGCGTGCCGAAGCGCGGATCATTGTCCCGCCCGCCGCGCGTATCACGCACCAGCGAAAGCACATGGCGAACCCGGTCGGGGAAATGACGCAGCAGCCATTCGCGGAACACATCGCGGACTTCGCCGGGGAGGCGAAGCAGGATCATCGAGGCGCTGACGGCGCCCTGCGCCTTTCCGGCGTCCAGAATGCGTTCGAGTTCCATGTCATTGATGGCCGGGATCATCGGCGAAGCGAAAATGGCAGTGGGCACACCGGCTTCGCTCAAAAGGCGGATGGCTTCCAGCCGCCGTGCAGGGGAGGAGGCGCGAGGCTCCATCTTGCGGCTCAGCTTGTGATCCATCGAGGTGACGGAAATAGCCACTTTTACCAAACGGAGCTTGGCCAGCTCAGTGAGAATGTCGAGATCGCGGATGATGAGGGCCGACTTTGTGGTGATCATGACCGGGTGCCTTGTCTCCAGCATGACCTGGAGAATGCCGCGGGTCAGCTGGTGCTTGCGCTCGGACGGCTGATAGGGGTCGGTATTGGTGCCCATGGCGATAGGCTTGACCTTGTACCCCTTGGCGCCGATTTCTGCGCGCAGAGCCTCAACGGCGTTCACCTTTACATAGATGTCGCGTTCAAATTCCACGCCGGCAGAATGGCCGAGAAAGGCGTGGCTGGGGCGCGCATAGCAATAAGAACAGCCATGCTCGCAACCACGATAGGCGTTGATTGAACGCTCGAAGCCAATGTCCGGGCTGTCATTGGTGGTGATGATGGTGCGGGCGCGCTCGACATGTTCCACCGTTTCGAACATTGCCAGCGGCTCGACATTGTTCCAGCCATCGTCGAAGGCCTCGCGGGCCTGCTTTTCAAACCGGCCGCTACGATTGGACTGCGCGCCGCGCCCGCGAATGCGGTCAGGATCGATGAGTTCGCGCCGCGCCAGATCGGCGTCGCGACTGCGGCTGAGCTTTTCCAGGGCTTCGAAAGACGGGGCCTGATAGAGGGCCATGAAACATCTCCTGATGGACGTTCAACAGTCGAATCGTGACTGTAGAACGTGTTCGAGATGTAGCAGTTTCACGAGAACAGAACAAGAACACGACGCTCTACCTGGATCACATATGGGTAAGCGGAGCGCCATTTCAAAGGTCAGGAAACACGATTTTGCAGGCCAGAATTGCATTTAAGCTTCTGGACGGCGCGCGCTGACGGGCCTAAAGAAGCTGCCCTTTCGCAGATGCGCTCCAAGACGCATGGCAAGCGAAATTCGAATGTTGCCCCGGCTGGGCCGCAACATTTCTGGGTCGAATAACAAACCAGCATTCTGCTGACACCAGGTGTCGCGGAATTTTAGGAGGGTGCGTCGAAAGCCGGCGACGTCACCCGTCGTGCCTGCGACAGCGCAATTCAAGTTTCGAGGGAAACCATGAGTACCGATTCAACTCCATTTGACGCCGCAATGGCGCCGCCGACACCGGTGAGCCACAGTGATGCTGCGCGCAACAATCTGGTCATTGCGCTGCTGCTGGTGTCGACCTTCGTGGTGTTTCTCAATGAAACCATCATGAGCGTTGCCATTCCGCACTTGATGAACGATCTCGGGGTGACGGCGAGCGCGGCACAGTGGCTGACCACGGCTTTCCTGCTGACCATGGCCGTGGTGATCCCGATCACCGGCTTCCTGCTGCAGCGCATGAACACGCGGCCGATTTTCCTTTTGGCCATGTCGATTTTCTCGACCGGCACCTTGCTGTGCGCCATCGCGCCCGGCCTCGAACTGCTCGTGCTTGGCCGCGTCGTGCAGGCCGTTGGCACGGCAATCATGATGCCTTTGCTGATGACCACGGTGATGACGCTGGTTCCGCCTGAGGCGCGTGGCAAGACCATGGGCAATATTTCCATCGTCATGTCGGTGGCGCCCGCCATCGGTCCGACCATTGGCGGGTTCATTCTGGCCAATCTCGAATGGCGCTGGATGTTCATCCTGGTGCTGCCGATTGCGTTCGGCGCGCTGGCGCTCGGCTATCGCAAGATCCAGAACGTCTCGACGCCCCGCTATGCGCCGCTCGACGTGCTTTCGGTCATCATTTCGGCGCTCGCCTTTGGCGGCTTGATCTATGGCCTCTCTAGCTTCGGCGAGAGCTTTGCCCACACGGGTGAGCCGAGCGCCATCCCGATCTGGGCGCCGATTGCTGTTGGTGTCGTGGCCATGGCACTGTTCGTCTGGCGTCAGTTGAACCTGCAGAACGACAACAAGGCTCTGCTGGACCTGCGCGTTTTCCAGTCGCGGAACTATACGGTGTCGGTCAGCCTGATGCTGGTGGCGATGATGGCGCTGTTTGGGACGGTGATCCTGCTGCCGATCTACACCCAGAATGTGGTGGGCCTCGACACATTGCAGACCGGCCTGCTGCTGCTGCCCGGCGGGTTGATCATGGGCCTGCTGGGGCCTGTGGTCGGGGGCCTCTTTGACCGCGTTGGTCCCAAGGTGCTTGCAGTGCCGGGGACGATTCTGGTGTCAGCAGTGTTGTGGGCGCTGACGACGGTTGGCCAGACGACGCCGCCATGGGCGCTGATGGCGGGCCATATCGTGCTGAGTGTCGGCCTGGCGCTGATCTTTACGCCGGTCTTCACATCGTCGATGGGCTCGGTGCGCAAGGAGCTCTATTCCCACGCTTCGGCGGTCCTCGGCTCCATCCAGCAACTGGCCGGGGCGGCCGGCATCGCGCTCTTTATCGCTCTGATGACCATTCGCACCGCGTCGCTGACGCTCGAAGGTTTCGACTCGGTCGAGGCGCTGGCGGGCGGCATTCGCCTGGCTTTCCTCGTGGGCGCGATCATCTCGCTCTTCGCGATCCTTGCGGCCTTCTTCATCCGCAAGCCGGAAGGCGGCGGGCCGAGCATGGGCGGGCACTAACACGATCTTCCCTGTCGTCTCCCGGACGGCAGGGATTTTGCCCATTTGACAAACACTTTAATTACCGATGCATCGTAGAACCTCGCCCAGGCGAGGGGTCCATGGCTTTACAAGACAATTTTGCTCTGTTGCTGCCGATCATTCAGGCATCGCTTGGCATTGTATTTGTTTTGCTCAATCGCGCCGGCGTGCGCACCGCAACGCAATGGGGTCTGGCGTTTTTGCTGAGCGCGACCGCAATGGCGGTTTATGCGGCGCCACTGCACCCTGTTCCGCAGACTTTGCTGTCCGATGCGCTGTTTCTTGCCAGCTACTTTCTGTTCGGCGAGGCGATATTGCGCCGCTACGGGCTGTCACGCTGGGTCGTGCCCCGGCTCATGGTCGCAGCGCTGGCGTTTGGCGCGGACATTTATGCCATCGCGGTCGTCGATAGCCTGAGCCTTAGCATTCTTGTCGTGGATCTTGGCATCAGCCTGCTCCTCGGGCTCGCCTGCATTCCGGTGTGGCGTTGCTTGCGCCATGGTATTGACCTGGCCATTGGCGCCTGTGTGCTGCTGAGTGTTCTGACCAATGCGGCTATGGCAATCCTTCATGGCGTTGTGGCACCACTTCATGTTGGCGTCGCGGCTTTTTTGGAGTCCGACTACGCATTCCAGATGCAATTTTTCGGCGGCATGTTCAGCATCTGGTTCGGCCTGGCTGCGCTGGCCGCGGTTTCCTTCGATACACTGGCGAAATATCGAACTGCGGCGAACCAGGACCCGCTGACGGGCCTTCTCAATCGGCGAGGGTTCGACATTGCGGTCGATACGCTGAAGCAAAAACAGCAGACCGGCGCTGTGCTGGTGTGTGATCTGGACAGGTTCAAGGCGATCAATGACCGCTTTGGCCACGAATCCGGCGACCTGGTGCTGGTGGGCGTGGCCGACATTATGCGGTCCATCCTGCCGCCCGACGCTATTGTAGCGCGCTTCGGGGGCGAGGAATTCGTGGCGCTGGTTCCGGGCATTTCCCTATCGCAGGGCGGCGTTCTGGCTCATGCCATTCGCATCGCCTGTGCCGAACGCGACTGGCGTGGCGCCGGAGTGCCGCAGCAGGTGACCCTTTGCATAGGCGTTGCCAATCTGGCGGACGATCGCGCGAGTTGGCGGGTTGCGGTCAATCGGGCCGATACCGCTCTTTATGCGGCCAAGGATGGCGGGCGCAATCAGGTGATGTTCGCCAGCGACGATGCTTTGGCGCCAATCAGCCGCACCAGCGCAGCGTAAATCAACGCTCGCTGAGGCGCGGCATCAGCTCAACGAAATTGCAAGGCTTGTGGCGGTAATCGAGCTGGTGGCTCAAAATGCCTTCCCAGCCATCGCGGCAGGCGCCGCGCGAACCGGGCAGACAGAATACAAAGGTCGTGCCAATGAGCCCCGCTGTCGCCCGTGATTGCAGCGAACTGGTGCCCACGGTCGTGGCCGAATATTGATGGAAGAGCACGGAAAACCCTTCCATGCGCTTGTCGAAGAGCGGCTCGATGGCTTCCGGGGTTACGTCGCGGCCGGAAAAGCCGGTGCCGCCGGTGGTGAGGATGACGTCGACCTGCGGATTGGCGACAAAAGTCTGCACGGCGGCGCGGATCAGCTGGATATCGTCGCGCACCACCTGCCGCTCAAAACACTGATGCCCGTCGGCCTCAAGCAAGGACTTAAGGAGGGCGCCGCCGGTGTCGGTTTCCAGCGTGCGCGTATCGGACACGGCGATGACCGCGATGGAAAGCGGCTTGAAGGCGCGGTCTTCAAACCGGGCGGTCTTGAACATCGCGGTCGTCCTCGAATGTTTCGATGAGTTCATCCGGCACGGGTGCTTCGTGGTCGTCCGGCAGGTCGTCAGCATCACTATCAGCACGCGGATCGAGCGCAAGCGATTCCGGCGTCACCTGCTTGTCCCCCATGGGTTGGAAGGGCGTGCGGCCGGCATTGTCGGCGCGCTTGCGTACCCGCATCCGCAAATAGGCCGTGCCCGCCAGCGCGCCATGGAAGCTGGCGGTGACGACGAACAGGCCGACAGGGCTCCAGGCGCCCATGATCAGCGACGCGACGGCGGGTCCGATAGCCAGACCCGTGCCGAGAATAAGCAGCATTCCGCCGGCGATCTTGGCGAAATCGCCATCCTTGGCATAGTCATTGGCGTGAGCGACGGCGACGGCATAAATCGGGTTGGCCGCAAAGCCATAGGCGGCAAACAGCACATACATGCCCCAACCAGCCGTTGGATTGATGAGGACCGTGAAAGCACCGACCAGGGCGGCAAAACCGGACAGGCCGATCAACACGAGACGCCGGTCGATGCGGTCGGACAGGCGCCCGAACGGCACCTGAGCGATGGCGCCGAGAATCGCGGCCACGGCGAACAACAGCGCGATGCCAGTGGTATCAAGACCCTGCTGATAGCCATAGACCGGCGCGAGGGTGCCAAAGGCGCCATTGGCCATGCCGCAGGAGAAGGCGGCGATCACCGCGACGGGCGAGGTGCGATAGAGAAGGCCCAGATCAAGCCGCGCCGATTTCAGTGGCCGGGGCTGCGGGCTGGAGGTGAGCGCGGTGGGCAGGACGGCGCAGATGAAGCTGATGGCGCCGATGATGAAGGGCACATAGCCGGCCGTGCCGGTGATCGACATCGACAATTGCCCGATGGTCGAGGCGGCCATATTGATGGTGACATAGATCGAAAAGATCGTGCCGCGGCTCTTGTTTTCCGCGACCTCGTTGAGCCAGCTTTCCACGATCATTGCCGCGCCGGCAAAGCAGAAGCCGGAAAGCGCGCGCAGCAGAATCCAGCCCACATCGTTGATCCACAACAGATTGAGCAGAATGGTGATGGTGCCGATGGCGGCCATGACCGAGAAGGCGCGAATGTGGCCGACCTTGCGTACAACCATCGGCACAAGGATGGAGCCGGTGACGAAGCCGACGGACCAGCCGGTGCCGATCAGACCCAGCGCCAAGACGGAAAACTGCTCTTCAGCGCCACGCACCGAGAGCAGGAGGCCCTGCAGGCCCCCGCCGAACATCAGCAGGGCCGAACCGAGAAACAGGGCATAGATCTTGATTACGGAAGCCATCGCGCCTTGGGCTCATTCGGAAACAGGCAAATCAGATGGCACCGACCATAGCGCGGTAAATCGGATTGTGGAGCCCCGAGTTTCGATAAACCGGGGCCCGCGATCAGAGACCGAGCTCTGTCATCTTCATTTTGAGGCTCAGCATGTCCTGCCAGGCCTGCTGCTTGGCGGCGGGGGTGCGCAGCAGATAGGCGGGATGAAGCGTCGGCAGGGCATCCACGGCATGATTGCCGATGGTGAGGTTCTGCCATTTACCGCGCATCTTGATGATGCCCGCGCTGGTCTTGAACACGGTCTGCATGGCAGGCCCGCCCAGGGTCATCACCAGCCGGGGCGCGACCAGTTCCACCTGGCGCTGGAGGAAGGGCAGGCAGAGCTCCATTTCTTCCGGCGTCGGCGTGCGGTTGCCCGGCGGGCGCCAGGGAACGGTATTGGCGATATAGACCCGGGTGCGATCAAGCCCGATGGCGCCCAGCATCCGGTCGAGCAATTGCCCCGACCGGCCAACAAAGGGCTTGCCCTGCCGGTCTTCCTCGGCGCCGGGGGCCTCGCCGATCAGCATGATATCGGCTTCGGGATTGCCATCGGCAAAGACCAGCTGCGTGGCGCGCAGCTTGAGCCCGCAACCATCATAGGCTTCGAGCAGACGTTGAAGTTCTTCGAGAGAGGCAGCAGAGGCAGCCAGTTGGCGGGCTTCGGACGGGTCGCCACCAATTGCAACTGGGGGCGCAGGAGCGTCCGAACCTGTGTCTCGCGGCTGTGTATTGCGCGGCGCGGCAACGGGCTGCGGGATTTGTGCGAAGCGGTCGACCGGTTCTTCGCCCACGGCGACATCCACGCCGGCGGCGCGATACCAGTCCAGCACCGAAAGCAGTTCGGCGTTATCGAGCGGTCGGTCTTGAGCCATGCCCTGTGTTATGTCACACCCCGTTTGATGCGGCCAGTCGCCGCCCGGATCCGAGAGCATTTCATATGGCAGAAGCCGGCGACCGCGAAACACTTTCCACTGATGTCCTGATCGTCGGCGCGGGGCCATCCGGCCTGTCGGCGGCCATCCGCATCAAGCAGCGGCACCCCGAAATCGCTGTCACGGTGGTGGAAAAGGCGGCGGAAGTGGGCGGGCATATTCTTTCGGGCGCGGTGATGGACCCGGTGGGGCTCGACGCGCTCATTCCCGACTGGCGGCTGAAGGGTGCGCCGGTGGGTCCGGATGTGACGCGTGACACCTATCATTTCCTGACCAAATCCGGAGATTTTGCCTTTCCCGGCCTGCTCATTCCGCCACAGATGCACACCAAAAATGGCGTCATCGTCAGCCTGGGCGATCTCGTGCGCTGGCTGGGCGAGCAGGCAAGCGAGCTGGGTGTCGATATTTTCCCGATGACCGCTGCGGTCGATGTGCTGAGCTCGGAAGGCGGCGCGGTGCGGGGCGTTATCACGGGCGATCTGGGCCGCGACCATGAGGGCAATCCCAAGCCCGGCTTTGCACGGGGCATAGCGCTGGAAGCCAAATATACGCTCATCGCCGAGGGCGCGCGCGGCTCGCTGGCCAAGCATGTGATCGCGACGCATGAGCTTGGGCGCGAACCGCAGAAATATGGTCTGGGCATCAAGGAAATCTGGGAAATCCCGGCCGAGCGGCACAAGCCGGGTCAGGTGGATCACTATCTCGGCTTCCCGCTCGACAATGCGACGTCTGGCGGCGGGTTCGTTTATCACGCGCAGGACCGCAAGCTCTATGTCGGCCTAGTGACCTATCTCGACTATCAGAACCCGACCCTGTCGCCATTCGACGAATTCCAGCGCTTCAAGACCCATCCCTCGATTGCGCCGCTGCTCGAAGACGCGACGCGCATCAGCTATGGCGCGCGGGCGGTGACGGCGGGCGGATGGCAGTCTGTTCCGACGCTGGCTTTTCCCGGTGGCGGTTTGATCGGCTGCGCGGCGGGGTTCATGAATGCGCCGCGCCTTAAGGCCATCCACAATGCGATTCTGTCTGGCATCGGCGCCGCCGACGCGGTGGCAGACGCTATCGGGCAGGGGTGCCAGCACGATCTGATCAAGGATTTCGGCCATCGGGTCATGGCCACCGGCATTGCCGATGAATTGATCGGCGTGCGCAATGTGAAACCGCTCTGGAGCCGGCTGGGCACGCTGGTCGGAACGCTGGCGGCGGGGCTGGAGCTCTGGACATCGGCAATTTTCCGAAGGTCATTGCTGGGCACGCTGCATCACGGCAAGCGCGATTTCGAAGGGCTCAAGCCCAAGGGCACGCTTAAGGCACGGGACTATGCGCGCCCGGATGGCAAGCTGACCTTTGATCGGGCATCTTCGGTTTACCTCGCCAATCTGGCGCATGACGAGGACCAGCCGGTCCACCTTGTGCTTGCCGATCCAGCAGTGCCTGTGCGTGACAACCTGCCGAAATTTGGTGAACCGGCGCCGCTTTATTGTCCCGCCGGGGTCTATGAATTGTCCGAGAGCGGCGGCGCGCCCGTGTTCCGCATCCACGCGGCCAATTGCGTGCACTGCAAGACCTGCGACATCAAGGACCCGGCGCAGAACATCACCTGGGTGCCGCCCGAAGGCGGCAGCGGGCCGAACTACACTGGAATGTAACTGCGGCGAGCGCCCACCGGCCTTGCGGCGCAGCCGCAAAACCGACACTGTTCGCGCCCAGATCAGCCGGTAACGGCATAGGGAGATTTCCGAGACGTGACCCTGCAATCAAATCGAATGGCGCGCCCACTCCTGGTGGTATTGCTGCTGTCTTTGTTCGGCACACCCCTTGCAGCCCAGCAAATCCAGCCCGTGCCGCCGCTCGACATGCTGCAGCTGGTTCGCCCCAGCGTCACCGGCTCGTACCTCGCCGGACAATCGGCACTGAAGGACCTGAGCACGGCTGAGGCGGCCCGCTATTTCAACGATGCTGCGGAAGGGGACTGGGAAAACCCGATTCTGGTCGAACGCTCCTTTATTGCTTTCGCTGCCGACGGCCAGATTGATCGCGCCGCGCTGGTGGCAAAGCATCTGCTCGAACTTGATGGCACCAACCAGCTTGCCGATCTGGTTTTGGCCACCGAGGCGATCAAGGCGAACCGCTATGGCGACGCCGAAAAAATGCTGAGCGAGGTGGGGCAGGACAGTTTTAGCGGCATCACCGCCGGCATTCTGCGCGCCTGGGCGATGGTTGGTGACAACCGCGCCGAGGAAGCCGACGCCTTGCTGGTCGAACTGGGCCAGACGGGCCTTGACGATTTTCTGGTGTTCCACCGGGCGCTGATCGCGGAAGCCGCCGGAAATTATGACAAGGCCATTGAGCTTGCCGGTCAGGCCTTTGAGACCGAGCCCTTTATCGCCCGGATCGTTGAGGTCTATGCCCGCCTTTTGGCCAATCAGGACCGGTATGACGAAGCCGCAGAAGCGATAGCGACATTCGAAAACCAGGGCCTGACCCATCCCGTGGTGACCGCCGTGCGCGAGGCCGTCGAGGCCAAGCGGCATCCCGGCGTCTTCGCCAGCAGTGTGCAGGTGGGCGCTGCGGAAATGTTCCACGGCATCGGCGTGGCGCTGTCGCGCGATGGCAGCGAGGATCTGGCATTGGTATTCCTGCGGCTCGGGGTCTACCTCGATCCCTCGGCTGACGTCATTGCCCTGGCGCTTGGGCAATTGCTCGATATCAGCGATCAGCGCGTGGCGGCCAATGCCATCTATGATGCCATTCCCCCCAGCTCGGCGATGAAGCCGATTGCCGTTGTGCGTATCGCGCAAAATCTCGACACGCTCGGCGACCGCCCCGAAGCGCTGCGGCGCTTGCGCAATATTGTCACGGTCAGCCCTGACGATATCGATGCGGTTTCAGTGCTGGGCGATCTGCTGCGCTATGAGGAACAATATCTGGAAGCGGCGGACGCCTATACCAAGGCCCTGGAACTGACCGGCGGTGAATCGCCGGCGGATTGGCGCTTCTACTATGTCCGCGGCATTGCCTATGAGCGGGCCAAGGAATGGCCGAAGGCCGAGGCCGATTTCCTCAAGGCGCTGGAGCTCAATCCCGACCAGCCGCAGGTGCTCAACTATCTGGGCTATAGCTGGATAGACATGGATATGAATCTCGAGCCGGCCCTCGATATGATCGAGAAGGCTGTCGAGGCATTGCCCATGGATGGCTACATCATCGATTCGCTGGGCTGGGCCTTCTACAAGCTCGGACGTACCGATGAGGCGGTCGAGACGCTTGAGCGCGCGGTGATGCTCCTGCCAAACGATCCGGAGATCAACGATCATCTTGGCGATGCCTATCTGAAGGCAGGACGTGCACTGGAGGCCCGCTTCCAGTGGAAGGTCGCCGCTGCGGTCGACGAGACAGGCAATGTGCGTGAGCGCGTTGCGCCCAAGATCGAAGAGGCTCAGCGGGCGAGGGATGCTGCCCAGGCAACACGTATCGCAGAATACGAGGCGACAAGACGCCCGCCGACTCCGCAGTCTGAAGAGGTTCCGACATCGGTCAATGTTGCCGAAGTCACTGCCCCGGTTGCGACAGATGGCAAGGTCTCGTCTGATGAAGGTGAGACGGCTGGCAAGCCGGACGTTCCGGCCGACGCCACGACGCCAGAGCCTGTTGATGCAACGCCGCCGGTCGAGGACAACGCCACTGAACAAGATGCGGCGGATGAAGTTGAGTATTTCGTGGTTCGCCCGGGCGACACACTCTGGGACATTGCACGTGATCTCTATGGGTCGGGTGCAGAGTTCAATCGGCTGGTCGATGCCAACCGGGAAGACCTGACCAATCCCGATCTGATCCATCCGGGCCTGAGGCTGCTTCTGCCGCAGCGGTAATTGTAGGAATGGTACAGTCGACCCAGGCGGAACGGGCCCCGGCCAAGATAAACCTCGCGCTGCACGTCGTAAGGCGGCGCGAGGACGGCTATCACGATCTGGAAAGCCTGGTGGTCTTCGCCGATGTGGCGGACGAATTGCTGGCGACGCCCGCCGATGAGGATCGGCTGGTTATCTCGGGACCTTTTGCGAATGGCCTCGGCGCGGGCAACAGCAATCTGGTGATGCGCGCCACGGCTGCCTTTCGGGCGCGCTGGCCGAACGCGACGCCGCCCGGGCTTGATATGCATCTGGTCAAAAACCTGCCCGTAGCCGCGGGTATCGGCGGGGGATCGGCGGACGCGGCAGCGGCGCTTCGCATCATGGCGCGGCTTGCCACGCAGCCTGTTCCCGTGGGCGAACTTGCCGATCTCGCGGCGACGCTTGGCGCTGATGTGCCAGCCTGCCTCTTGTCACGCCCGCTGATCGCCAGAGGCGTTGGCGAAATTCTTGCGCCGCTGCGGGAATTTCCGGACCTCCATATCGTGCTGATCAATCCGCTGGTGCCGGTTGTGACTGCCGAGGTGTTCCGGCGGCTCAGGGCGCATGACAATTACC
>JAEYTY010000018.1 GCA_023433775.1 Pseudomonadota bacterium | reverse complement strand
GTGCAGAGCAACTGGCGTCGCGTGCAGCAACGTCAATCCGCAGTGTCAGCCGGCTCTTTCCAGCAGAGACCGGTTTGACGCTTAAGGCATGGCGCCAACGTGCCCGGATCATACAGTCAATGGATCTGCTTGCGCGTGGAATTCCAATCGGCCAAGTGTCTGCTGACTTCGGCTTTGCCAGCACCGCCTCGTTCTCGGCGGCCTTTCGGCAGGTGACGGGCATGACACCAACGGCCTTTCTCGGGTTGCCAAACTGACAAAACTATCGGTCTGGACGAGACTTTAGCTGGAGGCAATTGTGGCCTCTCGCCGCCCTACCCCGCCATCGCCTCCAGAAACCGCATCGGCTGGCCCTGGCTTGGCGTCACCAGTTCCCCCTGCCACATCACCGTGTGGCCGCGCACAATCGTGCCGACTGGCCATCCCATGACGCTCACGCCGTCATAGGGCGTCCACCCTGCCCGGCTCTTGATCCAGTCATTGGTAATGGTCTCGCGCCGCTTCATGTCCACAATGGTGAGGTCGGCGTCATAGCCCACGACGATACGGCCCTTGCGGGCGATGCCGAAGAGGCGATTGGGCCCGTGGCTGGTCATGTCGACAAAGCGCTGTAGCGAGAGCTTTCCGGCATTCACATGGTCGAGCATGGTCGGCACCAGCGTCTGCACGCCGGTCATGCCGGAATGGCTGGCGGGGTATTCATGGTCCTTTTCCTCGCGCGTATGCGGCGCGTGGTCGGAGCCCAGAATATCGGCGACGCCGTTTTCGACACCCTTCCAGATGCCTTCGCGGTGCGCCTTGTCGCGCACAGGCGGGTTCATCTGCGCATAGGTGCCCAGCCGCGTATAGGCCGTTTCGTCCAGTGTCAGATGGTGCGGCGTCACCTCGACGCTTGCCACATCCTTATGGTCGGCGAGATAGACGATCTCTTCCTTGGTCGAGATATGCAGCACATGGATGCGCTTGCCGGTCTTGCGCGCCAGGTTCACCAGTCGCGTTGTGCAGCTCATCGCCACCTCGGGCGAGCGCCAGACCGGGTGGCTCGACGGATCGCCGGGCACGCGCAGATGCTTGCGTTCTTCGAGCATATATTCGTCTTCCGAGTGGAAGGCGGCGCGGCGTGAAATGGCGCGCAGGATAGCCTCCACCCCGGCATCGTCCTGCACCAGCAGCGAACCGGTGGACGAGCCCATGAACACTTTTACGCCCGCGCAGCCGGGCAGCTTTTCCAGCGTGGCGAGCTCGCCGACATTTTCATGCGTGCCGCCGATATAGAAGGCGAAGTCGCAATGCATCCGGTTGGTGCCCGCCGCGATCTTGGCCTCGAAGGTCTCGCGCGTCGTGGTCAGCGGGTTGGTATTGGGCATTTCAAACACGCCCGTTACCCCGCCCATCACCGCGCCGAGCGAGCCGCTTTCAAGGTCTTCCTTATGCGTCAGCCCCGGCTCGCGGAAATGCACCTGCGTGTCGATCACGCCGGGCAGGATATGGAGCCCCTTGCAATCGACCACCTCCGCCGCGTCGCCGCCAACGCTGCCGAGCGCCGCTATGCGTCCGTCCTTGACCGCAATGTCTCCCAGGCCTTCACCGTCCTGATTGACCAGCGTGGCGTTCTTGAAAATCGTGTCATACTGCGCCATGTCTGCGGTCCCGGTGTCTGATTTGTATGCCGTTTCAATTGACATAGATGACAGCGGCTTTCCGAGGCAAGCGACCATGACCATTCATCTGCGCGCCGACCGAGCTGTTTTCCGCTTTTCCGGTCCCGAAGCCCATCGCCTGCTCAATGATGTGGTCACAGGCCATGTCCCGACAGAGGCGGGCGTGGCGGCATGGTGGGCCCTGCTCTCGCCGCAGGGCAAAATTCTCGCCGAAGGCCTCGCCGGTCAAGCCGAAGACGCCATCTGGCTCGACGTCCACAACTCGGTGGCCGATGATTTCCTCAAGCGCATGAAAATGTATCGTCTGCGCGCCAAGGTCGAGATCGACGATCTGCACGAAACCCACCGCGTCGGCTTTGCCGCAGACGCCGAGCCCGGCGGGATCACCCATAGCGACCGACTGGGTCCAGTGAATATCGGCTGGCGCGTCATCGCCCCCATCGCGGAGGCCTCCGGTTGGGATCAGGACGACACGCAATACCACCGCGCCCGCATCGCCGCCGGCATCGCCCATTTGGGTAATGACTTCCCGGCCAACGACACTTTTGCCCACGATATCGGCATGGACCTTCTCGACGGCATCGACTTCGTCAAAGGCTGCTATGTCGGCCAGGAAGTCGTCTCCCGCATGAAGCATCGCGGCACAGCGCGCCGTCGTCCGGTCATTGTCTCGGGCGTCGATGCTCCCGCCGGCTCACCTGTCATGGCCAATGGTCGCGAGGCCGGCACGATCGGTCAGGTCGTCGATGGAAATGCCGTCGCCATCATCCGCCTCGACCGGATCGCAGACCCCTCGGCGGTCACCGTCGATGGAAAACCCGTCACTCTCGCCCTGCCCGCCTGGGCGACTTATAAGTTTGGTGAGACGGGGCCGGCCGAAGAATAGAGCCTTCTGCGGCCCATTCCCTCTTCCGTGACGCCAAGTTCTCGAATCGCCGTCATCTGCTAAGCTCGATGCTAACAGTCTGCTAGCCAATTCGAGCCAGATGTCACGCCAAAGCCAACGCGCCTGGCAGCGTATGCTGTCTGGCCGCCGCCTTGATATTCTTGATCCCTCGCCCGTCGATGTCGAACTCTCCGACATCGCCCACGGGTTGGCGCGCGTGGCGCGCTGGAATGGCCAAACCATTGGCGATTATCCATTTTCTGTCGCGCAGCATTCGGTCCTCGTGCTCGAACTCTTCCGTTCAGCCAATCCCGGCGCCGAGCCGGTCGCTCTTTTGCAGGCCCTGCTGCATGACGCCCCCGAATATGTCATGGGCGACATCATTTCCCCCTTCAAGGCGGCCATGGGCGGCAATTACAAGGACGTGGAAAATCGTTTGCTGGGCGCGATTTACCTGCGTTTCTCGCTCCCTGCGACCATGCCGGCGGCCCTTGCCAAACTGGTCAAAAAAGCCGACCGCGAGGCCGCATTTTTCGAAGCCGTCCATCTCGCCGGCTTCGAATCGGGCGAAGCCCGCCGCCTGTTCGGCGAACCGGGCCAGCCCGAGTTCGATATTGAGGCCTTTGATCGCCTCATCCGACCCTGGCCCACGCATCAGGCGCATGACAGATTCATCAGCGCTTTCAATGAGATCGGCCACTAGTCCCCATACCGGACGGGCCTGTTAAAATTAACCCTGTTCGACAATCGACTTTGCTCCCCTGCAACTGACATGGTTACTGAAACTTTAAGGCATATGTGCCGAAATGGGTCAGAACGGAGCAAGCGCCATGAGTCTGCCGGATCGTCGAATTCTCCTTGGCATGGCCATTGGCGCCGTCTCGGCCATGGCGGTCGCGGCTATTGGACCGGGCCAGGTTATCGAGGCTTTTGCCGACGAAATGCCGGTCGGTTTTGACACCAGCCGCCTCGTTAAATTCGCGGGCAAGAACTACACAGTCGACTACGAGAACTGGGTATCGACCGACCCTCTTTCGACCCAGGTGGTCAAGAAGATCGAGGGTGGCCGGGTGAGCTATGTCACTATCACCACGACAGAAACCGGCACCTATTCAAGCGACGCGATGACCTCGCGGCACATTGAATATCCGGGCATTGAGGTCAATGCCGTACCCGAAAAACCGAACCGGTTCTCCATCTGGCAGTACAACGGAAACTCATTTGTTTCGATGCGCTACAATGATGTCACGATAAGTACATCCAGGTCTGGCCGCACCTGTGTGCGAACCAGCAGCTTCTCATATTGCTGAATTCACATTCAAAATCAGCGACCTAGCTATCCGAACAGCCAGCCCGTTTTGAACTTGTAGAAGACGTGCAGCCCGATTTGCGTCACCTTGTTCATGCGCCGCGCCCAGTCGGGCCGCACATAAGTGGCGTGGTAGTGAGTGGCATTGCCAACCTCGGCCAGATGCAGCTCACCCCTGGTCACGCCCAGGGCGATTTCTTCGGCCTGCGCCCAGGGCTTGGGCTCGTTGACCACTTCGGGAATGCCGTCACAGGCAAAGGAGAACTGGCAGGCATTGCGCCGATGCTGGTTCTGGAACACCACGCCGCAGATCGTATCGGGATAGCGGTGATCTTCAACGCGGTTCATCACCACCTGCGCAACAGCGACCTGCCCGCGATAATTTTCGCCGCGCGCTTCGAAATAAATCGCGGTCGCCAGGCACCAAAGCTCCTTGTCGGAGACTTTCGTGCTGTCCGTCGTGGTGTATTCGCCCATGGCGGGGGTATTGGCGCGGGCATAGGCCAGCTGCTCGGTGGCCGTGGCTGGCAGAGGCGCAGCAGAGCCCGGCGCAATGCCGGCAATAGCGTTCAGCGCGCCAGCGCCGAGCTTGGGATCGATCGCCGCGACCGACATGCGCGGTCCTGCCTCTTCGGAGCCAGCATCAGAGCCACCAAGGTCAGCCAGTCGTGTCTGACCGAGATCGGTCGGATCCGATGGCGGCGCGCGGAGTGCTGCGAGGCGTACGCGCACTTCCTCAAAGCTGCGGGATATGGCGAGAGCGTCGGTTTCAGGGCGGTAGCGGTCAGTTTTCCCGGCGCGGTTTGGGCCGGTAAAGCTGATTGAATCAAACAGATGATCGACTGAGCCGGTAATGATCGGGTCGGCGCCCGCATAGCTGAGGCTAGCCTGCATAACAGGCGCTTGTTGCGGCAGGCCAAGCGTACCAAGCGGCTCAGACGCAGGGCCGAAAGCGCTACCGGTAATGCCGATATAGGCCATTGCTGTTGCCGCACATGTCAGAAACGTCCTGACAACGGGCAATTTCCGGCGAACCGCTCTGACCGGGCGCTGACGCGCCACCGGCCGGTGGGAAAAGGCCATATACGCTACTCGACACTACGCTACACAACATGACGCTCGGCAAATGTGACGCTCAAATGCCGACGGTTGTAACCATCGCTTATTAAGGTTAGCAGCGCGTAAATGGACTTCCAGGCGCAGGCAGGGCGCGGATGTGGCAGGTCTGCGGCAGGGCGATCAAAAGCCGCAACATATCGCCCGCCCTGCACAAGCAAAGCGGGTCTGAGCGGGTTATCGGATTAGGAGCAGGCTTCGACTACGGGAGCCACTGCGCTGGCAAAGTTGTCAACGCGGAAGCGTACCGAAAGGGTGCGGGTGCTGGTCGGCGTCACCCGAACCGTCAGGTTTGTGACCCCGGCCAGATTGTCGATAAAGGCCAGCGCATCGCGGGAATTGTCGATGAGTACCGAGGTATTGTCGTCGCCGACCGGCAGGGTGCTGCTGCGGCGCGTCAGGTCATATTGCAGCGTCAAACCTACATCATTGCCTAGTGAAGACAGCGTGTTACCGGCAAAGCCAAATGCAATCTGAAGACCATTGGCTTCACACGACACTGTTATCGTCGCTGGCGCGCGTCCGCTCGGTCGGGCCGGTATCAGCTGCTCGGATTCAAACGAAACAATTGTGCCATCCGGTGGCGGGGTGGTGCCGGCGAAGAGATTGTCGTAGCAGGCCAGCCGCTCGGTATCATCGCCAATGCCGGTGCACTGCGCGCCGGACTGCGCCAGGGCGGGAGCCGAGAGGGTCAGAAAAACTGGCAGGACCAGCAGGTTGAAAATGCTCTTCACTGAGGCAGAACCCCTTCCCTTGTGTCCGGCGTTCTCGCGCCGGCTCCAACATTACCCATTATATGGGTATGGTCGGTGACATTTTAACCCGAAGCTTGCGCCAGGGTCAGTCGTGCGACCGGTACACGATAGGGTGAGCAACTGACATAATCGACACCAAGGCCCAGGAAAAAGCCCAGCGAAGCCGGGTCGCCGGCATGTTCACCGCAAATGCCGATCTTGAGTCCGGGATTGGCCGCGCGCCCCCGTTCGATGGCGATGGCGATGAGTTCGCCGACGCCCTTTTCGTCAATGGTGACAAAGGGATCGCGCTCGTAAATGCCTTTTCGATGATAGGCGGCAAGGAAGGTCGGCGCGTCGTCGCGCGAAATGCCGAACGTGGTCTGTGTGAGGTCATTGGTCCCGAAGGAAATGAAATCCACCATGCTGGAAATTTCACCGGCCCTCAGGCAGGCGCGGGGCAATTCAATCATGGTGCCAAATGAAAATTTTACCCGCTCCGAGCGCAGCAGCCCGGAATTGTTGACCATGTTCATCACGCGGTCGCGCACCCAGCCAACTTCGCTGGCGGTCGAGACGAAGGGGACCATGACCTCAACGCTGACCGGTTCGTTCTGGCTTTCACTTGCGGCCCGGGCTCCCGCGAGCACGGCCTGCATCTGCATTTGCAGAATCTCGGGATAGGTGATCGCCAGCCGCACCCCGCGATGACCCAGCATCGGGTTCACCTCGGCAATCCGGTCCAGCCGCAACCGCAAGGCCCTCACGGCCAGGCCAAGCGAAGCCGCGGTTTCCTGAATTTCCTCTTCGCTTCGCGGCAGGAATTCGTGCAGCGGCGGATCAAAGAGCCGCACTGTCACCGGCAGACCCTTCATGGCAGAGAACAGCGCTGAATAGTCGCCGGTCTGGAAATCTACCAACCCATTGATCGCCCGGCTGCGTGCCTCTTCATCCTCCGAGAGGATCACGCGCCGCAGCGCCACCATGCGCTCGGGCGAAAAGAACATGTGCTCTGACCGCGCGAGGCCAATGCCTTCGGCACCGAAGCTGAGCGCGGTCGCCGCCGATTCCACCGTCTCAACATTGGTGCGCACGGCAATGGAGCGGGACGCGTCTGACCAGCCCAGCAAAGTGCCGATGGCCCCGCCAATCTGCGGCTGTGCCAGCGGCAGGGTGCCGAGATAGACGGCCCCGTCATTGCCGTCGATGGTCAGCCTGTCACCAGGGCGGAACTCGCGGTCGCCAATGCGGCAGACCATTTCGGTCATATCGACCGATAGCGTGCGCACACCGGCGACGCATGGCTTGCCGGTAATACGGGCGATAACGCCGGCATGGCTGGTCATGCCGCCGCGCGCCGTCAAAATTCCGGTTGCGGCTCTCATGCCCTCGATATCGGCGGGGCCGGTTTCATTGACCACAAGAATGCAATGCTTGCCGCGGGCGCGCAGCCGCGCCGCGTCTTCGGCGCTGAATGTAATGATGCCGCTGGCCGCACCCGGCGAAACACCGAGGCCCATGGCAATGGGGATGACATCATCCGCCGATTTCAACCGGGGATGCAGCACCTGCACCAGCCGGTTGGGGTCAACACGGGTCACGGCGTTGTGCGGGGTCCAGACCTTGCGCTTGACCCGATCCACCGCCGCTTCGAGATCGGCGCTGGCGGTGGCCTGAATTGGCCGTGCCGACAGGAACTGCACCCTGCCCCGTTCGATGGCCACCAGACACGCCATGTGCCGGCCGGCCTTGGCGTCGAGCAGGGAAATCAGAGCTTCAACCGACTCGGGCAGGCGCGGCAGCGGGCTGCCATTCAGCGGCGCCGGTCCCATCGCGCCTGTCGTGGCATTGCGGGTGAGGAATTGTTCGATCTCGCCATCGGCCAAAGCCTGCACCAGCACAATCTGGCGGGCGCGATCATCATCCTGTCGGGGACTGCTCCAGCTCTTGGGCGCAAAGCCGTAGCTTTCAAATGCCTGCTTTATGGCGCGCGCCAGTGGCCGGCCGGGATCGACCGAATCCTCGGGCGCCGAGGGTGCGGGAATGCCGATGCGTGCCGGTGCCAACCCGCCATTGTGGCTTCCGGCGGAGGTGCGCACCACCAGCATGGGCGGATTGGCATCGCTACCAACTAGCTTGAACAGGCACGCCACCCAGTGGTTACGCAGCCTGGTGTCATGCTGGCTACGCTCGGCCTGCAGTTCCTCCCAGGCGGCGCGGGTAATGGCGATCGTGGGAATGGTGGGAAAACCCGCTTCCCCGACGCGGAAGATCCAGCGCGCCTTGCCTGTCAGCAATTTGAGCTGGGCAGCGCTCAGGTTCGCCTTCCCCATCGCCGGGGCAATCGCAAACATTTCCTGCGCCAAACTCACTGAACACGTCCCCACCACCACAAAGGCATATTGCCCGTGCCCCACGTCGGCTGCAACAGCACTTGACTTGCCGGGACGCGGAAAGCATCTGATCTGCTATGGAAAAGCGGCAACAACTCGACATTCTGCTCTGCGCCCCCCGCGGATTTTGCGCTGGCGTGGATCGCGCCATCCAGATTGTGGAACTGGCGCTGCAGAAATATGGCGCCCCGGTTTATGTGCGCCACGCCATCGTTCACAACAAATATGTCGTTGAAGGCCTCAAGGCCAAGGGCGCCGTCTTTGTCGAGGAACTGGAAGAAATCCCAGAGACCGAGGCGCCTGTGGTGTTTTCGGCGCATGGCGTACCCAAGAGCGTGCCGGCGGACGCAAAGGCGCGCAACATGTTCTTCCTCGACGCCACCTGCCCGCTCGTCAGCAAGGTGCATGTCGAAGCCTCGCGCCATTTGGAGGAAGGTCACGAAATCGTGCTCATCGGCCATGCCGGCCATCCCGAAGTCATCGGCACAATGGGGCAATTGCCCCCCGGCGCGGTGACCCTGATCGAGACGGTCGCTGACGCCCAAAGCTTTACGCCCAAAAATCCTGAAACCCTGGCCTTTGTCACCCAGACTACCCTCTCGGTCGATGACACCCGCGAGATCATCGGGGCGCTGAAGGCCCGCTTCCCCGCGATTAACGGCCCGCACAAGGAAGACATCTGCTACGCCACGACCAATCGGCAGGAATCCATCAAGGCCGTGGCCCCACTGGTCGATGCGATGATTGTTGTCGGCTCGCCCCACTCATCCAATTCGCAGCGCCTGGTCGAAGTGGCCCTGCGCTCCGGCTGCCGCGTTGCCACGCTGGTTGATCGCGCCAGCGACATTAACTGGTCGATCTATGGCAATATCACTTCGCTGGGCGTCAGCGCCGGTGCCTCGGCGCCCGAGAGTCTTGTCGAAGAGGTTATCGACGCCTTTGCTGCGCGCTATGACGTGAAGGTCGAAACCAAGACCACGGCGGAAGAGAATATCGCCTTCAACATCCCCCGCGTCCTGCGTGACCTCGAGACAAATTCTGCACGATGAGCGAACTAGACCTTTTTGAAACCGACCGCCTGATCCTCTCTGGCTGGCGCATGGATCAGGTCGACGACCTAGTCGCACTGCACGGCAATCCCAATGTCTCGCGCTACCTTACAGTCAGCGGTGCGCCCTGGACACGGGAGCAGGCCGAGACGGCCGTCGCGCTCTGGATTGAACTGTTCGAAACGCGCCAGCTCGGCAAGCTGCGCCTCCGCCGCAAAAGCGATGGCGCCTTTATTGGCCGGGCCGGCTTTGGCATTTATCCCCCCACCGGTGAGCCTGAAATAGGCTACGCGCTCTTTGAAGATTATCATGGAGCGGGTTATGCCAAGGAAGCGGCGGCGGGGTTACGCGACTGGTTCTTTGCCGGTGACAGGGGCGATCACTTCATCGGCATGGCCGATATCCGCAACGCGCCCTCCCTCGCGGTCCTCGGCAAAATCGGCATGGAAAAAACCCATGTCGCGCAGGACCATATCGGCATCACCTGCCAATTCCACATCCTCCGCCGGCCGGCCAATGACTGACCGCGTCACCATCCATACGGATGGCGCCTGTTCGGGCAATCCCGGCCCTGGTGGCTGGGGTGCCATTCTGCAGTTTGGCCAGCACCGCAAGGAGCTCAAGGGCGGAGAGGCGCAGACCACCAATAACCGCATGGAGCTGACCGCCGCCATAGAGGCGCTCAATGCCCTGTCGCGCCCCTGCCCGGTCGACCTGCACACCGACAGCCAATATGTGAAAAACGGCGTCCAGAGCTGGATACACGGCTGGAAGCGCAATGGCTGGAAGACCGCCGACAAGAAGCCGGTCAAGAATGTAGAACTCTGGCAGGCGCTGGATGAGGCCACCAAACGGCACCAGATCCAGTGGCACTGGGTCAAGGGTCATGCCGGCGACGAGCTGAACGAACGCGCCGACGAGCTCGCTCGCGAAGGCATGGCGCCGTTCAAGGCCAAAAAGGTCGAAAGCTTCAGCCCGCCGTTTTAGGCCGGCGCGGCAACAGCTTCTTGATGGCACGCCACAGCGGCGCGACTGCATATCCCGCGACCGGGATCAACACGAGCCCGAATAGCAGCCCGAAAATGCCATCGATGAAGGCTGTTATCGCCCAACCGGCGAAACCGGCGATGGCCGGAAGTGCATGAGCGGCCCATTCCGCAGCCTGCTCGATCCAGTGCTCCGGCGCGACAAGGCCGAAGCCGGCCAGACCATGCAGCAGGATGCCGCCGCCCACCCAGATCATCGCCGCCGTGCCGACCACGCCAAGCGCCTGCATGAAGACCGGCATGGCCCGCACGAGCCAGCGCCCGAAGGCGCGCGTAAAGCCCAGATGCCCCTTGCGAGCGAGCAGAACGCCAAAATCATCGGCCTTCACCAATAGCGCCACCGCGCCATAGACCAGCGCCGTGATGCCGACACCGACCAGCGCGAGAATGGCCGCGCGGGTCCAGAAATTGTCCACCTCAATAGCGGCCAGCGAGATGGTCATGATCTCGGCCGAGAGGATGAAATCGGTCTTGATGGCGCCCGCGACGCGCATGTCTTCTTCGCTTTTCGGGTCGAGTGCAGCAGGCTCCAGCCCCGCCTCATGGCCCTCGGCCTCATGCGGCATCAGCGCGTGGAACACCTTTTCGGCGCCCTCATAACAGAGATAGGCGCCGCCCAGCATGAGGATGGGGGTGATGATCCATGGCGCAACAAGGCTGAGTATCAGCGCCGCCGGTAGCAGGAACAGCAGCTTGTTGCGCACCGAGCCCCAGGCGATGCGCCCGACAATCGGCAATTCGCGATCGGCGGTGAACCCGTCGACATAGCGCGGCGTCACCGCCGCATCGTCCACCACGGCCCCGGCAGCCTTGATGCCCGCCTTGGTCGCCTGACCGGCAATGTCATCAATAGAGGCGGCAGCGACCTTGGCGAGGCCCGCCACATCGTCCAGCAAAGCGAGAAGGCCGACACTCATCTCCGGCCTCCCCTGTTACCCGGCGACCTTGGAGAAGTCCGCCACCAGATGCATGGTATCGCGCAGCCGCGCCAGCAGGTTCAGGCGATTGGCGCGCACGGCAGGATCGGCATCATTCACCAGCACAGCGGTGAAGAAGGCGTCGACCGGCCCGCGCAGCGTCGCCAGCGAAGCCATGGCGGCCTTGTAGCCGTCAGCGGCCACCTTGGCTGCCACATCCTTGCTCACCCTTTCCACGGCATCAGCCAGTGCGCTCTCTTCGGGGAGGCGCAGTGCTGCCCGGTCAACAGAACCAGCATAGGCCCTGCCATCCTTCTTCTCCTCGGCAGAGAGAATATTGGCGGCGCGCTTGTAGCCGGAAAGCAGATTGGCGCCATCGTCGGTCGCCAGGAGGCTCGACAGCGCTTCCGCGCGCTGGGTGATCTGCAGGATGTCATTGCTGTCGGCCGAGATGACAGCATCGACCAGATCATGCCGCGCACCGGCCTCGCGCAGCGTGACCTTCAGGCGATCATGGAAGAAGGCCAGCAGGTCTGGCTCGACATTGAGCGGGAATTTCAGCCCATTCTCGGAAATAATCCGGATCACGCCCAGCGCCGCACGACGCAGCGCGAAGGGATCGCGGGAGCCCGTCGGCTTCTCGTCAATGGCCCAGAACCCGGTCAGCAGATCCAGCTTGTCGGCCAGCGCCACGGCAATCGACACCGGCTCGGTCGGAACTTTGTCCGATGGCCCAAGCGGCTTGTAGTGCATTTCCATCGCCGTCGCGATGTCCGCCGGCTCGCCTTGCGCAGCAGCATAGTAGCGACCCATCAGGCCCTGTAGTTCGGGGAACTCACCGACCATGCCTGTGGTGAGATCGGCCTTGGCCAGCATGGCGGCACGCTTGGCGCGCTCCGGGTCGGCGCCAACCAGCGGCGCGATTTCACCAGCAAGCTTGACCAGCCGCTCGACGCGAGCGAACTGGCTGCCGAGCTTGGCGTGGAAAACTGTGTCTTCGAGCTTGGGCAGGCCATGCTCGAGCGGCACGGCAAGATCGCCCTGATAAAAGAACGCCGCATCGCTGAGCCGTGCGCGGATAACGCGCTCATTGCCGCCGACAACCACCGTGCCGCCATCAGCGGAAACTGTGTTTGCGGTGATGATAAAGTTCGGCGCCAGCTTGCCCGATGCGTCGCGCAGGCAGAAGCATTTCTGATTGGCGCGGATGGTGGCGATGATCACTTCCTCAGGCAGCTTGAGGAATTCGGGATCGAACGACCCCATCATCACCACGGGCCATTCGACCAGCCCGGCGACTTCTTCGAGCAGGCCTTCGTCGTGGATGACGCTCAGCCCCTGCGCAAAGGCCAGTTGGTCTGCGTCGGCGCGGATAATGTCCTTGCGGCGGTCGATATCGAGCACGACCTTGGCGCGCTCCAGCGCCGTCACATAATCATCAAACCGCTTCACCTTGATCGCGTCTGGCGAGAGGAAGCGGTGACCGAACGTGGTCTGGCCCGAAGCAATATCGTTGGTGGCGAAGGGCACGACAATCGGTTCGTCGTTCTCGCTGCCAAAGGTGGCGGTGATGGCGCGGAGCGGGCGGACCCAGTTGAAACTGCCCGATCCCCAGCGCATCGATTTGGCCCATGGAAATTCGGCCAGGACCTTTGGCAGGATGGCAGACAGCAGCTTAACTGCCTCAGCACCCGGCTTTTCGATCAGCGCCACATAGAAGTCACCCTTTTTCGGGTCGCTTTCTACCTTGGCCTGATCAATCGAGGCGAGGCCTGCGGCACGCAAAAATCCGTCAATCGCCGGCTGCGGCGCGCCCACTTTCGGGCCCTTCTTTTCTTCGCGCGTGTCCGGCGAGCGTGCAGGCAGGCCCGCGACAGTCAGCGCCAGACGCCGTGGCGTCGCGAAGGCGCGCGCGCCCTCATAGACCAGCCCGGCATCGACCAGCGCATTGGTCACGGCCTTCTTCAGGTCCTCGGCCGCGCGCCGCTGGAAGCGGGCGGGAATTTCCTCGGAGAAGAGTTCAAGCAGCAATTCGGGCATGGTGGGCAACCGGTTTGGAAAGCGTCAGGGTGATTAGCGTGAGGGCGCGGCGATGTCCATCGCCTGCGGCAGCGCGGTTACCAGCCGCCGCCGCCGCCGCCACCACCGCCGCCGCCGGAAAAACCGCCACCGCCCGAGCCTGAAGAGCTCGCCTGCACTGGCTGCGCTGCCACCATGGCCGCGGCCATGCCGGACGAGGCGGCGGCCACAGTTTTCGAAATACCGCCCGAGGAAAAATCGCTGTTGCGGCCAGAATACCAGGCCGGACGATAGCCGCCACTCTCGCCCGTCGTGGCGTTTCGCGCCAGTTCGGCCTCGAAATGCTCTGACCATGGCTTTTCTACGCCCAGCGCTATCGCATAGGGCAGGATGCGCTCGAAGCGCTCCACTGTCAGCGGCGGCTCATCATTGATGTTGAGCCGGTTCTTCTCGGCTGTTTCCAGATAGAGCTTAAACCCGGCAATCTCATCCATGACCTTGCGACCCTGCACTGTGGGCGCGCGCATCAGGATGGCAAAGACGACGCTGATAACGACCAGCGACGCCGCCGCCACGGCAGGCGTATTGATATTGATACCGGTGAACGATTCCAGCATCGCGCCGGTGAAATTTGTTGCAAAAGCCCCGGCGGCCACCAGCAGCACAATGCGCTGCACCACATGGCCGGTCTTGATGACGTTAAACAGCACCGTGCCGATTACGCCGATAAAGATGCCGCCGAATACCGCGATGACCAGCCAAATGGGTTCAAGCACATCCAGAGCCACCATACCGACGATCATCAGGGCGGCCAGCACGAAGCTCAGCACAGCAAAGCCGGTATTGTTCTTGAACCAGACGGCGCGGTTTTCGCGCTCGATGGCGGTAGTGAACTCGCCATTCTTGGTGCCCAGATCCTTGCCATTGGCCTTGTCGAAGGTGACCGAGCCCCGCGAGGCAAAGTAATTGGCGAGGATCTGCTCCCCGACGGGCAGTGTCTCAACGGGTTCCTTGCGCGTGCTGGTCACTGTCAGCGTCTTGCCGGCATTGTCGATGGTGACGAGCCCCTTCACCCCGAGATTGAAGATGGCAGCGGTCATGGCGGTCCAGCCGGAATTGGCAAAACCCCATTTCAAAACATAATGGGTCAGCGCCGGGGAGAACCCCTTGGGCGGGTGGAAAAGCGGGATGACGACACCCTTTGGCGGGTCACGCCCGACGCGCATCCAGGCGCTGAAATTATAAACCAGCAGCAGGATTACGGCGAGCACCGGCAGCCACACGCCGCGCTGGTCGGACAGCTCCTGCATAAAGGCGGCGCTGCCTTCGGGATAGGCAATGATGCCCTTCTGGAACGACACCGCGAAGGTCATACCCTCGCCCGGCGCCAGCACCCGCTGCGTCTGGAACATCGCCTCATTGTCCGAAACGCGCGTGGCGGTCACCGCTTGCTCGCTCGATCCCGGCACACCGGTATAGGCGCTCATGTCGCTGATGCGTGCGCCTTGCGGCAGATGCACCCGCGCCATGGATTTGAGCACCGGAAAGTCCCAGTAATTGCCGGTAGCGTTCCAATAGAGCTCGTCATGGTCCTCGAATGGACGCGCCATGCGCTCCATCGTGTAGGTGACCACATAGCGATGCTCGCCATAGGTCAGCAACACGTCCGGGTTACCGATCCAGATGCGCTGAAAATCGCCCATGCGCTCGACACGGAACATTTCCGGGCGGCCGGCTCGCGTGACGCTGGAAACATCGAACCCGACGCGAATCTTGTTGCCCTGCGGACCCAGCAATGTTGTCGGAATATCGCGATAGATGCCCCGCCGAATCTGGTTGCCTTCGGCAAAAATATCCAGCGTTTCGACAACCTCTACCGAGCCATCGACGCGCAGCGTCACGTCCGATGCAAAGGCACGAATTTCCTCGCGCGCCGTCACGGGCGCGACGAGCAGCAACAGCAGCGCGATAGCGCTGAATATCCGCGAGACGAGGCTCATTTTGTCAGTTGAACTTGACGCTGGGCACAGCCCGATCCGCCTCGTTCTCCAGCTCGAAGTACTGCGCCTTGATGAAGTTGAAGGCGTTTGCGACGAAATTGGAGGGGAAGCTCTCCACCTGCACGTTCAGATTGCGCACCGCGCCATTGTAATAGCGGCGCGACATCTGGATTTCGTCTTCCACAGTGCGCAGCGCATCCTGGAATTCGAGGAAGGTCGTGTTGGCCTTGAGGTCCGGATAGGCCTCCGCGACGGCCAGAAGACGGCCAAGGGCCGACGACAATTCGCCTTCCACCTTGGCGCGCTGTTCCGGCCCTGCATTGGCGCCGCTTGTGGCCGCAGCGCGAGCTTCGACAACCGCTTCCAGCGTCTCGCGCTCGTGGCCCATATAGCCCTTCACCGTCTCCATCAGATTGGGAATGAGATCGGTGCGGCGCTTGAGCTGCACATCAATGCCCGACCATCCCTCCTCAACCATCTGCCGGTTTTTGACCAGCCCGTTGTAGATGGTGATGGCATAAAAGGCAGCGACGACGACGAGGCCAAGAACAATCCAGCCGAACATGTGCGAGTCTCCCTCAAACACTTTCGCGCGGACACTGCCAGCTTGCCTGCACCGATGCAACGGGCACCCTTGACTTGCCGCGCCAAGACACTAGCTTTAGCGACATGAACAAGCGCCCGAGCCATCGCTGCACGATCCTCATTGCAGGATAGAAGCCCTATTCACGCTCGCGCCGGAGCCTGACTAGGGCTCACGGCATTTTTCATCCGGCGCCCGTTCCCATCATTAATGACTATCGCTTCCCAGGCTGCGCATTTGCGCGCCGGAGCTAAAGGAGAATTCCATGACGACAGAAATTCGTCGCGACCTTGCGCCCGCTATCGTGCTTGGCAAGGCCGATCACTCAAAACTCAATGAACTGGCCATGGCTGGCCTCGACCGGATGCCGGACCTGGCCGATCGCCTCCTCGGCGAACTCGACCGCGCCCGCGTCGTCGAGGAAGGCAAGGTGCCTGAAGACGTCGCCCGCATGGGGTCGCGCATCACCTATCGGACCAATGACGACAAGGAAGTGTCGATCACCTTGGTCTATCCCAAGGACGCCGATATCGATGAAGGTAAGATTTCGGTGATGACCCCCATCGGCACCGCGCTGATCGGGCTGCGCAAGGGCCAGTCGATCACCTGGCGCGACCGCGCCAACAAGCGCCACATGCTGACAGTGCTGGATGTGGAACAGCCCGTTACGGCTTGATCACCCGGACATCCCCGCGCGAGCGGGGATTATTCCGCGCCGCCGCCTGCGGTTTGAAGCCAGGCTTCGCCGCAGGCCTTGGCGAGTTCGCGGATGCGCAGGATATAGCTTTGGCGCTCGGTGACCGAGATAACGCCGCGCGCGTCGAGCATGTTGAAATTGTGCGAGGCTTTGACGACCTGCTCATAGGCCGGAATGGCCATGGTCTGGCGGTTGCCGTCAGCACCCTTGGCGAGGATGGACCGGCATTCCTTTTCCGCGTCCTCGAAGTGGCGGAAGAGCATGTCGGTGTCCGCGGCTTCAAAATTGTATTTCGATGATTCCTGCTCGTTCTGCAGGAAGACCTCGCCATAGGTGACCTTTTCGGCGCCTTCGCGGCCGTTGAAATTGAGGTCATAGACGTTCTCGACGCCCTGCACATACATGGCAAGGCGTTCGAGCCCATAGGTGATTTCGCCGGGCACGGGCGAGCATTCGAAGCCCGCCACCTGCTGGAAATAGGTGAACTGGCTGACTTCCATACCGTCGCACCAGCATTCCCAGCCCAAGCCCCAGGCGCCCAGCGTCGGGCTTTCCCAATCGTCCTCGACAAAGCGAATGTCGTGCACCGAGGCATCGAGCCCGATGGTGGCCAGCGAATCGAGATAGAGCTGCTGGATATTGTCCGGCGATGGCTTCAGGATCACCTGAAACTGGTAATAGTGCTGCAGCCGGTTGGGGTTTTCACCATAGCGCCCGTCCTTGGGACGGCGGCTGGGCTGCACATAGGCGGCTTTCCAGGGCTTGGGCCCCAGCGCCCGCAAAGTGGTCGCCGTGTGGAACGTGCCGGCGCCCATCTGCATGTCATAGGGCTGAAGAACAACACAACCCTGTTCGGCCCAGAACTGCTGAAGCGTCAGGATCAGACCCTGAAACGAGTTCTTGGGGTCCATGTGGCTTGGGCGGGAGGTCATCTGGCAGGTCCTGCGGCAAATTGCGTGGTCACGTTCCCGAACCGCGAAACCGGCTACCACTTTCGCTGGGAACGCTCCAGGGCGGACAAACCTCTAGTTTGGCCGGTCGGCATGGTCAATGGCGCTTGTCGTCATCCCTGCCGCCTGGCCGAAAGGTGCCATCATCGTCGCGCTTGAGATCAATGACGTCAGGGCGCTGCCGTTCGGCCAGGTCGCGTTCGCGGCGCAGTCGTTTGACTTCCTCGTCGTCTGCCTTGAACTTTCCCGTCCAGTCGCGCCAGATCCGCCGCACGCCAAACAGGATCATCAGGCCGATGACGACGAAAACGACGATCCGCAGAATGACAAAAGTCATTGCCGGGCCTCGCGGCCAGATTCTGCACTGCGCTTGTCGGTCATACGATGCCTCCCGTTTCCGCCGCCAGATTTAGGGCGGAGCGAAAGCGATTACCAGTCGAGCGCCGCTTCCCCACGAAAAATCGCGTCGAAATCTGCGCTGAAGCCATTGCCATCGGCTCCATGCAAGGGGCGCGAAGCAAGCAGAGTCAAAGGCGTACGCGATCCCTTGAAGCCGCGCAGTAGCACGCGGCTCGCCGGGCTGCCGGGTCTGGGGGTCAGCGGCAAGATCGTTACTCCACCAAAGCGCTTGTCAAATGCCGCGAGCAGACCCGCCAGCCCCTCGGCGGGATAGACAAAGATCGCTTCCCCGCCTGCAGATGCACTGGCCGCCGCGCAGCGGACCCATTGGTCCAGTGCCTCGCCGGACATGTGGCGTGCGTTTGCCCGCTGATCGCCCTCCGCCAGCGTGCCCTGCCCGGCCACGAAAAATGGCGGATTGGCGATTACTGCGTCATGGGCATTGTCGGGCAACCCCGCAGCCCGGCGCTCAGTGCCACCGGCAGTCACATCGACACGCACAATACCGGCGCGCTCGGAAAACCCGTTGTCAGCGATATTGCGACTAGCAAGTTCCAGCGCCGTCTCGTCCCGTTCGGCAAGAGTGGCCCGCTCTGTTCTGCCCAACGCTAGCGCCACCAGCGCCGCCGTCCCGACACCTGCCCCGAGATCAAGCAGATTTCTCGCGCCCCTGCTCACTGCGGCGCCAAGCAGCACGCTATCGAGCCCGGCACGAAAACCCTTCTCCGGCTGCGACAGAGTGATCCTGCCTCCCAAAAAGGCATCGCGTGTTACCGATTGGTGTTTTACAAACTTGCTGGGCTGGTCTAGGGACATCGCACCCCGGTGGCTGGTTCCGCGCGACCATATATGCGCGAGTGCGGCGGGCTCAACCCGTTTGCCGCACCCGGCAGGCAAGGATTGTAATGGCGGTGTCTGTTCTGCCCCAGATGAAGGATGTAGCGACGTTGAACCCTGTGGAACGGCTGCTTGCCGCCACGGCGGACGATATGGCGCGCGTCAATACCCTCATTCTGGATCGGGCACAGTCCCATGTCGACATGGTGCCCGAGCTTGCTCGCTACCTGATCGACAGTGGCGGCAAGCGCCTGCGCCCCATGCTTACCGTCGCCGCCGCTATCCTCTTTGCCAGGGGCAAGGGCGATGCCGTCAACTTCGCTGCTGCCGTCGAGTTCATGCACAACGCCACGCTGCTGCATGACGATGTGGTGGACGAAAGCGACATGCGCCGGGGCAAGCAGGCCGCCCGGGTGATCTGGGGCAACAAGGCCTCCATTCTCGTCGGCGATTTCCTGCTCGGACAGGCCTTCATGATGATGGTCGAGACTGGCAATATCGAGGCGCTGGGCGTCTTGTCCGCCGCCTCCGCTGTCATGGCCGAGGGCGAAGTTTTCCAACTGGCCAAAACCGGCGATCTCACGACCACCGAAGCCGACTATGCCGAAGTGATCCGCGCCAAAACCGCCGTGCTGTTCAAGGCGGCCTGCGAAGTCGGGGCCATGTCCGGTGGCGCCGATGCGGCCGGTCGCGAAGCTCTCGCTACGTATGGTCTGGAGCTCGGCAATGCATTCCAGCTGGTTGATGACGCGCTCGATTATGGTGGCCAGTCCGGCACGCTGGGCAAGAATGTCGGCGATGACTTGCGGGAAGGGAAGATGACCCTGCCGGTCATCCTGGCGCTGGCCGATGGCACCGAAGCCGAGCGCGGCGTCATCGCTGCGGCCCTGGGCAAGGCCGATGCCAGCGACCTCGAAGTGCAGCAGGTCGTCGCCATCTTCAACCGCCACGATACGCTGAAGCGCACGCTCGCCAAGGCGCAGCAACACGCGGATGCCGCCATTGCAGCGCTGGCCGGCCTGCCCGACAGCGAGATGAAATCCATCCTCGCCGACGTCGTCGATCACAGCGTCAACCGCGCGTCCTAAGCGGGTCGCTCCGGCATCAGCAATGGCGCGGCTGCCACCCAGTAATCTGCACGGGCTTTGCGCATGTCATGGGCGGCCTGATGGGCCTGCGTGCTTGAGCCGAAGAGGCCAAAAACCGTCGCGCCCGATCCGGACATGCGTGCCAGCATACAGCCCTGTGTCTGGCCCAGCGCTTCAACCAGATCGCCGATTTCGCCAACCAGCTTGACCGCTGGCGGCTGCAGATCATTGCGCGTCTCGGCCAGCCACAGGCCCAGTTGGGCCGGTCGCGTGAGCGGCTGAGGCAGGGCCGGCAGCGGGTAATTG